>JAGVOT010000047.1 GCA_020052615.1 Nitrospirota bacterium | reverse complement strand
GCGGGACCGGCGGCGGGCAGGGTTCGTATATCGGCGCGGGCTCCCAGTCGCCCGGCGACCTGTCGGTCTCCATCATGGCGGAGCTGGGCGTCAGCGGCCAGGGAGGCGACCGCTTCACGTTCTACGCGCTGGGCTTTGCCGAGCGAATAGACTACCAGGAGTTTTCCGAGTACGACCAGGCTGCGGCAGGCTTGAACGCGGGAGCGACCCTGCACGTGAGCGAGGCATTCGCGGCAAGCCTGTCCGGGAGCGGGGGGACGAGGCGGTACGACAACGACGCGGACCGGGACGGTACGGAATACAGCGGCTCGGCAAGCATGAAAGAGCATGTCACCGACGACCTTTGGCTGCGTGAGGCGGCGGCGTATGAGACCTACCGCGCCGCGTACCGGGACTTCAGCTACCGGGGGCCCGCCTATCGATTCGCCGCGGGGTACGACCTGACCGACGACCTGCTCGTGACAGCGGGGTACCGCTTCCAGTCGCGGCAGTACCAGGACAGCGCGACGACGGTCCTGCGGACAAGGACCGCCCTGCTCGGCACGGACTACGCTCTCACGGACCACTGGAGCGCCTGGCTTGCCTATGAGCGGCAGACAACGCATCCGGGCACATCCGATGTCATCACGCGGAACAACATCTTCACCCTGGCGCTCCGCTGGGACTACTGACCGCGCAGCCCCTGAAAGTAGCAGGCCAACACCCTTTCGATGTTCCCGGCGATGCTCTCCTTGGCGTTCATGACAAACAGCCGGGCCCGGACACCGAACAGCTCCCGCTCGATCCGCACGACCGCGGGCGGCTCGCTGCGCCGCGTCGCCAGCGCCTGTTCGAACATCGGCACCACCTTGTCCTTCATCCGCAGCTCCGTGTCCATCAGAAAGACCGACACCTCCGGCGAGAGGTCCTCGACGCGGTCGAGGAACGCCCTCACCTCGCTGTCCGTGACCTGCTTGGGCGGCGAGGACTTCACCTCTATATAGAGAAGCGAACCGTCCAGCTTCGCCAGCACGTCGTAATCCCCGCCCACGGCCGGCCGCCTGAACTTCACGCCCCAGAGCGCCTCGGCGCCGAACTCCCGCTTGAGCAGCTCGGCAACATACCATTCCAGCGTCGGCCCGAAACTGGTGACCGGCCGGTGCGTCAGGGTAAAGCTCGTAGCCCCCTCTTTGATCAATCCCATATCGTTGAGATAGTTCAGATAGGTCCTGATGACCCGGGTCGTGGAGTAGCGCGCCACCTCTTCGAGGGTGAACCGTTCCTGGTGTTTGATGACGTCGCGGAGGAAGAGCCGGAAGGAATACTTGTGCAGGTTGGCGTAGAAGCCGTCGCGAAAGGGCTCGTCGGGGACCAGCAGGTCGTCGGAAGGCTCCTTTTTGTAGACCCGGAAGCCCCGGCGTTTGAGCAGCATCGCGAGTGACGGGGTGAGCTCGTTCAGCGTCCTGCGCAGCCGCTTCACCTCGCCGCGAAGGAGCATCAGTTCTTCGTCATGGTCGTCGAGGTTTGCCATGGCACTACTTGACCGGGTGTTGTCTTCCCCATGACCGCGCTCTCCCGCGGCATGCTCTCGGGCGAGCGGGACACCGGTTATTCCGCCAGGAAGGGATCTTCCCGTACAAGATCGTCGATCCTGGCATTCGTGTTCAGGTCCAAGGTCACTCCTCGGAATACTATTATCGTAGCACAGTTTTCCAGCCTGTGCGGTTTCGCAGGAACGATAGGATCATACTGGTGAGGCTATCAGAGAGGTATGATGCATATCCTCAAAGGATAGAGCCTGCGGCTCCTCTGCGGATCTTCTCGGAAGGGCGCCCAGCGAAAATCCTTCACGGCATGCCCGGTCGTCGATAGCGAAGCACCCTCTCCCTTTTTCCTGATCCCCTTGAGGGTAAGGGGCGGCCATGCTTAAAAAACTCAGAACGTAAATGCTCATCGAGGATGTCGTAGAACCAGGCCGTGATGTTGTAGCGGTCCCGGTTCTCCCGTTCTTGTCCTGCATCGTGTTCACTTGCAGTCTCCCGGTTCCTTCTGACAGCGGGCTTCGCTCCTCTTCTCGGCAAGGCGCATCTCCCTCCGCGCCTTTGCTTCATTGTTGCGTCGGCGGTCCTCGTCTGTTTCGAGAATGAGCGGCGGGACCCCCTTCGGTCTTCCCTGCTCATCAAGAGCGACATAGGTAAGATAGGCCGATGCCACGTGGCGGACCTCTCCGGACATGAGGTCCTCGGCTTCCACGCGAACGCCGATCTCCATGGAGGTCTTGCCGACGAGGTTCATGCTTGCCTTGAAAAAGAGCAGGTCGCCCACAAAGATGGGGTGCAGGAAGTCCATCCGGTCGATGGAGGCCGTGACCACGTTCGACCGGGCATGGCGCGTCGCGACCACGCCCGCCGACTCGTCGATGATCTTCACCACCACGCCGCCGTGCACGTTGCCCGCGGGGTTGGCATCCTGGGGGATCATCATCTGGGCGGTGATGACGGTGCTGTCCTTTACCCGTTTTCCTTCCATATACTACCTCCGATGCACAGCCTGGCGTATAGTACCACAAACGCTTCCAAAAAGAACGGTCCGGCAAGAGCGAACAAGATCCGTCAGCCGCGCCTCTGCAGGGTCGCAACCAGGGCGCCGGCACGCGCCTCCTGTGCCAGCCGGACCCCCGTCCCCTCTCCATAGACGAGCTCGACCGCTTCCACGAATGCCGGGGAAAGACCGCGCGATCCCTTCCGCGCGGGGGCAGTGCAGCCGAACGAGAGGGCGTCCCCGGCAAGCGACAGGACCTCGTCTCCTTCCGACAGGCTCATCGGCCAGAGCAGGCAGGCTTTCGGCTTGACCTTCTCCAGGGAAAGACCGAGGCTCTTGCCGGCCGCATGGAGGGAACAGCGGACCGTATGATCATCCGCGTAGGCGAGCAGGCAGAGCCCGTCTTCGGTCGTGTCCAGTGCATACAAACCGGGCTCAACGTACTCGAACACGTTGTCGTAGCCCTGCCCACTCCTGAGATGGGGGCAGAGTTTGGCGGCCTCGGGCAGGACCTCGATGATCCGCTCCATTTCCTCCCTGGTGACGCAGACCTCGTAGGATGAACAGCAGCAGGGCTCGCTCTCCGCGCAGCCGCGGCAGCGGTGCTCCACGGAACGGAGCGACGCCAGGTCGACGGACACGGTTTTCTTCCGCCGGGACTGTGGGGCTTTTCGTTTCCTCGCGATACGATGGTTTGTACTCATCCGATGGATTTATTTTCCTCTCAGAAAAACAATGCCTTCAACGCAGATTTGCGCCGATTTTTATGATCTCTTATGCAACAAAGCATTCTGCGTTGAATGAACCGGCCTTGTTCTTGATCCTTGCGCATCTGGCAAGCATCGAGGTATAAATAAATATTCATTCACATCACCGCGACCTTATCCCACTGCAGCGCCTCGAGCACGGCACGGAAGTCGTTGTCGAGGGGCGCGTGGATGGAAAGCGGCCGGCCGGTCCCGGGATGGATGAATTCGATCGCCGCGGCGTGCAGCAGCAGCCGGCGGCAGTTGAATTTGCTGCGGAAGAACTCGTTCTGCTTCCCGTCTCCGTAGGTCGTATCGCCGACGACGGGATGGAATATGTGCTTCAGGTGGCGCCTGATCTGGTGCGTGCGGCCCGTCAGGGGAGCGGCGGCAACGAGGGAATACCGCGCCGTGGCATACCGCCCCACCGGCAACTGCAGTTCAACGGTCGCCAGCCTCCGGTATTCGGTGACGGAAGGCCGTTCCGGCTCGCCCCCCTTTTCCTGACCGGTCATGCGGCGCCGGGGGTCCTTCAAGGGATGGTCGATGCGGTCTCCCTCGCCGGTGAACCCCCTTACGACGGCAAGATACCTTTTAGAAACCTGTGACCCCGTAAAAGCGACCGTCATGGCCCGGGCGGTCTCCCGGTCCAGCGCGAACACGAGGACGCCCGACGTCGCTTTGTCGAGACGGTGGAGGGGATAGACCCATCGCCCCAGCTGGTCCCGCACGATCGTCATGGCGATCTCGGTCTCATGACGGTCGATGGCGCTCCGATGGACCAGCAGGCCCGACGGTTTATTGACCGCCACCAGCTGTTCGTCCTGATACAGCACGGCAAGCGATCTCATGGGGCGCCCCCGCTCACGGCAGGGCCGTGCGGACCGCGCAGGCTGGACCGTTTTCGAAAGAGCACCACATCGCCGGCCGCAATGGTCATCTCGGCGTTCCATTGGAGGGCCAGCCAGCTGAAGGTCCGGGGAGAAAAAAAACAGACATGGGTGAGATCGTTCTTGTAGTACCACCGCGGAAACGCGTCCCGTGAAACGGCATGGGCCGTCATGATGCCCAGCCAGCCGCCCTCGTTCAGGCAGGCCCACAAACGCTCCAGCTCCTTCCGGGGACGATGAAGATGCTCCACCACCTCGGTGGCCGTTATGAAGTCATAGCGCCGCTCCAGGACTGCGGGAACGTGCTCGTAAAAATGGTCGAAGATCGTCATGGTGTGGCCCGCCTCTTCGAACATCCGTGCGAGCGTCGGGGAGGGGCCGGAGCCGAAATCGAGGCCGCTGCTTCCCGGCGCCAGCCGCTGTTGCAGCGGAAGGAACAGGCGGCTCAGGAAGCGGCGGTAGCCGGGGTCCCCAGGAGCATTCCGGTGCAGGTCGTATCTCTTCTTTTCCTCGTCCACGCGCAGGAATTGCCGGGAAGGAACGAAAATCAGGCCGCAGACGCCGCAGCGATGATAGTCCCGCCGTCGGTCGCGAAAATAACCGGCCGCATCCTCAGTCGCGCACAAGGGACAGGGCACGGCCGGGACCGGCTTTCCGGCCATCGTCACGGCGCCTTCCCATGTCCTGGCGAGAGGAGAAGGATACAGAGAATTATGCGAAAAAGACAGCAAGGCAGTGGAGAATTGTCCAAGTGGAGCCCCTCGTTTCCAGCGGAGAAGACAGGCCGTCCCCGATGTCAACAGTGCGGGAAACAAGCCAATAATCTTGATATAAGATATAATAAGAGAGTGGGCGTAGGGAATGACCATGCCCCCGGGAGGCACGATACATGAAGAGACTGCTTTGGATCTCCGTTGCCCTGTTGCTCGCGACGCTCGGATTGCCGGCGTGGCTGCAGGCCGAACAGATGCTGCATCATGGACTTATGGTCGAAGCGGACAGCCCGGCGCAGGGTTGCCTTGGCTGCCATGACGGGGTTTCGGCAAAACATGTCTCCTTTTGCACGGTCCAGTGCGATTTTTCCAGTCCCCATTCCCTGATGAAGCCGTACCCGCCGGCAGGCAGGGAAGCCCGGTATGCGCCGGCCTCGGTCATCGTCGCGAAAGGGATCAAATTGGAGAACGGACGGGTGACGTGCAATTCCTGCCATGATCTGAGGAAACCATCGGCCGGCCACCTGATCATGGAAAACACCAGGAGCAAGCTCTGCCTGACCTGCCACATCAGGATGTGACGGACGGGGGACAGAGCACATGCTGCGTTCGTTCGTACAGACAGTCGACCGATTCCCTTCCCGAGAAGAGGTCGAAGATGGAGCGGCGAATTGTCAGTTGCCCCGCACCTTGAATACGACCGCGCTGATCCTGTCGATGCGGACCGCGGCGTCGTAGAAGTCCCTGCCCGAGAGCTTCGAGATATGAACGAGGCCGTCCCCGACCTTGTACACCGTGCCTTCCACGTTCTCGCCCGCGTCCATCCGCACGATCACCCGCTTGCCGATGTTCTCCGACAGGATGTCCTTGATCGTTGCCGCCGGCTTCAGCTCATAGCTCTTTTCCTGGGCCGAAAGGCCCGAAGCGGCGACTGCCGCGCAGAACAGCGCGAGCACCAGAACACGCATCGTTGTTTTCATCGATAGGAGCCTCCCTGAAAGAATGAGATCGATCCCTGCGCGTATGACCCGTAGTGGAAAGGTACTATAAATCCCGGGGAATGGCAAGGGCGTTGTAGCAATGCACCGCTCCGACACAAGGAAGAATAACACTTTACCATTCCGGCCCAGGCTGCTACACTATGCCAGCTGGCCGTGCATAGACAGCCGGCGCAGACGGCCTGAGGGAGATCTGGTGATGCTCGGCAATCTCAGAAAGACCCTGGTGTCGCAGTTCACCGTCATGATCCTGCTGATCCTTGTCGTGGGACAGGGCATTCTCTACACCTGGCTGCTGCTCTATCAGCGGTCCCATCTCAAGGACAGCCTCCGCGGCGAGATGACGGCGCTCGCCCGGCAGATCGCCGATGCCGCCCTGACGCCGGGCGTCGATCAGCGGTCCCTCGAACGGTTCCTGGACCTCGTCGTCAGGACCGGGAGCGTTCTCTCGATCAGCGTCGTCGATGGAAGCGGACGGCCGATTGCCTCCCGCACCGCTCCGGCGGAGCAGGCGCATAGCGCGCGAACGGGCGGTTCCCCGCCGCGCCGGCTGTTCTCCATCCCCGACGTAAACACCCTTCACGTCCCGCTCCCGACACGCGGCGCGGGCTCCGTCGAGGTGACTTACAGCGGACGGACAGTGAACGAAGTGATGGGCCGGTTCCTGGTCATTCCGCCGGTGATGCAGATCATCACCTTCCTCGTGGTGATCTACGCCATCGTCCGATTCTTCCATAGCAAGGTTTCCTCTCCCGTGGCGAGCATCAATGATGCGCTCCGCAGGATCACCGAAGGAGACCTGGTCGCCGAGGTCCCCGACGTCGGCGGCGCCGAGATCGGCAGCATCGCCGCGGGCGCGAAGTTTCTCGCCGAAAAGCTCTCCACGACCATCGCCCGGGTCAATGCCCTTTCGCACGATGTCGCCGCGGCCCTGGAGGGGCTGACCTCGGCCCTCACGGGCGTCCGCGACTCCACGCGCAGCCAGGCGACCGCCATCGACGGCGTCATGTCCGTCATCAGGGAGGCGAACGAGCAGCAGCGGTCGTCGACGGAAGGCACGGACGAGCTTTCCCGCGTCTCCTACGACAATGTGTCGTCCCTCCTCGAGATGCGCTCCGCGGCCAGCGAGATCGCCGAGAGCACCGAGCGCCTGTTCCGGTCCGCGGCTGACGCCCACGATATGATCGTCGCCATGTCGCAGATGACCACCACCATCGCCGACAGCAGTGGAGAGGTGTTCCGCGCCATGGAGATGACCTCCGCGTCGGTCGAGGAGATCAGCGCTGCCCTTGCCGCCGTGCGGGAGAACGCCCGACGGTCGGCGGAGTTCTCCGCGCAGGTACGCAACCTTTTGACCGACCGCGGCACGCTGGCCGTGGCCGACGCCATCGACGCCATGGAGAAGATTGCCGAGGAGGTCGACCACTTCGAGCAGATCGTCACGCGCCTCGACGAGCAGTCAAAGGGCATCGAGAAGATGCTGTCGGTCATCCGGGAGGTGACCGACCGGACGAACCTCCTGGGCCTCAACGCGTCCATCCTTGCCGCGCGGGCCGGGGGGGAGCACGGACAGGGCTTCGCCGTCGTCGCGGGAGAGATCCGGTCGCTCTCCGAGGGTACCGAGACGTCCGCCAAGGACATCGCGGCGATCGTGAAGACCATCCGGTCCCATATCCGGGAAGCCGTGAACGCGATCCACTCGGGGGTGAAGAAGGTCGAAGAGGGGAAAAGCCTGATCTTCAAATCGGGCGAGGCGATGGGTGAGACCCTCGAGGCGGCGCAAAAGACAGCCCAGATGACCGCCGTCGTCGAAAAGGCCACGGTGGAGCAGGCGGAGGGCCTGCAGCAGATACGGGTCGCCGTGGAGAACGCCCGGCTCATGCTCGAGCAGGTCGCGAAAAGCACCGAAGAGGAGCGCCGGAGCGCCGGCAGCATGCTCGAAAGCATCGTCGAGATGAAAGAGGTGGCTGAACTGGTCAGGAAAGGCACGGGGGAGCACGCCGCCGGCACGGAGGTCATCTCCCGGAACCTGGAAGAGAGCCGCGACAGGGTGACCCGGATCCACCAGGCGGCGCTGGACCAGCTCAAGGCCAACGAGGCGATCGTCGACGCGGTGGAGCAGATCAAACGCTCGGGACTGACGGCGATGAGGGACCTCGAGGCTATGACCCGGTCGTTCGGCGCGCTCAAGGAGGAGGTCGAGGTACTGAAGAACGAGATGGCGGGATTCCGGACGAAGAGCGGCCCAGCAGCGCCGGGTGCGCCGCGCTGAAAAAACCCGGATTACCAAGGTTGGCTGGCAAGTCCAGACGTGCAACAAATCCCATCGATTCTCTTCTTTTTTCTGTACCCCGGTTCTGAGGTCCTCGCAGGCATGACATGTTGTCTTGCGTTTTTCAGGATGATAGCCCCTCCCTATGCGTGCGCTTTCGCTGCGCACGCGCAGGCATGACCGTGGTTTTCCAACCCGCCTTCCGGTCATGCTTGTGCGAGGTCCTCTTCACGGGATGCAGGGGCTCTTGGAAAAAGCAAACGCCATTCAAAACAAAGCATCATAGACATCCGTGATGCCTGGGTCAGTTCGTTGCTCTGCTCGCCAGCCTCAGCCGTCCCTTCGCCCCTTGCCCTTCCTTCGCCCTGACGATGCCTGCTTCGCCGGACCGCCTTCTCCTGCCGCCGGTGATCCCGCACCGCTTCCCTTAAGCCGCCCCCTCGCCTGGAGCGCCCTGCCGATGCCCGCCAGCGCAATGATCCCGCAGACCCATCCGATCCAGTCGCCCGCGACGCCGTAGACCGTGCGGCCCTGCATCAGCGGTATCGTGCCGGCGAGGGACGCTTTCTTCCACTGGGGCGTTCGCTGGACGATGCGGCCGGCCGGGTCCACGATGGCCGAGATGCCGGTGTTGGTGGACCGGACAAGCGTCCGCCGGTGCTCGATGGACCGGAAGCTCGCGAGGACCAGGTGCTCCAGCGGCTGGATCGTGTCGCCGTACCAGGAGTCGTTCGTCACGTTGAACAGCGCCTCGGGGATCCTGCCATCCCGCCCTCCCCCCATCAGCATGCGGACGTGGCCGGGAAAGATGTCCTCATAGCAGATGTTCACGGACAGCGGCCGGCCGTTCAGTCGGAGCGGCTCGGTGATCTCCCCCCGCCAGAACCGGCCCGAGTAGGGCGACCACGAATACAGCCAGGGGAAGACGTCGCCGAAGGGGATGTACTCGCCGAAAGGTACCAGCACCATCTTGTCGTACGTGCCGGTGATGCGGCCGGTGCTGTCCGCGAGCACGGCGCTGTTGTAATAGCGGCGTTCGCCCTCCTCGTTCAACTGGATGATGGCGCCGAAGAGCACCGGCGTCTGCAGGTCTCCCGCCAGGCCCGGGGGCAGTGTTCCTTCGCGGGACGGCAGGGCGATGCCCAGGATGCTCTCGGGCCAGACAAGGAGGTCCAGGGGCCGGCCGGCGATCAGTTCCCGCGACAGCTCCTGGTGCTCGCGCAGGAACAGCGCCTGGTCCACGTGCTTGTCGCCGGCCCCCCGGTTCGTCTGGACGAGTCCTACGGAAAGCCTGTCCACGGAGGCGGCTGCCTTGTCCACCATGGCGACGCGGACCGCGCCGTAGACGAGCACCGCTGCGATGACGACTGCGAAGACAGCCGCGGGCAGCCAGGGCCGCCGCTGCTTCGTACGGACACGCTCGATCACCCCGTGGACCGTGGAGTTCGCGTAAATGACCAGGAAGGTGACGCCCAGGATGCCCGTGATGTCGGCGATCTGCGTCACCAGCGTCAGCCGGTACTGGCTCGCGCCGAGGTAGTTCGGGAACAGCTGGGGCCAGAACTTCTCCACGGCGGTCCAGACGACCGGCGCTGCCCACAGGCCGTTCCATCGGGCGTCGCGGGTGATCAGCCGCGTGGCCCAGGCCCAGATGGCGAAGACCAGGCCGTTCGCGGCCGCAAGGAGCAGGAGCCCCAGCGCCGCCAAAGGCCAGGGCGCGTCGGCGAACTGCCGGAGCATCGTGACGATCCAGGAGAAGCCGCCTGCGTGTGCCACGATGCCCGCGGCCCACCCCAGCAGGAAGGCGCCGCCAGGCGTCCGGCTGCTGATGGCCCAGAGCACCGGCACGAGGCAGATCCACTCGAGGTAGAACTGGTCAAAGCCCGCGTAGCCCAGGAACACCAGTACGCCGCCGGAGGCCGCGGCGGCCCACGGCAGCAGCCGATGCATCGGGGCCGGTTCGTTTGTTATCGCGTCGGTCCTATCCGCTGTTATCATAGCTGTTCTCAGGGTCTTCAGTGTCGAAGGTCTTGACCTAAATCTTAGACACTGATAAATGCGGATTTGACGACGGAAGAGGCATGATAGGTCTTTGCCTCAGGCCTAAAGAAAAAACTAACATTAGACCTATCCTCTTTTCCTGGTGTCATTCTGTCCGGTCCCGGCCCCTTACTGGTCATGGACCATCTCCTTCAACTGCAGGATGCGCTCCCGGATCTTGACGAGCCTGCCGAACCCCAGTTCGTTCACATAGGGCGTCAACGCGATCGTGATCGTCCGCGGTGTCAGCCGCTCCTTGGGGATCTTCTTCAGCACCTCCGCGACGATCTCCTTGACCCGCTTGTCGTACAACAGGTCGACCGGGCCGGGTTCGGCCACGGTCCGTCCAGTTGCGGCGGCCGCGAGCAGCCGGTAGAGCGCCGCCTTGTACTGCCCGTCGATCATGCCGGTATATTCGAAATAGTCGAGCGCCTTGCGCACCTCCCGGGCCGGCGTCCTGTTCCTGCGGATGTGGTCGATGATCGCCGTCGTGTCCCGGCTGAACACGGCTTCGTAGGGCAGGATCCCCTTGTCCAGCTCCTGCCGGCGGTCCATCACGAGCTCGACCTCGTCCGCCATGAGACCGAGGTCCTCTTCCGTCCTGCCCTTGAGCTCTTCGGGATACTTTACCAGGGCCAGCAGGTCGGCGTGGAACTCCTTCAGCGGATAGGGCGTTCCGTCCCTCCGGGACCCCCGGAACTTTTTCTCCATCCTTCCGAACACCGCCGGATCGTCGTCGCTCCGGTGGACCAGGAAGGTGAATTCCAGCCGGTTCAGCTCCTCGATGGGCCGGAACCGCTCGCGGCCGGTCAGAAGGACCTCGATCCCGCTCCTGGCGTGGCGATACCGCAGTCCCGGCACGTCCTCGGCATCGACCCAGTTGTCCGGATTGTCCACCAGGCAGGGAACAAAGCCGAGGTTGACGAGGGCGTCGATGTTCTGCTGGCCGCGGACCATGATCCGCTCCCCGCTCCTCGCTTTCTCGATGGCCTCGACGATGGTCTCGAGCCTGCACTCGCGGACCGCCCGCAGCTCCGCCGAGGCCTTGTCCGCGGCCTTGCTCAGCTCCACCCTCCGGTATTCATCGGCGACGCGCTTGAAGGCGTCGTGGATCATCAGCGTCTCGGACACCAGGCGGGACAGCGGCAGCTCCCGGGCCTCGAGCAGGTCGTCCATCGACTGCAGGTGGGGCGTTACGACGATCAGGGACCCGCCGATCTGGCCTTTCGCCCTGACGACCCTGAACAGGGACCCGTCGGCGAACTTCAGGATGTCCCTGCCTCCCTTTGCGACTGCCTCGTAGGAGACCGTCTTGTTCCGGTTGTTCAGGTCCCCCCGGGTCAGCTCATAGAGTATCTGCGAGAACTCCTCGGGAGTGCCCTGGACCGGCCCGGTTATGGCGGCACGGTCCCGCACCAGTTCGACAAAGGCGTTCTGGTTGTGGCCCCCGAACAGGTTTCTCCGAACTTGTTCATACGATTCCGTGGTCATTGCTCTTCCTTGCACCCCGCTGGGATCCCCTTCACTGTTCTCATCATCCGCGTTCGCTGATGATCCAGATTACTCAGATGCTTCTCGACGCGGGAAAGCTTGGGGGAGTGTAGCAGAGGGAAAAGGGAGAGTCAAACGGTTTGGGAAGCAGGCGCGAGATTGTCAAGAAACAGGATGAGCTTGACCTGTTTGGATCAATGGCCCTCAGTTCTCATGCCTTAGCCTTGATCGGTCTGGGCCAATCATTAGATGCCAATTACTTGCAGAAGAGTCAAAATGTCGCAGAAGCTCATTTTGAATAGGCCAATTTGAGCCAATGGTAATTCATAATCATTTGGTATATTTCCTATGTAGATGATTTCAAAGAGATAATCCATTCATATTACTATTGGTCCGTTGGTATATAACTTGCTCATATGTATCAAGGCCGACTTACGCTATCCCTGTTCGTCAATGTTCCTTCCCTGAGATCGTTGGCCGATGGATCCCCATCGAAAAGACCGGGTGGGGCTGTACGGATCGAGATCAGTTCCTTCACAAACCAGGAGAAAATACCATGGCAGCGGGCGGTGATAAAAAAAAGAGCCTGCCTAAGGGCCGCCCTTCACGGCCTGCTCCGGGCAGCCGAGGAGAAAAGACGCCAACCGGAGACGTCCGTCGAAAAGGTGACCAGGCGAATCTGACACCGCACGACAGCGCCGAAGCGCTCCGCGAACGCGAGGCTGCCCTATGCGGCATCCTGAACGCAGCGCAGGAATCGATCGTGCTGTTCAGCGCCGACGGCACCCTGCGCATGGCGAATGAGATCGCGCTGAAGCGGCTCGGAATGCCCGCTGAAGATACGATCGGCAAGCACGTCAATGACCTTATCCCGCCCGACCTGGCGAAGGCGCGGATGACGCACCTGAACGCTGTGGTCCGGACCGGCAATCCCGTCGAGTTCGAGGATACGCGCGAGGGAATCCTGTTCCGGCATACGGTCTCGCCGGTCTTCGACAGCCGCGGCAACGTGACCGATGTCGCGATTTACAGCCGGGACATCACGCGGCAGCGGGAGAACGAAGAACGGCTCGCCTACCTGGCGTCCTTTCCGCAGCTCAACCCGAATCCCGTCCTCGAAGCGGACCTGACCGGCGCCGTCACGTTCGCCAATCCCGCCGCGTACCGCACATTGGAGCGGCTGGGCCTGGACATTACGAATACGAAAGCGTTCGTGCCGTCCGACCTGAGCAGCGTTGTTGCCGCATGGGACAAAAAGCACCCGCTGACCGTCGATCGCGAGGTCAGGATAGCGGACCGTGTGTTCACTGCGTCCGCCTATCTCGATCCCGGGCTCGGCGTCGCGCGGATCTATGCCTTCGACATCACGGAGCGCAAGCAGGCGGAGGAGGCGCTAAGACGGAGCGAGGCGCAGTTCCGCACTCTGGCTGATTCCATCCCCAACCTTGCGTGGTGGGCGAACGGCAACGGCGACATCACCTGGTACAACCGGCGCTGGTATGAATACACCGGCACAACGCCCGAGCAGATGGAAGGCTGGGGTTGGCAAAGTGTTCACGACCCCAGGGTGCTGCCCGAGGTCCTGGAGCGGTGGAAGGCGTCGATCGTCACGGGTGAGCCGTTCGAAATGGAATTCCCGCTCCGGGGGGCAGACGGTGTATTCCGCACCTTCCTGACGCGTGTCCTGCCCCTCAAGGATCCCGCCGGCCGGCCACTCCGCTGGTTCGGCACCAATACGGACGTCTCCGCGCTAAAGCTGGCCGAGGATGCGCTCAAGGAGAGCGAGCGCCGTGAACGGGAGCGTGCGCAGGAGCTGGCCGCCATGCTTGAGGCTATGCCGATGCCTGTTCTCATCGTCCACGACCCGGAGTCCACCCACATGACCGGCAACCGCGCGGCCGATGAACTGCTGCGCCAGCCGCGCGGCGCCGAGGCCTCGCTGTCTGCGCCCCCCGAGGTCAAACCCCGCCATTTCAGGGCGATCAAGGATGGGCGCGAATTGAAGCTTGATGAACTGCCCGCCCAGCGAGCGGCCCGGGGAGAGGTCGTGCGAGACTTCGAGTTCAATCTTGTCTTCGACGACGGCGCGACGCGCTCCTTATTGGGCTACGGTACGCCCCTGCTGGACAAGCAGGGCCGCCCGCGCGGCGCGGTCCATGTCCTGGTGGACATCACCGAGCGCGAAAAGGCGGAGGAGGCGATGAGGGAACGGGAAAAGAAATACCGCACCCTCATCGACCGGATGATCGACGGCTTTGCCCTTCATGAGATTGTTCTTGACGCTTCCGGCATGCCCCGGGACTACCGGTTCCTCGAGGTGAACAGGGCCTTTGAGCGGCTGACCGGCCTCCGGGGCGCCGACGTCGTCGGCAAGTGCGTCACCGAGGTGCTGCCGGGCATCGGGGAATCGGACTTCGACTGGATCAACGCCTACGGAAAGGTCGCCCTGACCGGCGAGGAGCTGCGGACCGAGCAGTATTCGGAGGAGCTGGGAAAATGGTATTCCATCACGGCCTATAGTCCCCAAAAGGGATTCTTTGCGACCATCTTCGAGGACATCACCGAGCGCAAGCGGGTCGAACAGGAGCTGCGCCGGAACCGGCAGGACCTGGACCGGGCGCAGGAGGTGGGCGGCATCGGAAGCTGGCGGCTCGATGTCCGGCGGAATGTGCTGACCTGGTCCGATGAAACCCACCGCATCTTCGGCATTCCCAGGGGAACGCCGCTGACCTATGAGGCCTT
This sequence comes from Nitrospirota bacterium, assembly GCA_020052615.1. Taxonomy (GTDB): domain Bacteria; phylum Nitrospirota; class UBA9217; order UBA9217; family UBA9217; genus JAAXXJ01. The sequence continues at coordinate 8,722 of JAGVOT010000047.1, read as the reverse complement.
CCTTTCCGCCATACACCCCGATGACCGCGCACAGGTCGATGCCCAATGGCAGAAGGCGCTCCAGGGCGAATCCTATGACCTTGAGCACCGGATCTTTTCTGACGGGCGCGTCAAGTGGGTCCGCGAGAAGGCGTATCTGGAGTTCGATGAGAGCGGCTCTCTGGTCGGCGGCTTCGGCATCGCCCAGGACATCACCGAGCGCAAGCAGGCCGAGGAGGCGCTTAAAGAGGCGCATGCCGAGCTGGAACAGCGCGTTAAGCAGCGGACCCGGTTCTATGCCGTCGTTGCCGCCATCAACGAAGCGATCGTGAGAAGACGCGAGAAGCAGGCGCTGCTCGATGAGGTCTGCAGGATCATCGTAGAGACAAGCGGTTTCCGGCTGGCCTGGGTGGGGCTCGTAGATCCGGCAAGCCGGGAGATCCGTCCCGTTGCGCATTTCGGGGATACGAAGTTCCTCGCCGGCATCAGGGTCGTCGCCGAAGACGTGCCCGAGGGGAGATGCCCGTCGGGGCGGGCGGTCGTCGAAGGACGCCACATCATCAACATGGATTTCGAGGCGGCCGACAACAAGGTGCCGTGGCGCGAATGGGCGCGCGAACACGACATCCGTTCGGCTTCGGCCTTTCCCTTGCGCGTCGACGGCGCGGTCATCGGCTCACTCACCATCTACTCCGACCGGCAGAACTTCTTCACCGACGAGGAGACATCCCTGCTCGTCGCTCTGGCGGACAACATCTCCTTCGCCCTGGAGACCATATCCTCCGAGCGGCAGCGGCGGAACGCTGAGGCGGAAAGCCTGCGGCTGATCACCGCTATCGAGTCGGCCGCCGACGCGGTCGTCATCACCGAGCCCGTCGAGGGACGCATCCAATATGTAAACAATGCGTTCGAGCAGATCACGGGGTTTTCCCGGAATGAATCGGTCGGGGGGAACCTGCATATTCTCGACAGCGGCAGGCACGACGAGTCGTTCTTCTCCAGACTTCGCGAGGACCTGAAGCAGAACGGCCTGTGGCACGGCCGCATCGTGAGCAAACGAAAGGACGGAATGCAGTATTTCGAGGACCGCACCTGCTCGCCGGTGCGTGATGCGTCCGGCGCGATCATCAACTACGTGACGGTGATGCGCGACGTGACCGACCGGATCCGGCTGGAGGCCGTCGCCGAGTCGGTGAGCCAGGTGGACAACATCGGTGCGATCTTTGCCGGCGTGCGGCACGAGATCGGGAACCCCATCAACAACGCCAAGATACACCTGTCCGTGCTTCAGCGGAAGCTGGACACCATGCCGGCCGATCGCGTGGCCGAATACGTGGACCGCACCCTCGCCGAGATCGGCCGGGTGGAGCAGCTGCTGCATACGCTCAAGACGTTCAATCTTTTCGAGACCCCGGTCCTGGAGGACGTTGAGACCGGGCCGCTCCTCGAGCTTTTCCGCGGCCTTGTCCGCGAGGACATCAGGGCCCGGGGGGTCTCGCTCTCCACGCAGGTCCTTCCCGGCGCCGAGCGGGTACGGGCGAACGCCCGGGCGCTCCAGCACGTGCTCCTGAACCTGACGATCAACGCCGCCGACGCGCTGAAGGACCGGCCGCAGCCGCGCATCGACATCCTGTTCTCGCGCGAGGACGACCGCGTGCGCATCAGGATCAGCGACAACGGCGCCGGCATGAACGCGGACCAGCTCGCGAACCTGTTCAAGCCGTTCCATACCACCAAGCAGCACGGGACCGGCCTCGGCCTCGTGATCGTGAAAAAGATGCTCACCACCATGGAGGGTACCATCGAGATCGCCAGCCATGAGGGCAGCGGAACCGCAGTGACCATCTTCCTACCCGGAGGGACCCATGTTCGAACCGCGTAAGCGCACGCTCCTGATCATCGATGACGAGAAGGCCCTGTGCGAGACCTTGAAGGATTATCTGCAGGGCGGCGGACTGTCGGTCCTGTCCGCCGGCACCGGCGCCGAAGGGCTTGCGGTCTGCTCGCAAAGGCGCGTCGACGTCGTGCTGCTCGACCAGAAGCTGCCCGACGGCGAGGGCCATGCCCTGGCCCCGGCCATCCTGGAGCGGAGCGACCAGACCAAGATCATCTTCATCACGGCATACCCGTCCTTCGAGAACGCCGTCAAGGCCGTGCGGACGGGCGCCCACGATTACCTCTCGAAGCCGCTGGACCTGGAGGAGCTGAAGCTGACGGTGGACCGGATGCTCCGCACCCAGGACCTCGAGCAGGTGGAGCAGGTCCACGCGCTCGAGCAGGAGCGCGACCGGACGCGGGCGGTCATCGTCGGCAGCGGCGGCGGGCTCGCCGCCGTGGAGGAGCTCATCATGTCGGCGGCCAAGACCTCCGCGCCCGTCCTGATCACGGGAGAGACCGGGACCGGCAAGAGCCTGGTCGCGAAATCCATCCACTACCTGAGCCCGCTTGCCAAGGCGCCGTTCATCGACATCAACTGCGCGGCCCTGCCGGAGAACCTCATCGAGGCGGAGCTGTTCGGCTACGAGAAAGGGGCATTCACCGGCGCGGTTGCGACCAAGAAGGGCCTGTTCGAAATGGCCGACGGCGGCACCCTCCTGCTCGATGAGATCGGCGATCTCCCGGTCCATCTCCAGACCAAGCTCCTGCACGCCCTCGAGGCCGGGGAAGTGAGGCGTGTCGGCGGGACCACGCCGAGGAAGGTCAAGGTGCGCATCATCGCCGCCACGAACGCCGACCTCGCGAACATCCTGGGCAAGACGTTCCGGCAGGACCTCTATTACCGGCTGAACGTCGTCCAGATCCACCTGCCGCCGCTGCGCGAACGGTACCAGGACCTGCCCGCGCTGTGCGAGCACCTGCTGGCTACGATCGTGCCGGGCAGGAAGCTGCGCCTTGCCGACGGCGAGATCGGCCGGCTGCAGCAGTATTCCTGGCCGGGCAACATACGGGAGCTCAGGAACGTGCTCGAGCGGGCGGTGCTGGTGAATCCCCAAAAAGAGGTGTGCCCGTCGCTCCTGATCGGCCGCCGCAGCGACCGGGCCTGCGCCCCCGACAAGCAGGTCCCGGCCGGACCGCAGCCGACGGCGTCGCCTCCGTCCGGAGGCGCCACGCTGGCGGACATTGAGGAGCGCGCGATCAGGGACGCCATGCAGAGACACGCCGGGAACCTCACTCACACGGCACAGGCCCTCGGCATATCGCTCTCGACGCTGAAGCGCCGCATCAAGGAGTTCCGTCAGCGCTGAACCGGCAGGCCATCGGGACCGGGTCAATTTGATCCTCAGTATCGAACCTGACGACCGCCTCTGTCGTTAACGCCTGTTTTTCCGCAATTATTCCCGCATGAGAGCCTGGCACGGCATTTGCTGTAGTACTTGAAGAAGCAGCTGCGCCCCTGCACTGCCCGCCGAAAGGATACCCCATGGCCTGTCAATACCTCATTGGATCCTATCTCAGGTCCTGCGCCGCTTCGCACGACGTGTACATCCCGAGCGCATTCGAGGCCGATGAGTACTGCAAACGCAGCCGGCATACGCTCTGTCCCCTGTTCCGGCTGCGAAGCGCGCGGGAACGGCTGATCGACGAATGGAGGAGGGGTTGCCGGGACCAAGCCGCCGACTGCTGCGAACGATCCCGCTCACCCCTGCAGAAAGCATGAATCAGGATTCTCACGCTTTGTCCGCAACGCAAGGAGCGCCGGCCATCGTGATCGTCGATGACGACCGGGAAAACCTCCAGGCAATGACCCTCATGATCGAAGCCCTGGGCTACCGTCCGCTGACCTTCGACGACCCGCGGTCCGCCCTTGCCGCGATCAGGAGCGGTCTCCGAACATCCCTGGTGATCACGGACTACCGCATGCCGGGCATGGACGGACTTCAGTTCGTCGAAGCCCTGAGGGGAATGGGAAACACCGCGCCGGTCATCATGCTGACCGCCCACGGCAGCATCGACGCTTATTTCAAGTCCTTCAGCCTGGGAGTCTTCGATTTCGTCAACAAGCCGGTCCGCGATACCGAGCTGAGGCGGATCATCATGACCGCGCTGGAAGGCCACGGCAGTACCGCCCTGCGAACGCGCTGACCGGACCCCATCAGGAGATCGCGGGATTCGAGGAACTGCCGGGGGATGAATGGATCAGGGAACTCGTACCACGCCGCGGGTCACGTCCTGCCCGGCCCGTCGTGTCCCCCGTGCAGGGGAGCGACACTGCCCTGCCGGCATGATCACTGCTTGATGGAGTTGCGAGCAACACTCTTACCCGAGCCCGTAACGCCTGCGCCGAGCTGGGCCAGAAGATCGCGGTCGTTCAGCATGGCCTTGTTTACCTCGGCCAGGGACTGGCCGGCAAGCCGGCGCGTCATGCTGTCGACGGTCTCAAAAACGCCGGTCTGCGCTTCCGAGGAGGCTTCATAGTCCTTCGCCCATCCCCTGGACGTCGATGCCGCTACCTTCACCTTGAACCGGTTTATCTCGCCGGTCTGGACCAGCGTGACCTCGGTCACCGCGACGCTCAGTTTGAGGGAAGCGGTCGACCGCAGCACGGCGCCCTTCCGGGCCAGTTCTCCGGCAAGCGCTTCGGTCAGCTTTCTCGACCATTTCCGCCGATCTCCCACGAATCCCACATCGACGCCCGTCTCCGTCAGGATGGGATAGGGCGAAGCGTCCCGGCTCCCGCTCACCACTACCAGAGATACGCCGGCAAGGTTCTGCTGGAGAACGCCCTTCTGCATCGGCACGCGGTCCGGAACCGCGGTGACCACGCATCCGCTCAGCAGCAGCAGCGCCCCCGCGATGACCGATGCAATATGTTCATTCAATGACCTGATAGGAACATTCATGTCCGCCTCCCCCGTCCCTCAACAATAAAGACCATTCTTGCGGCGTCATCGCAGGGGGATGCAAATCTCCAACGAAACATAATCCTGCAAAACAAAGGCCATTTCATTGAGCGTACGTCGCGGATCTTCTGTGCCGTGCTTTTCCGAAGGTGAACGTTTTTTCATTCACCTAACTTGCGGAAATATCGCATGTCCATGAGTGCGTCTTCGGCAAGACAGCGGGAACTGAGAAACACCGGCGGGGTATGCGATGCACAATGATCATGACCAGATCGAGGAAAGGATCAAGATACCGAAGTATCTGACCAGCGAGGCGTATGCAATTTCATACAACGCGGGAACTGCCTGATTTTACTCCTGCAGCTTGTCTATTGCTCGTCTTATCCGGTCACGGGTCTATCCAAGTGAATCGAAAAGCATACAGCTTCTTCGGGACATCCGGTAAGTATAGAAATAATGCAACAAAAGCAATGTATCCTGATTTCATAGACATGGAGAGAAGATCGATCCTGGCATATCAAATGCAATAAAGTGAAACATTAAATAAAAGAGCAGGCCATCACGCCTCAGCACCCCGGTCAGACGATCGGGATCGGACGGTGCGGACGCTGCCCACGGCACGAGGAGGTGACCATCTTGTCATGACCTAGTCCGTTTCATATCGCCGACGCTTGCAGAGATCCTGGCGCAGACATGCACCCAGGGAAGTTTCCGTTGCTAACAATCACCGACCGCAAAGGAGAGTGCCATGAAGAAGATCTTCGTTCTAGCAGCCGTCTTGATGTTGTATCAGACAGCAGGAGTGTCACAGGCGTGCGAAGGCACACCCATCGAAGGCACACCCATCATCATAGCGTCGGCGGCGTACACCTTCCCGGAGAGGCCGGCGTCCCCGGGCAACGCGTTCGCCGATCCGGACAGCGGGATCGAACTCGTGCACGTCAGCGGAGGATGCTACTGCATGGGCGCTGTCGACGGAACAGGACCGAGCGACGCGTCTCCGGCGCACCAGATCTGCGTTGATGATTACTACATGGGAAAGTACGAAGTAACGCAGGCCCAGTGGAAGGCGGTCATGGGAGCGAGCCCGGCAGCGATGAACAGCTGCGGCGACAACTGCCCGGTGGTGGATGTGAGCTGGAACGAGGTGCAGGAATTCACCCGTCGCCTGAACGAACGCGCCGGGAAGATCTATCGCCTGCCGACCGAGGCTGAGTGGGAGTATGCGGTCCGCAGCGGTGGGATGCAGGCAAAGAACGACGCCGCGGGACCGGCGTCCTCCGGCGGTGCGCGCACCCTTCGTCCCGTTGGATGGTCCGGGCCCAATGGCCTCGGCATCTACGATATGCTGGGAAGCGTATGGGAATGGACCGCCGACCGGTACGGTACGGACTATTACAAGACCAGCCCGCAGTACAATCCGGAAGGTCCGCAGACAGGACGCTACCGGTCGCTGCGCGGCGGCTCCTGGGACGACAACGAGCATTCCATTCGGCCGACCGCGCGGATACAATATGAACCGTGGATCAAGCGCTCCTGGGTCGGCTTCCGGCTGATCTCCCCCGATCAGCGCAGCGCAAAATACCGGGGCCCCGATGTTCTTGCGGTAAAAGAGAGCGCGGGCAAGAACCTCCAGTGCGAACTGGTCCGCCACGCAGCAATACAATGAACTGACGTCAAACACCGGCAAAATCAGCGAAGCGGTCATAACCGATGAAAAAAGCCGCGGCCTCTTCTCAGGCTGCGGCTTTTTACTATCTGGCCCGATAGGTTTTTCCCCCGCCACGCATCGTGTGAGGCAACGGCCGGGAAGTTCTTGAACGAAAGCGGACTGGTCAGCTTGCAGGTGAGGTGGGCCCGGAACGGCAAAAAGCAGGGTCTGACCCTCAGGTGTTCCTCCGGAACGACCTGGTCCCTGGATGGATTACGGCAGGGTGAGCAGGATCGACAGCTCGGCGGGGTCGATCGAGACGGGGGGCCGGACCGGGAATCCCGTCTCCGGGTCGCTGTCCGCCATGCCCACGGCGAGGATGATGTTCTCCGATGCGGATGGAGCGAGGACCCGGTCCTGCCAGTTGAGCATGATCACCCGGTTGTCGCCGCTCGAAAGAGGCACCCTGGCGCTCTCGGGCGCGGCACGGTCGAGCTGGTTGGAGAAGTAGGCGTCGTCGGGCCGCACGCCGCCGGACCAGTCGATGAAGTTCGCCACGCCTGTGAACGCCCGGCCCCCCTCCTGCGGGAGGAACCGGTCGCCGGCGTCCCACATGCCCGCCCAGGAGTAGCGCTTCGTATCGAGGTGCGATTCGTAGCGGTACTCCCGGTCGCGTGTCCAGCCGATGTTGCCCGCCGACGTGCCGTACTCCCCGACCCACGGTTCATCTCCGTAGACATAGCTGTACGAAACGCTTCGCGCGCCATCGTTCCTGAACCGCATCAGCAGAACGATGTGCCGGTCACCGGTCCGGTACAAAACAAAGCGCGTGATGCGCAGCGGAACGCCGTCCAGGTCCAGCTGATGGTCGCTCCTGATGATCAGGCGGCCGTCGTTCTCGTACAGGACGTCGCTGCCCAGATATTCCCACGAGCTCGGGAACAGGATCCGGCGCGGGGCGCCGCCGAGGAACAATGCCTCGTTCACGTTGCACCACAGATGATGCCATTCGCTGCCGGTATAAAAGGCCATGCCGGTCTCGTTCAGCGCCACTTCGCGGTCCTCGTATTCCCTGTAGGGCAATCCGCCGCCGACAAAGAGCCCGGCTGGCGCCCGTCCCGATTCCGTCATGTAGCGCCCGATGGCGGCCAGGAACTTCGTCCCGTCGTGATACAGCGCCTGGATGAATCCGTGGCCCGCTGACTCGTTCCACTGGTAGCGAAGGCGCGCGTCCGACGGCATCGCCGCCATCTCCCGCGGCGACAGGTGCCATTCGCCGAGGTCCACCTGCAGCAGCACGCGATCATGCTCGCCGAGCAGCACGGTATCTTTCACCTCGAGCAGCCTGCCGCGCGCGCCCTTCAGGAAATAGAGGCCGTCAAGGTCGCCGGTGATGGTGAACCGGACGGTCAGCGGCATCAGGACGGCAATGAGCATGAACAGGGAGGCGATGCAGGGACCCGAACAGGGGCAGAGGACGACGTACCGGCATGGTGTTGGTGATGGAGGAGCGACAGACCTTTCTGAGCGGTGTTGACGTATTGAGCAACTATACGGCAGTCAGGCCCGGAGATGCAACGGGAAAATCGACCGCGGAATCGATGCTGACCGTCCGGATGCCGGTTTGCCTGCCGCCCCGATGGTTTTGAAATGGATCAGTTTCCGGATCGCGAAGGATATCGGCGACTGTCCCCGTGTCGGCCGTCAGACCGGCAGCTCAACGGTAACGGTCGTGCCCTTGCCCGCAGCGGTCTGCACGTCGATCTTGCCGCCCAGGGCATCGACCAGCTCCTTCACGATCGAGAGGCCCATGCCGATGCCCGAGCCGGCGCCGCGAAAAAAGTGCTCGTAGATATGAGAGAGATGGGCGCGCCTGATGCCGGTCCCGGTGTCCCGTACCGAGAAGACCACCTGCCCGTCCCTGCGCCTGGCGATCACCGTGACGGTGCCGGAATCCCTGATGAAACGGGCTGCGTTGTCCGTGATGTTGCCGAGGATGCGGGACAGGCTTTCGCGGTCAGCCTGCAGCGTGAGCCCTGGTTCGCATTCGACGGTGTAGGTGATGTTCTTGTCCGGCACTGCCTGCCGCGTCTCTTCGACAATGCCCTTCAGCAGAGGCTCTATCAGGAGCGGTTCCCTCCTGGCGGCGCGGGCGATCTCCTTTGCCCGGGAGAGCTGTTCCATGCCGGCAATGATCTTCTTGAGCCGGCCGGTCTCCTCATGCAGTACCTGCAAACGCTCCTTGTCTCCG
>JAGVOT010000125.1 GCA_020052615.1 Nitrospirota bacterium | reverse complement strand
CTGATAAATCTTTTGAAATCCCATAGCGTGTGGCGCACAACGGCTTAGTCCAACCAGCTTCTTTCTGAATAATTCGTTCAGAAAGAAGCCTTAACATTAGAGATATTATTAACCGGAATAATAATTCGTGCCGGTTTTTTTATTCTAATTTTTCTACTGATATATTCCGGTCTATCTGTTTCAATAGACGCCGCACAAGTTGCTGATACGCACACCGCTTCATCAATATTAATCTTGTTTATTCTTTATATGCTTCAGTTTACTAAATTTCCACCTGTTTTTGGGACTGTTGCTTTTGTAATGTTTGCCACAAGCTATACTGTTTCAGTGTGGGTTATTTTAAATGCTCTTAGCGCATGGGTAATCAGGCTTGTGCCAGCATTATTCTCTGCATTAAATGTCGCGCAGAAACCCGTGCGTGCATTAGGCGTTGTGGGCATTCTTTTCATTTGGTTATTTGGTCTAACTGTAGCGGCTGTAGTGATAATTGTTAGTCCTATGCAAGGACATTAATGCATAAATGATATTCAACCACGCCGTCGAGAGGGTCGAGAAGCACGCCCCTCACGATGGCGTTAATCTATGAAACAGGCTAATTCGTCAAGCATTCGCTCGTTTAGTCACGCCATAGCCATTGTCGCTTTGGCAGGCCTGCTCGGCTTAGGATCGGGTATGTTTATGGCACAGGATTGCGCCAGAGGACAAATTCTCATGGGCAGGGCTCGCGATTGCACCCCTCTGGTTCGTGCTGGAGGTCTTCTTTGAAGGTGTTGTTGCAGTGATCGGCGCGCACACCAAGGCTGTGCGCATTGCTTCAACAGTTACAGTTGTGGTAGGGTTCTATGTAGCGTGGTTTACGTTTCGTTGATTCGATTAATCGTCTGCACGTTCAGTCTCTTGTCCTGGATAAATATGCAAATGGAAGTGAATACTGACAAATTCTAAAACGCCAAAGCTTCTGAATCTGAGGCAAATAGCTGTTGCCATATATAACGGTATCCGTTATAATCTCAGAGTGATAAATTGCGCCGTTGGGGATGCCTGGTGATAAAATCGTTCCGCAACAAGGGCACGGAGGATATCTTTGACAGGAGAAATACCAAAGAAGCCAGGGAAACCTGCCCGCAGCAAATTTGGCGCATGGCACAACGCAAACTCGATCAGCTTAATGGCGCCGTTTCCTTGGATTCTTTGAAAATTCCACCGGGGAATTTACTGGAAACCCTTAAGCATGATCGGAAGGGTCAGCACAGCATACGGATCAACGATCAATTCCGCGTTTGTTTTGTGTGGACGGATGATGGTGTGGAAAACGTCGAAATTGTCGATTACCACTGAAGAGTGAAGGAGAAAAAGATGGTACGCATACCCAAATATGGTCCGCCGACGCATCCCGGCGAAATGTTGTTGGAGGAGTTTCTCAAGCCTCTGAAAATTACGCAGAGCGAGTTGGCGGAAAAACTCGGAGTTTCATACCCTCGTGTTAACGAACTGATTCATGCGAAGCGCGGGATTACCCCTGACACGGCTCTCCGTCTGGAGAAACTATTCGGCATGGAGGCTCAGTTTTGGCTTAATTTGCAGCTGGCGTGGGATTTGTATCATGTAACCCACTCATCAACTGCAAAAGAGATAAAGAAGATAAAAAGATTACCTGCCTTAGCTCACGTTTAAGCCGTCTCTATCCATGCAGATGTCCCAACCTGCGCCTCGACAGCGACGCCCAAAGTCGGCGCATCAGCGCCGCGTTTCGGATATGGCGGTCGTTGTCGGCCGCCGGGCTGCGGTTTGACTAGGTGGAGGACTCGATTTGGCGAAGAAACTCGTTGCACTGCTTCGCGGGGTCAACAACATTGGTTCCGCGAACCGCGTCGCGATGGCGGATCTTCGGGTGATCGTTGAAGACCTCGGATTTCGTGATGTCCGGACGCTGCTCAACAGCGGCAACGTTGTCTTCTCGACGCCAGACAACCGGGCAAGCAATGCTGCCGCGCGGATCGAAAAGGAGCTTGCTTCAAGGCTTGGCGTCGCGTGCAGCGTCACGGTCCTCTCGGGGAATGAGGTCGCGGCTGTGGTGCGGGAAAACCCTTTCGGTGAGGTGGCGGACGATCCGTCCTGGCTGCTTGTCGTCGTACCCAGGGTCCCTTCGGACCGTGACCGGCTCAAGCCGCTGCTCAAGAAACGCTGGGGGCCGGAGGCGCTGGCCCTGGGAAAGCGGGTCGCGTACCTGTGGTGCGCAAACGGCGTCGGCAGGAGCATGCTGTGGGCGGCGGTCGACCGTGCGCTGGGGCGATCAGGCACGGCGCGCAACATATCTACGATGACGAAACTCCTGGCCCTGGTTGAAGGATCTGCGAGGTGACGGATGGATGTTCGAAGATGACGCGTGGTTGTCGATGAGAAGTGTGGAAAGCCCGGCATGGCCCTTGATACTGCTATAGCGCCATGCTCGCCCGCGGATTTAAATCCAGTTCCGACCGTTCCCCCTGCTGGTAATGGAGATATCCCGTAAGGGCGATCATCGCGGCATTGTCAATGCAGAGGCCCATGCCCGGAAGATACAGCGCTATGCCCGCCTCTTTGCATGATCGCTCCATCTCAGTCCTAAGCGAGCTGTTCGCAGCCACGCCCCCCGCCACGATGACCTTGCTCACGCCCTGTTCTTTTGCCGCCTTGACCGTCTTTTCCACCAGGGTGTCCACGACCGCAGCCTGAAAACTTGCAGTCACATCGCTGATGTTCAGCGAAGGGTCCAGCCCCTTGTCCTTCGACCGGAAGAGCGCAACATGGTTCCTGACCGCGGTCTTGAGCCCGCTGAAGCTGAAATCATATCCCTCCCGCTGCCCCCGGGGAAAGGCGATCGCCCGCGGGTCTCCCTGCCGCGCCATGCGGTCGATGACCGGTCCTCCCGGATAGGGGAGGTCGAGCAGCTTCGCCACCTTGTCGAAGGCCTCGCCTGCCGCGTCGTCCCGCGTCTGTCCCAGCAGGGTGTACTTCCCGAATTCCTTGACATGATAGAGCGCGGTGTGTCCGCCCGAGGCGAGCAGGGCGACGTAGGGGTAGCCGATATCGGGGTATTCGAGGTGCGCCGCAAGGATGTGGCCTTCGCCGTGGTGGACGCCGATGAAGGGGATGTTGAGGCTGTAGGCAACGGCCTTGGCTACGGAGACGCCGACGAGGAGCGCGCCGATCAGTCCGGGAGCCGACGTTACGGCGATGAGGTCCACGTCCTTCAATGTGACCGAGGCGGTTGACAGGGCCTCGCCGATGACGGGCATGAGGTTCTTCAGATGCTCCCGCGAGGCGAGCTCCGGGACCACGCCGCCGTACTGTTCGTGCAGTTTCACCTGCGACGAGACAATGTTCGAGAGGACGGTTCCGTCCCTGAGCACCGCCGCAGCGGTCTCATCGCAGGAAGTTTCTATGCCGAGGGTGATCATGGGTTCTTGTTAAAGAATAAAATTCTTCTTAAAATGCAAAGACTTTTTCTTGCAACCAGAAGTAGGCGCTTCTAAGCGAGACGCCAAGCGCGCAAAGAAGGCCTATCTTTTGCATCAAAAACCAGAATTTAAAGATTCCTTTGCGTCCTTTGCGGCTTTGCGAGAGACGCCTTTTTTTTCGTATTAGGGATTGGGGAGAGCGTGAATATGGGAAGGTAGGATGGCAGGAAGGCAGGAAAGGGCCGAGCAGAACACGCATCCTCCTGACTTCTTACCCTCTCACCTTCTTGCTGTCGAGTTTTATTTCACCAGCGCCGACACGGGCACGACCTCGATGCCCTCGTCGTCGATCTTCGCGAGCCATTTCCTGAGCTCGGCGATCGTCGCCGGGTGGGGATGGCCGATGCCGATGGCCCTGCCGTTCTTCTTCGCCGTCCGGGCGAGTTCCTCCAGCTGCTTCCGGATCGCAGCCGGGTTGTCGCCGTCGTTGTCGAGGAACACGTCCCGCCGGGCCGCTCTCAGGCCGAACTCCTTCGCGACCGTATAGGCCGCGCTCTTGGGGTTCGTCATGCTGTCCAGGAAGAACAGGTTCCGGGCCTTGAGCTCGGACATCAGGAAGGTCATGGCCTCCCGGTTCTCCGTCAGCGCCGAGCCTTCGTGGTTGTTCGTGCCCGCGGCGCCGGGGACGGAGTCGAGGTCCTCGTTGACCGCGGCTATGAACTCCATGGGCGTCATGTCCGACCGGAGGATGCCGGGGGCGGAGCGCTTCTCCGCCCTGCCTTTCGCCTCCATGGGGATATGGACCAGCACTTCCCGGCCGCTCCTGCGCGCCGCCTCGGCGATCTTTTTCGAATAGGGAAGGCGGGGCATGACGCCCAGGGTGATGCGGTCCGGCAGGCCGAGCAGGTCCTGCGCGGGCTTCATCTCCTGGCCAAGGTCGTCGATCACGATCGCCACGACCGCGGTGATCTCGCGTTTTCCGGTGACCGGCGGTTTGACGGCGACGGGTTTCTTCGCCTTGTGGAAGGGGCCCCAGAGCAGCAGGCCGATGGCGGCGACGGCAATGATGATCCCCCAGACGACGATGCGGTCGTAGCTGATCTTTTTCTTTTTCCCCATAACAGGCATTTTATACAATATTGGCGCTGAAAAAACCAGCCTTATTTCGGGCGCAGCCGGCGATTTTGGCTTGACTTGGAGGCACTCCGGCTTTTATACTGCAAAACACACGGAATCAAGACCTTTACCACGAAGTAAAACAAACCTGATGTAACCACGGGTCCCGACGGTAGTCGGGACACACAGATGAAGGCGTCTTAAAAAGGATGTGCCATTATACCGTGTGTCCGCGCAGCGGACCTGTGGTTATAACGGTCTGTCTCAGCTTTTTCGTTTGAGGAGGTTAGGAAACATGGGTTTCGAAATCGTGCGGGAGATACCGCATCCTAAAGTGATCCTGGAGGCGATGCCGGTCCCGATGGACCTGGCGGTCATCAAGCGCAAACGCGACCAGGAGATCAAGACGGTCTTTACCCGCGAGAGCGGGAAGTTCGTCCTGATCATCGGCCCCTGCTCGGCCCACGACGAGGACGCGGTGTGCGACTACATCGGCCGGCTCGCGAAGGTGCAGGAGGACGTGAAGGACAAGATCCTCATCATCCCGCGCATCTACACCAACAAGCCGCGGACGACGGGCATCGGGTACAAGGGGATGGCCCACCAGCCGAACCTCGCCGAGGAACCGAATATCGTGGAGGGCATCAAGGCCATCCGGAAGATGCACCTGCGGGCGCTCAAGGAATCCTATCTCCCGGCAGCCGACGAGATGCTCTACCCCGGGAACTATCCCTACCTCGAGGACGTGCTGTCCTATGTTGCCGTGGGGGCGCGCTCCGTGGAGAACCAGGCGCACCGGCTCACCTGCAGCGGCCTCGACATCCCCGTGGGCATGAAGAACCCGACGTCGGGCGATATCGACGTGACGCTCAATTCCATCCAGGCGGCGCAGGCGCCCCACACCTTCAGCTATAACCGGTGGGAAGTGAAGACCCCGGGGAATCCGCTCACCCATGCGGTCCTGCGCGGAGCCGTGGACCCCCACGGCGTGAACGTGCCGAACTACCACTACGAGGACCTGATCTGGTTCGCCGAGCTGTACCAGAAGCGCGGCCTCGCCAACGCCACGATGATCGTGGACACGAACCACGCCAACTCGAACAAGAAGTACGCGGAACAGCCGCGCATCGCCATGGAGGTGATGCAGAGCCGGCAGCATTCGTCCCTGCTCAAGGACATGATCCGGGGCTTCATGATCGAGAGCTTCATCGAAGAGGGCAGCCAGAAGGTGACGGAGAACACCTACGGCAAGTCTATCACCGACCCCTGCCTGGGCTGGAAGGACTCGGAGAAGCTCATCCGCGACCTTGCGGCGATGGTGTAGCAGATCCGCTCCAGATATGCCGATCAGAAGGCCTCCCGGGATCCGGGAGGCCTTTGTGTTTCCTCGCGGGAATATGCTATAGTCGCTCTATCGGGAAGTCCTTCCCGGATCTTACGGAGGTGCATTATGCGGAGGGCTGTTCTTTGCGTGAAGATCCTTGTCCTGTGCCTTGTTGCCGCGTCCCTGGCAGGCGTTGCGGCCGCTGCCCAGGACGATGCCGAAACGCTCTGGGAGCAGGGCGAAAAGGCGTATAACGACGGCAGGTACCGCGAGGCGCTTTCCTACTACGAGCGGTCGCTGTCCCTGTGCGGGGAAGATCTCGAGTGCGCGGCATCGGACCTGAACGGCATCGGGGCGGTCTACGAGGCGCTCGATGACGACAGAAAGGCGCTCCCCTATTACGAGCGGGCCCTTGCAGCTGCGCGGAAGAGCAACAACCGGGACCTGATCGCGACGAACCTCTTCAACGTCGGCGCGGTCTCCGGCCGGACGTTCCACCAATACGAGAAGGCCCTGGGCCTCTTTGAAGAATCATTGGCGATCTTCCGGGAGCTGGACAGCAGGGAGAGCGTCGGCATTGTCCTGTTCAACGCCGGCAAGACCGCCCAGGTCCTCGGCAGCTACGAAAAGGCCCTGTCCTATTTCGAACAGTCCCTCAAGCTAAGCAGGGAGATGAAGAACCTTGCCGGGGTCGCGGGGAACCTGAACCTGATCGGGAGCGTTTACCAGGACAGGGGACAGCTGGATAAACCGCTGTCCTACTATCAGGAGGCGCTCAGGATCAACCGGCAGCTGAACGATCAGTCGGAGATCGCGATAACGCTGCGGAACATCGGGAACCTGTACTGCGACCTGATCGAATACGACAAGGCCCTCCTCTCCTATGAAGAGGCCCTGGCGCTGCAGAAGCAGCGGAACCTCAAGCCCGAAATGGCAGCGACGCTGAACAACATCGGGACATTGTACAAGGGACTGAACCAGCACGACAAGGCGCTGTCCTTCTACGAGGCGGCGCTCAAACTGAACAGGGAACTCGGCCGTTCTCCCGATGTGGCGACGAACCTGAACAACATGGGCGACGTGTATGCGGTCTCGGGCAGGTCCGACGACGCCCTTTCGGCATACCGGGAGTCGCTGGGCCTGGAACGGCAGGTCAACAGGCCGGCGAAGATGGCCATCGTCCTGAACAACATCGGCATGGAGCATTTCCGCCTCGGCCGCTACGACCAGGCGCTCAAGCACCTGAACGAGGCGCTTGAGATCGAGCGGAAACTGAACAACCCCCATGCCATCGCCGCGAGGCTGAACAACATCGGCGCCGTCCATCTCCGGCAGGGGAAGTACCGGGAGGCGGAGGAGATCTTCCTGGAAAGAAGAAGGCTCCAGGCGCGCATCGCGAAGACGAAGCTGATCCACGGCGGCCTGATAGAAACCTATCTTGCCTTGAAGCGCTACGATGATGCGCTGGCGCTCCTGCGGGAAACGCCCCCTGTCTGGAGGGACAACCGGGTGCGGCACATGGAATACGCCACGCAGTACGGGCAGGCCCTCAGGGGCAAGGGACAGCTCAAGGAGTCCGGCCATGAGCTGTTGAAGGCCGTTCTCATCTCCGAGGAAATGAGGCGGCATGCCGGCCATAAGGAGGGTTTCTTCGCCGGAGGGGGCTATATCAGCCGTTCGGCTCCGCACCGCCTGCTCGTTTCGGTCCTTGCGGAGCGGGCAATGGCTGGCGAAGCGATCGAGCAGGAATTCAAGCCCTACGGCAGGGACCTTGCCTCGGCCGCGTTCCATTTCGCGGAACTCACCAAGGCGCGCACGCTCCTCGAGGCGATGGCGGGAGCCGCGCGGACGTACGACGAGCCGGAGGTCTCCGCCGGGATAAAGAGGAAGGAAGAAGCGATCCTTCAACAGCTCGCGGAGATCGAGGCCGCCTGGGAGACGGCGTATAAAAAAGGCGAGGCCGTTCTTGACGGGCTTGCGAAGCGAAAGGAAGCGCTCGAAAGGGAACTGAGTTCCCTGGTAGCGGAGATCAGGACCCGTTATCCCAAGTACGCGGCCCTGAAATATCCCCGGCCCGTCCCTGCAGGCGAGCTTTCTTTAAGGACGGACGAGGTCTTGATCGAATATGCCGTCACCGGCGAAGAAGGATATGTGTTCGTCATACGGAAGGACGGCATCAGCACGATCCATAGGATGAACGTCAATCAGCCGGCGCTTGAGGAAAAGGTACGGGCATTCATGGAGCCGCTGACCTCGAACAGGCCGTCGGCGTTCTCCCCAAAAGCGGCAAAAGAGCTCTATGAGATACTGCTCTCCGCTGCGATCAAGGATGCCGGGGAGGGCGAAAAGTTCGTCGTTGTCCCCGACGGCATGCTCGGGCTGCTGCCCTTCGAGGCCCTTATCATAAAGGAAGGCAGGGATCATACAGACAGTACCTATGTCGGCGACAGGCGGACCATAACCTATTCGCAGTCAGCGTCGGCCCTTGCCCTGACCCGGCTGCTGCGACCCTCCGAAGCCGGGAAGCAGCTTTTCGCGCTGGGCAACCCCGTGTACGCCGGATCGGACCCGAGATACACGGCGTACCGTCAGGGAGGCCACGCGCCGGCCGCCTCAAAGGACGCCGCCCGATTCGCGTACCGGGGAGTTACCGTCCTTCCGAAGGGAGAGGGGGAGTGGGAGGAAGTTACCTACCCGCCGCTGCCTGAAACAGAGGATGAGGTCAGAGCGATAGCGACCTTGCTCGGCGTACGGCCGGAGATGCCCGATGTGCTATTGAACATTTCAGCAAGCGAGACCAATCTCAGGAAGGCCTCCCTGAAGGATTACCGGTATCTGCATTTTGCCACCCATGCGGACCTGCCCGGAAAGGTACAAGGGATGAAAGAGCCGTTCCTGATCCTCGGCCAGGTCGAGAACCGGGGCACGGACGACGGTTTTTTCACGCTCAGCGAGGTCCTCGCGGTACGGCTCGATGCCGACATGGTGGTCCTGTCGGCCTGCTCCACCGGAAGAGGCAAGATGATGGAAGGTGAAGGCGTCGCGAACTTTTCCCGGGCCTTCCAGCACGCGGGAACAAGGAGCGTTGTGGTCAGCCTGTGGGAAGTGGCATCGGGACCTGCCGTCGAATATATGAAGACATTCTACGGCCATCTGAAGGCGGGAACAGGCAGGGCGGAGGCATTGCGGCTTTCCAGGAACGCGATAAAGGCAAAATATCCCAACCCGTTCTACTGGGCCGTGTTCATATTGCATGGAGAAGGATGATATCCTGTTGCGGAATATCATGAACGGACGTATGCGCGCCGGGTGTTACGGAGGGTCAGGCCAGCGCCGCATGTCCTTGACAAACGCCTTCCGTTATCCTACTCTAGGTGAACCGGTGAACGGGACGAATGCCGAGAGAACCTTATGATGAACCCTATCTGCATAGTAGACGACGAAGCGGCCATCTCTTCCACCGTGGAGAGCATCCTGAAGGACGAGGGATATCGGGCCATCGCATTTCCCGATGCCGAGAGCTTCTGGCGGAAGCTCGACACGATTGAGCCTTCTCTCGTCCTGCTGGATATCTGGCTCCCCGGCCTGGACGGCATGCAGCTCCTGAAGCGTTTGCATGACCGGATCCCCGAACTTCCCATCATCATGATGAGCGGCCACGCCGGCATCGAGGCCGCGGTTGCCGCCATCAAGGCCGGCGCCTACGATTTCCTGGAAAAACCGCTCCACATGGAGGTCCTGCTCGACAAGGTGGAGTCCGCCCTGAAGCACCGGCCATCCGTGACCGGCGCGAACCTGCCTTCCGATACGCGGCTGGAGATCGCCAGTGCCGACCTTTCGATACCTCCCGGCGTGGTGGAGATCACCGATTCCCCCGAACCTCAGCGCACCCTCAAAGGGAACGTGGTCCTGAACGGTATCGGCCTCCTGAGCGGCCGGAACACCGGCATCATCCTGAGCCCCCTCGGGGCCAACGAAGGGATCGTCTATCAGACCCTGGACGGCCAGACCATCCGCGGGCACATCACCTCCCTTGAGGATTTTTCCCAGCCGGGCTCGACGAAGACCTTCTCCGCCAACTCGACCACCCTGGACAACGGCAGGAGGCGGGTGCGCACCGTGGAGCACCTGATGGCGGTCCTTTCCATGTACGGCATAACCAACGTGCTCATCAAGGTCGACGAGGAGGTCCCGAACGTAGACGGTTCCGCCAAGGATTTCTGCGAGCTCATCGACGAAGCGGGGATAGAGGTGCAGCCTGCCGCCACCAAGGTTGCCGTCATCCGCAAGAAGATCGGCGTGGGGAAAGAGGAGAAGAAGGAAAAACATCTCACGGCAGAGCCCTTTGACGGGTTCGAGATAACGATGCGCGTCGACTACCCTCCGCCCATCGGCGAACAGACCTTCACGTTCAATCCCGCGAACGCGTCCTTTGCGAAGGAGATCGCCCCCGCCCGCTCCTTCAACACCTTCGAGAACATCGAAATGGCCCAGAAACTGGGAAAGGTGGGGGGCGGCTATCTCCACTCCCACATCATCATGTACGACGGCAAGGTCATCAACACGGAGCTCCGGTATCCCGACGAGTTCGTGCGCCACAAGATCCTGGACCTGATCGGCGACCTCTACCTCCTCGGTTTCCGCATCAGGGGGCGCATCACCGCCAACATGACCTCCCACGGCTACAATCAGGCGCTGGTGCAGCGCTTGTACCAGGCCATTCAGAGCAGCTCCCGGAGCTCGTAACCCGCGGCGGGCTCAAACAAGCGATTTGAAGCCAATAAAGAAAAGAGAGGTATCGCCATGCTCAGAAAACTCGGTATTGTGATCATGTGTGCGTTCACGGCGGTCGTCGTCTGCAGCGCTTCGGCAATAGCGGAGGCGCAGTCCGCTGCCGCGCAGCGGCAGGAGGAGGAAAAGGCGGCGGAAAAGAAGTTGGCGGATATCAACAAGAGCATGGAAGAACTCGCGGGGGAGATCAGGAAGGCGGAAGGAAAGACCCAGGCGGAGATGAACAGGCTCTACGAAGAGTTCAAGGTAAAGCAGAAGGAGGCCGGCAAGGAGCTGGAACAGCTGCGCAAGTCCACGAACGAGACGTGGGAGAAGGCAAAGATGAAGATGGACAAGGCCCTTGAGGACCTGAACGGTCTGTACGAACGGTCAAAGGCCAAGAGCAAAGAGAAAGGCGAAGCGAAATAAGGTACGGGTTGTGGACCTTTTCGACGCGATAGCAGGACGTACGAGCATCCGCCGCTTCAAGGATAGGCCCGTTCCCGACGGGGATATCCGCAAGATCATCGACGCCGGCCGTCTTGCGCCTTCCGCGAACAACACCCAGCCCTGGAGCTTCCTCGTGATCAAGGATAAAGCCCTGCTCGCCGCGATGGCTCGAGCCGTGCGCGAGCAGGTCGACCGGATGGTTCCTTACGCCGAGGACGACAGGCAGGCCCAGCGGCTCACGGCGTACAAGGGCACCTACTACACCTTCTTCGAGAAGGCGCCGGTGGTGATCGCGGTGTTCATGGAAGGGTATGACGCGGGAACGGACAAGCTCCTGGCGAGGATGGGGTATTCGGCGGATGACATCAGGCGGCTGCGGCCGCTGCCGGGTCTCCAGAGCGTCGCAGCGGCAATCGAACACATGCTGCTCGCGTGCCATGCCCTCGGCTACGGGTCCTGCTGGATGACCGGACCGCTGGTCGCGCAGGAGGCCTTCGAAAAGCTCCTGGGCTACGGCAAGGAGAAGTTCATCGCGGCCCTGCTGCCGGTGGGGGTGCCTGACGAGGACCCGCAGGCGCGGCCGAGGAAGGGGTTGGATGAGATCATGAGAATAAAGGCCTGATGAGATCGAGACTGGAGGTTTTTTTCTTTTTTTTCTGGTTTCAGCATGCGTTCTGCGTAACAGTTCCTGATGCTATTGTAGTTGCCCGCCTCGCATACCCGTAAAATACCCCATCGACATTGTTGACATGACCGTATAGCAGGCATATATTCGTTTCAAAGCATGCGCGAAAAGCACTTAGTATTGATGACCTCGTAAAAAGTCCTGTCTCACAGGTCGCCACAGAGATCACAAAGAGAATATTTAATATTATCAATGTCCTTTCTTTCGCATTTGTGGCGAACTGTGAAAATATTAGTTCTTACGACGTTATCAGCATTAGATGCTGGTGCCGTCCCTAAAATAGCCGGTTAACAATACCGAAATTATTTGTTTCCGACTGAGCCCCTGACTAGAAAAGCACTGGTTGAATCTGTGGCTTATCCCGCCTGGGGCCATGACGCAGAAACGCTGGTTCGCTATCCGGAGAACGATTGGAATGATGCTCATCCTTAAGTCATTTTCAGAACGCATCAGCAAGAATCTTCATCGCTATTCTGCCACATCGCAAACCGGGTTCGATGCAAGGACAACATTCGGGCTGATGGTCATAGGTTCCGTTGTCCTGTGGCCCTTTGCGATCTATCATCTTTTCTCCGGCAATGTCTTCATGACGACGATCGTCGGCGGACTTGCTCTTCTCGCCACTGCAAATGCCATCCTGATCCTGCGCACGGAAGCCGCTCCGCCGCGACTGATGCTGGTCTCCTGTGTGCTGACCAACATTACCGTGTTGCTGGCAGCCTTTCATCTGAAACTTGACGGAATATTCTGGGTCTATCCGGCCCTTGTCTTCAATTACTCACTGGTTGGTACGCGGGTTGCGGTCTGGGCCAATATCACCCTTTGTACGTCGGTATTGTATTTGGCCGTCAGTTGGGCGGAATGGCCGCTCTGGCCGCGCATCGCAGTCACCATGGTTGCCACAGGGTTTTTTAGCCATATTTTTTCATCGAACATTGATCGCCAGAAGCAGGTCCTCATGACACTGGCAACGATCGACCCTCTTACCGGGGTCCGCAACCGGCACGAACTGCAGTTGGAACTCATGAAGGCCTGCAGTCAACAAACACGCTTGGGCACCCCCGTCACGCTGCTGGTCCTCGATATCGATTTCTTCAAAAAAGTGAACGATACCTATGGCCATATCAAGGGCGACGATGTGCTGGTTGAAATTGCCAGGCTGTTGGGCAAACGTCTACGCGCCACAGACAGTCTTTTCCGTTACGGCGGCGAAGAGTTTCTTGTGCTTGCCGGAGGAGCGACTGCCGACGGGGGCCGCATCCTTGCCGAGGATCTGCGTATTACCATACAGAACAGCAGACCGTGCGAACTGTCCGGGATCAGCATCTCGCTGGGCGTTGCGCAATACGCTCCGCCGGAATCGATCAGCGAATGGCTCCACCGTGCCGATGAAGCTCTTTACCGGGCAAAAGCGAACGGTCGAAACCGGGTGGAACTCGCTTCCCCGGGGTCGAGCTGAACCGCAGATACGTGGTTGGCGGGTGGATTGCCGTTAGTACGATAGGTCCCGCATATACGTTAAATCAATTCACCTTGACCGTCACGAAGTCCTGTTTCGTCCCGTCCCACAGATACCCCGAGATCTCCTTTACCTGCTGATCCTGCACCGAGACCACGACATGCACCGCTTCCGGGAGCTCCGGCTCGCCGAAGACCGTCAGGACCTCCTTGTCCATCGCGGAGAAATACGCCCCGCAATCGATGTGGGAGTGATAGAAACAGACGACCTGCTCGCCTTTTGCTGCGGCGTCGGCGAAGATGCTTTCCATCTCATTCCGGTCGATATCGTAGGCCTCGCGGCTGGTGCGCGGATGGTGCTCCGGGTCCCTGGCATGGAGCTCGTCCTGCCGGTTTCGGCAGGGGTGGACGCGCTGCCCCGACGCGTTACCGGTTACGATGCCGCAGCATTCGGAGGGATACTCGGCGACGGCCTGCTTCGAGATGTCTTCTATGGTATGAATATTTAACATTAATGCTCCAGAGACGACATCAAAAGCATGACCTTG
>JAGVOT010000066.1 GCA_020052615.1 Nitrospirota bacterium | reverse complement strand
GGTGAGGTTCTTTAGGCACCGTCAGACGAAAGGGACGGAAACAGACAAGCCGAACCTACAGCGGCAGCAACCAGTTCTCTACTCTACCCAAAGTTCCCCGAAGACCGCGGGGGAAGGGACTGAACCGTTCACGGCGAAGAGCGAGACCGAACGCCCGGCGACCGAACGACTCATGGAGGAGGTGTGCGAGCGAGAGAACGCAAACAAGGCATTGCGGAGGGTCAGAAGCAATCAGGGAAGCCCCGGCATCGACGGCATGACCGTGGACAAGCTGCGGGACCATCTGATAGAGCACTGGCCCGCCATACGGGAACAACTCCTAGCCGGTACGTATAAACCGAGCGCGGTAAAGCGTGTGACCATCCAGAAACCGGATGGCGGGGAGCGCAAGCTCGGCATCCCCACCGCACTCGACCGCTTCATCCAGCAGGCGATCCTGCAAGTGCTGCAACCGATCTGGGACAGCACCTTCAGCGACCAAAGCTACGGGTTCCGTCCCGGACGCTCGGCGCATCAGGCCGTAGCCAAGGCGCAAGAGTACATTGGCCAGGGCAAAACAATTGTCGTGGACATGGACTTGGAGAAGTTCTTCGACCGGGTCAATCATGACATCCTGATGAGCCGGGTAGCGAGAAAGGTAGCGGACAAGCGGCTTTTAAAGCTCATCCGCGCCTACCTCACCGCCGGGGTCATGGAAAATGGACTCGTAAGCCCCACGGACGAAGGGACACCCCAGGGCGGCCCCTTATCGCCGTTTCTGTCAAACATCATGCTGGATGAACTCGACAAGGAACTTGAGCGACGCGGCCATAGCTTCGTTCGGTATGCGGACGACTGCAACATTTACGTCAAGACCGAACGGGCAGGGCAGCGGGTGATGGAGAGCGTCAAACACTTCCTCACGAGGAAGCTCAAGCTCAAGGTCAATGAGAAGAAGAGCGCGGTGGGAAAGCCGCAGGAGCGCAAGTTTTTAGGCTTCAGTTTTACGTGGGGCAAGGAACTTAAACGGCGTATTGCCCCGGCAGCGCTCAAGCGGTTCAAGACGAAAGTGCGAGAACTCACGGGAACAGGCCGGAGCATAAACCAGACGGTGAGGAATCTTGCGAAGTACCTCATCGGCTGGCGCGGCTATTTTAGCTTCTGCCAAACTCCGACAGTGCTCCAAGACCTTGAGTCGTGGATACGACGACGGCTCCGCTCCATCGTATGGAGACAGTGGAAGCGGGGAACGAACCGGTACGCTGAACTCAGGCGGCGGGGCATTCCTCACTTCCCGGCAGCGGTCGCGGCAGGCGCACCCAAGGCCCGTGGCGTATGGCACGACACGCCACTCTGCAACGCGCGTTTCCGAATGTCTATTTTGACTCGCTCGGACTTCCGAGACTGGTTGTTCGTAACGCTTAACCAGCCGAACCGCCGTGTACGGACCCGTTCGCACGGTGGTGTGACAGGGAAAGCCCGCGAGGGCATACCTATGTCAATTGAAGAGGCAAGAGCTCGCCCTCTCTTGACAGTTCGTCGCTTCAGCGATAACATTAATCAGGAGTTTGGTTGTCCTGATAAGGTCCCGTGGACTTCTTAGGGTCACGTCTCTTATGTTGCAATAGCGCCGCGGAAAAGGAGGCTCGCAATGAGATACGTTGATGGATTCGTTATCCCGGTCCCCAAAAAGAACCTGAAAGCCTATCTCCGCATGGCCAGGATGGGGGCGAAAACATGGATGAAATACGGCGCGCTCGACTACAAGGAGTGCGTCGGCGACGATCTGGAGAGCAAGTGGGGAACGCCGTTTCCGCGACTGATGAAATTGAAGCCCGGCGAGACCGTGGTGTTCTCGTATATCGTGTTCAAGTCGCGGGCTCACCGCGATCGCGTCAATGCAAAGGTGATGAAAGACGAAAAGATGGGCGATATGAAGGCGATGCCCTTTGACATAAAACGCATGGTCTATGGCGGATTCAAAGTTCTGGTCGATGTGTAGCATGCATTCTCTGCTGACGACCAGCGTCTGATGTCGTTAGCGCCCCTTAGGGTTGGGCACGATCAAGGCCGGCGAGCGGATTCTCCCCGGCCTTTTCTTTTGACGATGCCGGAAACATATCACAAATTGTGATATGCTCTCCAACATCCCGCAGGTCTGAGAGGGGCAAATCTTTAGCAAAATAAAAGACCTGATACTTGGCAGGCCCAGAGCAGCAGGATATCCTCAGCGCATCCCTGTCCGCAGGGGCTTCATGATCGCGGCCTGTTGCGGTTCATCGAGCCCGGCGATAATTTTTGTGTAGAAGCGAGACCCAGCTTTTGTTCTTGTGGGCACATGAATTATTACTTCCTTTCGTCTGGTCTTCCCCGCTTCTCCGACTTCTCCCGCATCTTCGCGTCGAACTTCCCCTTGTCGATAACGAACCGTTCGTGCCGCCCCTTCGAGATCAGGTCCACGCCGTCATGGGCCTCGACCTCGAACACCAGGCGCCGCTTGTCCACCTCGACGAGCTTTACCTTTGCGGTCACCTCGAAGCCGAACCGATAGGGTCACCCATTTGAAGGCTCCCCGTCAAGCAAAAAAACCCACCCATGACGAGAAAATGAAATTTTCTCGCCGATGTTTATGCAGTCATCGATTTCCTTACCATTGCCGCAGTTTCATTCACTTTCGGTGTCAGTCT
>JAGVOT010000054.1 GCA_020052615.1 Nitrospirota bacterium | reverse complement strand
GCTCGCCGGCAGCGGCTCGGCCGCATGCACCGGGGCCCCCGGCAGGAGCAGACAGAGCCCGAGCAGGCAGGCGGTATTCTTTGTCCGGCATGAGAGGAGGTTGTGCATGGTCATTCCCCTTCCTTGAGTGTCCCGTGAACGAAGATGTCCACGATCTCACGGACCTCGCGGTCCATTTTTCCTTTCTTGGTGATGTCCAGGCCCCGCATGATCTCTTCGGAGCGAAAATACGCGACCAGCATGCTCAGGAAGGTCCGGGCGCCGGCCTCGGGTGATATCTTCCGGAGCCGCCCCTTTTGCTGGAGCGATAGAAAGTAGTCCGCCAGGGTCGAGCGGGTCTCGTCAATGGTATTATTATATATCTTTCTGATCTTGCCGGGATACAGATTCACCTCGGAGAACATGATCTTGATGAAGGATTTCCGCTCCTTGAGCGTGAGCAGGAACCGCGTCGCGACGATCTGCAATGCCTCTTCATAGGGCAGCTCATCCAGCCGGGTCCGGAGCTCCTTCAAATGGGGCAGGAAGGTGTACCGGCCCAGCATCCCCTCGAAGAGCTTCTCCTTGGAGCCGAAGTGGCGGAACAGGGTGATCTCCGATACGCCCGCCTCCTGAGCGATCTCCCGCGTTGTCGCGCCGAGGTAGCCCTTTTTCGAGACAAGCTTCATCGTCGCCCCGAGCAGCCGTTCTTTCGTGTTCGCTATGGATGAGGTCTTCAACATGTTAGTGGGCACTTACTTTACTGTGACACCGGAGGATTGTCAAGGTTAAATGGGGGCTGGAATAATCCTTGTTCGGGCCGAAAAAAAAACGGGCACAATCCCTCGGGGGGTGCGCCCGCTCGGCTACAATCTATTGTATTTTTACCGCTAAGGCTTTCCTGCTTGATCAACCGTCCCCTTGTCCCCTCGTCGCTTGCCCTTTCCCCTTGTCGCTTTTTCCCAATGTCCCCGCGTCTATCTTCTCAGCGGCTGGATCTCCCTGTCCACGGGTATGTATTCCTTTACGTAGTGCTTGGCGTGAAAGACCGTATAGAGCTTCTCGATGATCAGGATGAGGCCGAAAAAGACGATGCCGGGCAGCGCCGCGTCGCTATCCCCGTCGGGCAGCAGGTTCGCGAGCGACAGGAGGACCATGGCGATGAGGATGGTCTCGACGATGGCGTCGCCGATGCCCAGGTACGGATGGTTGGTATAGAAGTAGCCGCCGCCGGGGTAGAGGATCGAGAGGTTCCGCGCCTTCCGCTCGTTCTTGAACTCCAGCTTGCAGGACGGGCAGAGGTATTCGCCGACCGTGAGCGGCGCCGTGCACTTGGGGCAGAGATGGTGCCGGATGCCGAAGGCCGTGGGCTGCTGCGAGGCCATCGTGATCGCGCCAAGGACCGCCTTCATCTTCTTCGTATCCTTCACGTACTGGAAGACCTCCTTCGACCCGTTCTTGTACTTCACCGTGAACTTCCGGGAGAGGAACGATGCCGGCGTGATCGTCTCCACGTCACCAAAGCGGATCTGGGCGATGGAGTGGCGGGGCGCGAAGTTGCTCCTGGCGGGAAAATGCAGGATGCGCCGGTCCGTCATCACGAGGACGCAGCGCTTGATGTAGTAGATGGCCCAGCCCGAGGTGAACTGCTCCATGAAGGACATGGGAGAGCAGCCCCGCATGGCCAGGAGGACCTCCTCGCCGGGCTCCAGGAACTGCTTGAGCAGCGGCGCGAAGGGCTCCAGCGTCTTGAGCTGCTGCTTCTTGAGCCGCTCCTTGAACTCGCCCTTGCGGGTCGAGAAGGCGACGGACTGGTTGATCGGAAGGCCGAACGTCTCTGCGGATGAAGATGCGATAGTCATGGATGCCTCCTGGAAAGTTGGAAAGTTGCGACCGAATGGGTTTTCCTCGCCGATAATGTCAAATTGAAGCTCCCTGCAACAAGCTGCGGAAATGCGCTCGCTCCTGGATTTATCCCTCTCCGCCTGCTTCTTCCCGTTCGATCGAATGATACAGACCCCATGCAACTGACGCGAGCATGACGCCGACGCCGAGCAGATAGACCAGGGTCCCTATCGCCTCGTCCCACCGCAGAAGTCCGGACCAAGACAGGAGGTAATTCCAGTCATGAATGGTGTCCTCTCCGCCGCCGATTGAGACGAGCGGCAGGACCATGGCCTGGGCGTCCCTGATATACACCGATACGTTGAACAGGCTCTGGCCGCACCAGAAGGACGTCACCGCCGAGGAGAAGAACTCCCGCCGGAGATGGAAATAGACCGTGAAGGCTGCGGGCACGAAGAGCTGCCCGATCGTCCCGCCGAGCACCTGCAGGAACTCGCCGAACCACGAGAAGAGCATATGCCCCGCCTCGTGGATGACCAGGTCCACGCGGTCGAGGAACCGCGGCTCCGTCACGTCGACGGCGCAGATGACACCGTAGACGGCCATTGCCAGGACGAAGCCCGCTTTGAGGTAGTTTAGCTTCTTCATCGATCGTCCGGTCACAGGAACATTAATTGAAGCGAAGGCTTTTCGCGACTGCGTCGAAGGTCGGCTCCCACTGCCCGAAGGCGTCGGCTCTGGATATGCCCATGATCGAGTATGCCGTCGCATCGCGCATGACGGAATAGGTAATTGAGGTGAAGGACATGCCGCCTGCATTGATGGTGTGAACAAGCCATTGTCCGTCCAGGTCGCCCATCTTGATCACGCCGCTAGCGGTCTCCTGCGCCCCGACCCTGCTTTGACCGGCTGAGACCCGCTTCAGGAAATCATCCAGGGTCGTGCCGTCGGGCACTTTTTGGACGAACAGGCTCATATGGGTGTTCTTGTCCGCGTGCCCGATCGTCATCGTTGCATTGGGGACCACGTTTGTTTTCTCCCAGCCGGACGGGAAGGTCACCGATATCCCATTGTCCTCATAGGCACCGGTCCCCTGGTCATATCCCTTACTGCAGGCGGATACGGCAAGAGCAGACAACAGAACGAGAAGGAAAGCGCCAACGTGTTTTTTCGATGACATGTTTTATCCTCCTTGGAATAACAACAGATCGGCATAGTATCTGACCCGCTGCCAACTCTCAGCAACTCTCAGGGCAGGTCATTTCAGATCATTCCAGCAGCTGGCTGAGAAGATGGCTCTATGCGTGAATTTATTTCTACTCGTTCTTTTCAACCTGATGGTTAAAATGAGGGAAAATAGCCTTGGAAAAACCGCATGGGGCAAACCTAGAGTCCTGGAATATGCCCCACCCTTTTGGAGCGCGAAGGTCTATTCTTTCTGCTTGAATTTTCCTTTCGCAGCCTCTTTGTGCTGCTCAACCCGCAGTCCCACCAGCTCATTTGGTGAAAGATATCCCGCCTCAATCCCTTCTCGCTGCCGTGCGCTTCGTGCGGTATGTCGCCGCTGGTTCCGCCACCCTCATCCCCTCGCCTTTTTGCTCCGGTTCGAACACGACCCGGACCCGTGCATGCAGGACCCGGGCTACGCGCCGCAGGGTGCTGAGCGAGTGGCCTTCATAGCCGGGGGACTCCAGGCGGCTGATCTGCTGCTGCGATACCTTGAGGAGCTTCGCAAGGTCCTTCTGGGACAGTCCGGCCTGTGTGCGCAGGGCCGCGATCTGGAGGGCCACGTCCCACGCTTCGCCGGCGCGCTCGAAGCGCGCGGCGAACGCCGGGTCCTTCATTTGCTCTTCAAGATATTTGTCGAAATTGGTCTTTTTCAAATGAAATCGTCCGGATCGCTCATCTTCAGTTCGTCCAGGAACTTCCGCACCGGACACGCCCCGGCCTCAGTCTCATAAAATTCTACGATAAAATCCATAATCTTTCAACAACAATATTGTTGTATAATATTCCCGCAGTATCGGAGAGGGGCTGTGAAGGTCATGCAGAGAATACTGAAATATTGCCAAAACAACTCCAGGATCAGCCGGACCGTGATATGATCCGATCCACGACCTTAGTCCTTCATTCGCGCGGCCTCTGCTTCATACTTTATTGCATTTGCCAGCGCCTGTTCCCTTTTCCCCTGGTCCCCCTGGACAGCGTATGCCTCCGCCAGTTTGCGATAGTAGATCGAGACCATCTTTACCTGCGCTGAATTGCGGCGCACCTTGCGACCAAACAGATACTGCGGTCTGTTGAGTTCGGTTATCAAGGCCTCCAGCATCTCAATGGCAATGGGCATGTGCCTTTTGTCAAAACAGACGTCGAGCAGGCTATCCTGCCTCTTTTGCAGGTCCTGCGATACTTCCCATTGATACTGCTTGCTCGTTAAAAGACGATTCGCATCGATCAGGGAAACATGGTCCCTGTATTTTTCATATTCGCGATCACATTCCGTCATGTTCCAATAGACGGCGAAGCCGATCGCACCGGCGGTCAACAGGACGATGACGGAGAGAACTTTTTTCATGGAGCCCTCAGGGTCATTCTTTGCATTTTGATGGTTATTCTTGAGTTAACGATAAAGACTTTACAACCGTATCCTGTTTTGTGTCCCTCACCACCACCGTCTCAGCCGCCAGATCGCCGAGCCGCTGCCATTTCGTGGTTGCTGCAAGCGCGATCACCGCCACGAGATAATAGAAGAAGGCGTCGACGATCCGCAGCAGGTTCCGCAGGAAGCCGGCTGAGAGCCCGCAGGGCGTGAAGTCCGCTTTCAATACCCGGATGCCGCACAGTTTCTTTCCCAGCGTCCGGCCGAACAGGCCTTCCAGCAGCGCGTGATAAAGAAACCCGCCGATAAAGAAGAGAGCGGTCGCGAAGAAGATCAGGCACAGGAAGCGAAGCGGATTGACGGTGATAGATTCAAATTCTGAATAGAGCGGGAAGATGACGATGGCCGACGGAACGAGCAGCAACAGGTTGTCGATGGTCGTCGCGAGAAACCGCCGGAACAGGCTGGCGAACGCATACCCTGCCCCGTGTTCGGTCCAGGTGCGTCTTTTGAACCTGTTGAGCAACGCCGAAAATCCGAGGACGGCCAGTACGGTGAGCGCGAACGACCCGCCGATGATGGGCGCCATATTGCCCGCCATGTCTGCGGGGTCGAACGGGCCCTTGAGCCGGATCGGGTCAACAAGGCTTTCCTTCTCGATGGTGTGCAGCGCCTGGTTCGTGATGTGCTGGGTAAACAGCCTGAGCTTCCCGTGCTGGGTGAACACGGCCCAGTTCGTGAGCGCTCCCTGGACGGGCAGCCGTACCGGACCTGACCAGGTATCGTTCGTAAAGATATAATAGCTGAGACCGCTGTCAGGACCCTTCTGCTCGCGGCGAACCAGATAGAGGTTCCTGTCATCGGCAACGACCTCGTATCCGCCGGGGTACGGGGACGTCGCCGCTGACGACCAGGTCGATCCGTGCAGGATGGCCCAATAGAGCGAGTCTCCGCCTGTCCAGAACAGACAGAGCCGCCCCTGGTACCAGGCCAGTTTGGCGCAAGGACATCGGTTCCGCCTGTCCGCGGCAAGATACTCATGGGGCAGGGGGACGTTGTCGGCCCTGCCGGGTCCGATGAGCATGAGACGGGGGCCGGTCTCGAAACTGCTCAACACATACAGGCCGGCCGGCGTGAGGATCCCCCGGGGGTCCGTGCCGATACTGTCGGTCCGTACCTCGGCCCAGCGGACGCCGTCAAAGGTCCGGTAGCTCCCCTTGTTCAGGAACACGAGCATGCCGTTCGCGCCGGAGGCATGTTCGTAGGCCGGGATCTCCCGCGACGGCCCGAGCTCCGTCCCCTCCAGGACGGTGAGGAAGCGCCTCGTTTCCGGCGGATTTTTCTCCCGCGGGTCCACGTTGCTCATATCGACCTTCTGCACGAGAAGGTAGGTTTTGCCCCCGTCGGACAGGGCCCCGTCGGTGATCGACAGTTCCGGCATGAACTTGAACAACAGTCCGGGCCGGGCGATCATGAC
This sequence comes from Nitrospirota bacterium, assembly GCA_020052615.1. GTDB lineage: Bacteria > Nitrospirota > UBA9217 > UBA9217 > UBA9217 > JAAXXJ01. Next base: position 69,604 of record JAGVOT010000054.1, on the reverse strand, counting down.
GGCGAGGAACAGGATGTAGAAGAGCGCGAACGCGCCGAACCCGAGGACGCCGACCCCGATGGCAAGGTTCCTGTTGGTCTTCTGTTCTTCGGTGTTTTCAGTCTGACCGGCATCAGCGTTCATGGGAGTTCGCCTTAAACAGCATGGGCCCTCACCGGCGAGGACCGGGCCTGACCACCGTGATCCTCCCGCGGCGTTGCTATGGTCGTTGCTTCCGGCACGGCCCTCCCGGAAAGACCCTTTGTCGACCGCTACGCCTGCTTCGTAAAGGAGATCTTGTACGCCTCATAGACGGCCAGTCCGTAGAACAGCACGTCCATGGGCTGAAAGGTCTCCTTCATGATATCTGCCGTGAGGCCCGGCGTAAGCTGCGACAGCACCGTCATGAGCTCCAGGTTCTCCTGGCGGGATACCATGATCACGACGGTCAGCAGATTCCCGGCAAGACAGCCGGCCAGGGCGATTGCCGCGCCCGCGTACCCGAAGACCGGGTCCACGCCCTTGCCGAGCAGTTTCACCGCGTAGCCGACCAGGAACCCGACGCCGACGGCCATCCATCCGATCTGGTACCCGGTCAGGACGGTGATGATCGCCCAAACGATCGCCCCGACGACTGCCGCGGCAATGCCGCCGACGGCCCCCATGGAAAGGTTCTGTTCGTCCCGCGCCGCCTGCAGTTTCCGCTCCGCCGCGCCCGACACGGTACCGATCACTGCTTCACGCGTTCTATCGTGCTGTTCCATTGTGTCCTCCCCCTTTCGGCCGGAGGGCGCCTGCCCCCGGTCTTTCGTATATATTTAGGAAACCAGATCAACAGTATGTTCACCGCGAGATATCGCCCTTCGATGCCCCCTTGGGCGGCGGCATCACGGAAAGGGGGACTCGTAGCCGGGGAAGCCCAAACCTCGTCTGCGCCTTTGCCGTATATCGCAAGAAGATAAATCTGGCTCTCTCGATCGCAGATCGTTAGTTGACCTTGCCTTTGCTGTCCTTCTCGCCGTCCTTCTTCTCCGTCATCGCCCCCAGATAGCTCGGAAGCTCCACTCCCGCCATCCGGGCAACGTCCTGAAGCGGAGGGATGCTGCGCACGAGGCTCGACAGGAAGTTGGACGTGGACGAACTGCCGTCGCCATGGCCGCCGGCCGAATCCCAGACCGTGACTTTGTCGATCTTGATGTTCTTGATGGCTTCCACCTGCATGGACACGATCTGTTCGATCTTCTCGGTCATGAGCAGCGTCGCGACCGCCCGGGCGTCGCCGTTGCAGCTCTTGACCAGGTTCTGATACCCCGCGGCCTTGCTCTCCAGCACCTGCCTGATGCCTTTTGCCTCGGCCTCGTACTTGAGCAGGATACCGTCGGCCACGCCGCGCGCCTCGCGCCGGGTCTTCTCGGCCTCTGCTTCTGCCGCGATCTCGATCATCCGCTTATCGATCTCCTGCTTCACCACTTCTTCCGCGTTCAAACGCTCCTGCTCCGCGCGGTACTGGGCCTTCTGGATCTCCACCTCGGCCTCGCGTTTTGCCACCTCGCCCTTCTGCAGCGCCTCTGCCTGGCGCATGGCGAGCTCCGCATTGGTCGCCGCGATGTCTGCCTTGGCCTTGTTCTCGCCTGTGACCGCTTCGGCTTCCTGCGCCTGCACGTACACGCGGCGGTCGGCTTCGGCTTTTTTCTTACCTTTTTCGGACAGGGCCACGTTCTCGGCGATCCGGATCTCCTTCTCCCGATTGGCGTCCGCTTCACCGATCGATGCCGCGGTCTCCTGCTGCTGCACGAACACGCGGCGGTCCGCATCGGCCCGTTTCTTTCCCTTCTCAGCTTCAGCGGTGTTCTCGGCGACCTTGATCTCTTTGTCCCGGTTGGCCACGGCCTGGCCGATGGCGCCCATCTTGTCCTGATCAGCAACATCAACTTTCGCGCGGTTGATGGCTTCCGAAGCCGCCTTCTTTCCGATGCTCTGAATGTAGTCGGACTCGTCGGTGATGTCCGTGATGTTCACGTTGATCAGATACAGGCCGATCTTGTTCAGTTCCGGCTCCACGTTCTTCCTGATGGACTCGAGAAAGCTTTCCCGGTCCTGGTTGATCTGCTCGATGGTGAGCGACGCCACGGTAAGACGCAGCTGGCCGAAGATGATCTCCTTGGCCATGTCCTCGATGCGCTGGGGCGGAAGGTTCAGGAGTCGTTCTGCCGCGTTGTTCATAGTGTTCTTGTCAACGCTGATGCCGACGGTGAAGGTGCTCGGCACGTTGATGCGGATGTTCTGGAGCGAAAGCGCGTTCTGGAGCGGGATGCTGATGGTGATGGGCGTGAGGCTCATGTAGGCCGAGTCCTGGATCAGCGGCCAGACCAGTGCGCCGCCGCCGTGGATGCACCGGGCCGACTGCCCTTCGCCAACTTTTCCGTATACCACGAGGATCATGTCCGAGGGGCACCGCTTGTAGCGCGACGCCAGGAACACGACCGTTGATACCACCAGAATGATCAGTGCTGCGATCGGCAGGACCCATAAACCCATGTTGAACATACGACCTCCTTGAGTATCTTTGATTATCTTTTGTCGGGCAACCCTGCGTGTTTATTCTTTAAAGTCGGATGCCCGTCGGCATCGACGATTCTTTTTTGCGATCTCCCCGCTCACACCTTCTCAACAACCAGCATGCTGCTGTTCACTTCCAGTACCCTGATCCGCTCTCCGGTCTTGATCTCCGCTCCGTCCTTTGCCGTTGCCTCGAACTCGCGGGGCCTGCCGTGCATCGTTACCTGCACTTTGCCCGTCCCTTTTGCACGGATCGTCAGATATACCGTTCCCTGTTCTCCGATCGCACCCTCATTGGCCATGGTGCCGCTGCACTGGAGCTTCTTTACCGACGAAAATATCCTGCCGATGAGCCAGACCGTTCCGATCCCGGCAGCGAGCGCGCTTGCCAGCGCCACAGCTCCGCTTGCATGGCTCTCGCGCAGCATTGCGAAACCGACAAGGCCGAACATCATAAAGAACGCGGTCATCCCTTGCAGCGTAAGCAGTTTAAAACTAACGTCGGCATCGACGTGGTCCACGTCAGCATGACCCACCTCGAGGTCCGTATCCGCCGCGGTGTCGCTGCCTCCGAAGAACTGGATCACAAATCTGACGATAAACAACCCTCCACCGATAACAGCACAAATAATAAAAAACATCTCGAGACCGCTGAATTCCGAACCTGCGCCATTCATTGTGTTCGCCTCCGTTGATTTGATGCCGGGATTTGATTATCCTTGTTTGAACATCCGAATGGTGGCGCACAAGATGCTTTCCGCCGCCCTGCTCCGCCGTCCCTCACCCCTGCTTCTTCACGATCATCCCCGTAACCCATCCAGCGGCAACCGCTTCTATGACGGTACCGATGCACCACCCCAGGGCGATCGCATGGGGCAGCGGCATCACGGAATAGGACCCGTAGCCCATGGACATCCCCGAGCCGATGCCGAACACCAGGCCGTACCGCACGGCCGTACTCACGCTCTTGTCGGCCACGAACCAGGAGTAGATCCCGACGAACACAGCCGCGGCAACCAGGACGGTGGCGTACATCAGCCCCATCTTCATCTCCGTCATCGGCCGCCACAAATTCGGCGTCAACGCATAGGGGGACGCGAGGACGATACCGTGGATCACAAAGTCCATGACGGACCAAAGCACGAACACCGCAAGGATCGCGAGCACCGTTCTTTTCATGGCAGGCCCCCTTATGGATAGTGGACCCGTCGGATCAGGTCCGCAATGCATATACAGGCGATAATAAATGTACGAGATAGAGAACGTCGACAGAAGCCGGCGGTTTTTTCCAACGGGGTAAAGCAATCATGCTCGGGGAGGTGGGGGAAGTGCCGGTAAAGCCGCTCGATGGAGAAGTGCCTCCCGTGAAAAAGAGGATAGTACAAGCGATCGTGAAATGCAAGGATTTCGGCGGGGTATTTTCAGGGTACAGCTGCGGTCATGCGCCGGGCTCCCGGGAAGAAAGGTTCGTCCCCTGGCCGGTCCTGCCGGGGACAACGTCAACCCGCCCTCTCGATGCCCCGTTGCTCAGCAGGAGCTCGCGGATATACGCGACGAACGCGGGGTCCTCGCCCTCGAGAAGCGCCGGAAGGGCGGCCCGAAAGTCCGCCCGCCTGCACCAGTCGCGCATATAGTCCTCCCAGGAATGCCAGCGCCGCAGCTGCTCGGGCGTCATCGCCTCGTCGTACATGAGCAGGTAGGCCCGCTCGAAGAGCGAAACGAGCATGTCGAAGATGATCAGCATGCGCTCCTTCTGTTCCTGCGTCAGCTGCGCGGTCTCTTCGGACGAAAAGAGCCGGAGATCGGGATTGGCGAGCGCGACCTTCTGGAAATCCTGGTAGTTGTCCGACAGGAGTTGATATACCTCCTCGTCCTCGTTCTCCCGCTCCTTCCGCTTCTCATAGAGGAAGACGGCTATCGCCAGCGGCAGGCCGACGACCGTGACCACATAGCTCAGCAGTTCCCAGGTTTCAAGAGTCATGATCCCTCCCCGATGATGGTTCACGCCTCAGGAGAGCAACGTCACCTGTTCATGGCGAATGTAGTTCCCGGTCTACGATGCCGCTCCAATGGGGGTATGCGGACAGACGCGTTCCTCCATGCCGAGGAACACATCCACGACCTTCGGGTCCAGATGCGTGCCTGACAGGCCCCGGATGTGTTCGCATGCCTCGCCGCGGGACAGCGGACTGCGGTAGGTCCGGTCCGTTGCCACGATGGCGTCCCAGATATCGGCCACGGCGAAGATCCGCGCAGCCAGCGGGATCTGCTCTCCCTTGAGCCCGCGCGGGTAGCCGCTGCCGTCCCATTTCTCGTGGTGACAGTAGGGGATGTCGAGCGCGGGTCTAAGGTAGGTGATGTGCCTGAGCATTTCGAACGCAAGGACGGGATGGCGCTGCATGTCCGCACGCTCCTCCGCGGTGAGCGTCCCCTCCTTCCGCAGAATGCTGTCGGGGATGCCGATCTTGCCGATATCGTGAAGGAGGGCGCCGCGGCGGATATGGACGATCTCCTCCTCCCGCGCCCCCATCGCCCGCGCGATGCTCACGGTCATCTCCGACACCCGTTCGGTGTGGCGTTCGGTCACGCGGTCCCTGAGGTCGAGGGCCCGCGCCCATCCTTCGAGCGTGGCGTCGTAGGCAAGCAGGAGGTCGATGTTCGACCGCTGGATCTCATCGAAGAGCGTTGCGTTGTCGATGGCGATCGCCGCCTGGGACGCCATGGATGCGAGAAAATCCTCCTGTTCCCGGTCCAGGTGGAGGGGGGTGCGGTGCATCAGTTCGAGGACCCCCTTCACGACCCCCTTGGCCACGAGCGGCACCGCGTAGTAGGCGACGAACTCCTCTCCCTCGACGAGATGCGTCCGCAGGAACCCGCTCCCGGGGTCCCGCAGATCGGGCACGCTGATGGCCTTCCGCTCGAGCGCCGCCTTGCCGGCAAGACCCTCCCCGATCCGGAGCGCCGAGCGGCGGATGCCGGCGCTGCGGAATCCCGCCTCCGCGGCGAATTCGAGCGTCGGCGCGTGGCGGTTCACGAGCAGCACGTCCGACGCGTCGACGCGGAACCGGGCGATGACCAGGTCGAGGAACTGTTTGAGGATGACGCGGAGGTCCTGGGTCGAGGTGATCATGAGATCCATCGCATGGATCGTCGCGAGCTGGTCCAGCCTGCACGCCGCCTGCTCTTCCGTGCGCCTGCGGCCGGTGACATCCTCGCCCGAGCTCAGCACGCCGCTGATCCCGCCCGCGCCGTCCCGGACGGGAGCATGGTACCAGGCTATGCTGCGCTCCCTTCCGTCCTTCGAGAGCACGGGGCTTTCCGCGGCTTGCCCGGCCCCCCCTTCCCCGGCGACAAGCCGCCGGAACAGCGCCCGCGCTTCGACGCGGGCCCGCTCGGGAACAAAGGTGTCGAACCAGTTCCTCTCCGCTATTTCCTTCTCGGGCAGGCCCAGGACCTCGACGCCCTTCCGGTTGATGAGCGTGACGCGCTCATCCCTGCCCATGACGAGGAGGATGACGCCCGCCACGTCGAGGTACATCCGCGCCCGCTCCTGTTCGCCCTGCAGCCGCCGCTCCACCCGTCCCCGTTCGCGCAGTTCCCGCCCGATCAGGAAGGCGATCAGCAAAGCGCTGACGGCGACGAACGCCCAGCCCTTGTACGTCTGGAGCACGGTGATCCGGTGCGGATCGACAGCGAGGGTCTCCAGGACGCGGTCCGATACGGCGATCCATAATCCGCCGAACAGGGCATACCATGCGGTGATGTGGGCAACGGATCTCAGGGTCCTGCGCTCCATGTTGCCGCTCCTTTCCGCCCGGAGACGTAGTCAATGACTTATAGAATTATCAGTAGCCCAGCGGTTCCCATGACCGGAACCCGATGACTTCCTCGCCGGGGTTCGGCAGGCCCGCGATCTTCCACGCCGTGACCGGATCGGAGAACCGGTCCGTGACGCAGGTGCGGGGCTGATGGACGCTCCGGCATAGGGCGCGCACGATCGGGAAGAACCGGTGCCTCCGGTAATATTCCCGCAGGGACCGGAGGATGGCGAACTGTTCCTCCGATAGCTGCGCGATGCCTTCCCGTGCGGCGAGGACGGCCGCTGCAGCCTCCGTCCACTCCGATGCGTCCAGGAGGAACCCGTTGTCGTCCACGGCCACGGGGACATGGTCCTTTGCGATCTCCGGCATGGTCGACTCTCCCTCACATCCGCGCCGGCAGCGCTCAGGCCGCTGCGCGCAGCCTGAGCCGCTTGTCCGCCCACTCCCCGAGGGTCAGCGCCCGGACGCCGAACTCGTGGAACAGCCCATGGATGTCGACATTGTAGCCAACGCGGTCGAACCACTCCAGCATGAGCGCGTAGTCCTCGCTCTGCCTGCGCACGTCGGCGATGGACAGGGGGACGAACTCGATCTTCCTCCCCAGGGCGCGGCCGAGTATCTCCGCGGTCTCCGGCATCGTCCGTTCGTCGCCGGCGATATCGATCGCGCGGCCGTTCAGCGCCTTGTAGTTTTCAAAGGCGATCCGGCCGAACCTGCCGATGTCCTCCACGGCGACCATCTGCAGCCTGGTCTCCGGTTTCAGGGCGATGGCGAGCTTGCCCTCGTCCAGCCCAGGCTTGAACCAGGGCGAGATCCAGTTCTCCATGAAAAAGACCGGCCTGAGGATCACGTAGGACGGGAAACCCAGCTCCCGCACCCTCTCCTCGACGCGGGCCTTGTTGTCGAAATGAGGGATCCCGGTCCTCCGGTGGGCGGAACCGACGGAGCTGTACACGAAATGCTCCACACCCTCGTTCTTTGCCATATCGGCGAAGCGCTTTCCCTGCAGTTCCTCGCGCTCCACACCCGCCTCCCAGGTGTTCTGGACCGCAAAGACGCCCCAGACGCCTGCAAGGGCGTCATCGAGCGTCTCGGGCAGGTCCAGGTCCGCCTTGACGATATCCGCGCCAAGTCCGGCAAGCTCCCTGGCCGCGGGATCGGCCGGCTTCCGCGTCATGGCACGGACTTTGAAGCCGTGCGACAGGAGCTCCCGCGCCACGGCGCCGCCCTGTTTCCCGGTCGCGCCGCTGACCAGTATTATTGATTTGTCGTTTTTCATGATCAGGTCCTCACTTTCTGTTGCGGTCTCTGAAAATCGTGACTCCCCGCCACGATACGCACCCGTTCGGGATCCGCCAAACGGGTTTTATAGGACAATACCCGTCCTGTTTCTATAATAATGCCGCCCCGGGACGCTGTCAAGACCGCATGAGCGATCATTTTTTACGGGAAAGACCGGAAGGAGACTAGGGGAGAAGGACGGTCAGGAGACAGAAGAGAAACCCAAGCGAACGGTCTGTCCGTTGCCGTCCTCGCTTAAAAGCGCCTGCTTTTGGCTGCGCCCCCTGCGGTGAAAAGAGTTTGTTCTTCGACCTTCCTGTGGCGGATCTTGAGGTTGCGCTTGCGCTCACCTCGCAGCAAACGCTTGATCAAAGGTCCCTGTCCAGGAGCGCGGCCATGCGGCCCAGATGCCCCTTCTCCTCCTCGACCAGCCGGGCGAAGACCGTTTTCGCCTTTTCTCCTTCGACCCTGCGGCCCATCTTGATATAGAGATCGTAGGAATCCGTCTCAAGGGCCATGGAAAGTTCGAGCAGGGCAAAGGCATCCCTGCCCTTCGCCCATTCCAGGGCCTCGCTCACCTTCACGCCGCCTTCCATCCGGTCCTCGTCGGCCGTGATGATGCCCCGGGGAAAATCAGTGCCCGGCTCAGCGGCCGCGACATCGCGATACAGGCCGAGCAGGGTCGCCTTGTGGTGTTCCTCGGCAGTTGTCAGTTCCGTGAAGAGCTTCGCTGCTTCATTGTCCGCGAGCGTAACGGCGAGGGAGGCATAGAACTTCCGCGACCCGTCTTCGAGCGTCCACGCCAGCGCGATCAGTTCCTCCGGCAGGCTGCCCACGGTAAAGAAGGACATACCGGCCTCGGGCGCGCCTGCCGCGGTCAGGCCCTGCCAGGCATGCATGCCGCCTTCCATACTATACACCTCGCTGAACCCTTCGGTTCTGAGCACCGACGCAGCCGCCCGGCTGCGCAGACCCGATGCTCAATAGGCGATCGTGGGCTTCTTCGGGTCCAGTTCGGCGAGACGGCCGGGCAGCTCGGCGACGGGGATCAGCCTGCTGCCGGGAATATGGCCGCGCTCATACTCCTTCGGCTGGCGCACGTCCACGAGGTTGTAGTCGTCGGGCTTGTGCCGGTCCAGGAACTGCCGGACCTCGCCGGGCGTCATCGTGTCAACAGGTTTGAAATAATCGGCAATGCCCATGGCTTCTCCTTATCGATCCCTTCATTCCTCGTCCAGCTCCCCGGAGAGCTGGAATTTCCCCATGAACCCCCGGTCGATCCGGTCCTTCAGCCGCCAGGCGAACCGCCCGTCCATGGTGACTCCGTTCCGGTGCAGGATCGCCGTGCCGTCCCCCAGGTTGAAGATCAAAAGGTAGCGCTTCTGCGGCACGAAGGGGACCAGGGGTCCGCCGTCAAGGGCAGCGCAGGTGTTCCCCATCAGGACCGGGTTCTGGCGCACCGCGTAGACGCCCACCTTGGCGAGCGCGTTGCCCTCGAGGGAGATGCAGTCGCCGCCGCCGAAGATCTCGGGATGGGCCGTGCACTGGAGGAAGCGGTTGACGAGGAGGCCGCCGTCTGGTCCTGTCGGCAGTCCTGAATCCCGGAAGAGCGTGGACGGCGCGACGCCCAGTGCCAGGAAGACCGCGTCGAACGACCGTGCCGTGCCGTCGTCCATGATTACCCTGTTCTTATCCAACGCGGCGGCGTGGGCACCCTCGACGACCTCGACCCCCCGCCGCTGCAGGGAACGGAGCGCCAGCGTCCTCACCCGGTCGGGAAAACGGGCCATCAGCCGGCTGCCGGCCAGGAGCGTTATCCGCGCCCTGCCCCCCCGATCGGCCGCGAGCCGCCAGACATTGCCTGCTATTTCCAGACCTGCCGGGCCGCCTCCGATCACGACGATGTCAGCGGTCCGTCCGGCAAGAAGTTCGATGAGGGCATGCTGCGCTCTTATCAGGTTTGCGATGGGCTTCACCGGAAAGACCGCCGGCCCCGTGGCCCCCCGAATCAGCGCAGGCACCTCGCTGCCGGTGTTGAAGGAAACGACATCATAGGAGATCACCGCCCCTGAGGCGAGCTTCAGCGACCGGTCCCGCGCATCGATGCGCACAACGGCATCCTCGATGAACCGGGCGCCGCGGTCCTCGGTCATCCGCTTGATGTGGAACCTCACGTCCCGGGGGCCATACGTCCCGGCCAGCAGCCCCGGGCCCATGCCGGAGTAATAATGATACGCCGATCTGTTCACCACGGTCACGCGGTGCCCCCGGCTGACGCACCGGTCGAGATGGGCGAGCAGCGTAAGGTGGGCGTGTCCGCCGCCGACGATAACGAACCGTTTTTTCATGATGATCCTCGTTACACCGGCCCGCTCAGGCGCAGGCGCGGGAGGCACCGGCCTCACATCCCCATCTGCTCTGGTGCGATGCGCTTTGATCGCTGTGGCGTTCTGTTGCGGAAAAAAGCCGGTGCAGCCCCCTCTTGAAAAAAAGCGTACTATAAACTTGAGAAAATGGCAACCCCTGCGGCATCCTGCCCTTGGCTGCCCCGGGCCGGGAACGTGCCCGCCGTTCCCGCGATCATTCTCTGCAACTAATAGTTGTTGTGTTTTTGGTATAATAGATCAATAATACCGCAGCGGTCATGCACTTCGCTTCGACAGTCTGCCCCAGGTAAAATCTTCCGGCCGGGCCTCAGCATAAGCGATCATCTCCGCCCGTGCATCGCAAGGAGCTCATGATGAACATCCTGCTCGTCTATCCGCAGTATCCCGTCACCTTCTGGAGCTTCACCTATGCCCTGAAGTTCATCGCCAAGAAAGCGAGCCTGCCGCCCCTGGGCCTCCTGACCGTGGCCGCCATGCTCCCTCCGGAATGGAAGCAGCGCCTCGTCGACCTGAACACCGGGAAGCTGACCGACGCGGACCTCCGGTGGGCGGACTATGTGCTGATCTCGGCCATGTCCATCCAGAAGGCCTCGGCCGACGCGGTCATCGAACGGTGCCAGCAATCGGGCGTCCCGGTGGTCGCCGGAGGACCGCTCTTCACCGCCCATCATGGGGACTACCCGGCGGTAGACCACCTCGTGCTGAACGAAGCCGAGATCACCCTGCCGCTCTTCCTCGCGGACCTCGCCCTTGGCCGGCCGCAGCGGGTCTATACGTCCGACCGCTGGGCGGACGTCACGCGGACGCCCCTGCCGCGCTTCGACCTCCTGCACATGAAGCACTACGCCTCGATGAACATCCAGTATTCCCGCGGCTGCCCCTTCGACTGCGAATTTTGCGACATCACGGTGCTCTACGGCCGGTCGCCGCGGACCAAGGACGCGGCACAGATCGTGGGCGAGCTCGACGAGCTCTACCGGCGGGGCTGGCGCAGCAGCGTCTTCATCGTCGACGACAATTTCATCGGGAACAAGGGAAAGCTCAAGAAGGAAGTGCTGCCCGCCATCATTGCCTGGATGGAGCAGCACGGGCGGCCCTTCACGCTCTTTACGGAGGTGTCGATCAACCTGGCCGATGACGAGGAGCTGATGGGCCTCATGGTCCGGGCAGGTTTCGACCAGGTGTTCGTGGGCATCGAGTCGCCGAACGAGGAGAGCCTCTCCGAGTGCAGCAAGTTCCAGAACCGGAACCGCGATCTGATCGCGGACGTCAGGAAGGTCCAGCGCGCCGGTCTCGAGGTCCAGGCGGGCTTCATCGTGGGATTCGACCAGGACCCGGCAACGATCTTCGAGCGGCTTATCGCCTTCATCCAGGAAAGCGGGATCGTGACCGCCATGGTGGGGCTGCTGAACGCCCCGACCGGCACCAGGCTCTACCGCCGCCTTGAGCGGGAAGGCCGCATCATCACGACCGCGACGGGCGACAACACGGACTTCACGCTCAACTTCATCCCGAAGATGAGCAGCGAAACGCTGGTCAACGGCTACCGGAGGATCCTCAGCACGATCTATTCCCCCAAGAACTACTACGCCCGGGTAAGGAAGTTCCTGCAGGAGTACCAGCCGCCGAAGAAAATGCAGGCCCGCTTCCGGATCATGTATCTCCGGGCCATGGTCCAGTCCGTTGTGCGGCTCGGCATCATCGGCAGGGAGCGGTACGAGTACTGGAAGCTCTTCTTCTGGTCCCTCGTGCGGAAACCGCGGCTCTTCCCGCTCGCCATCACCCTCTCGATCTACGGCTTCCACTTCCGCCAGGTCTTCCGGCGGCACGAGAAGAGGCTCCGGGCGGCGCGCGTCTGAATCAGGCATACCCGAAGACGCCGTCAGGATCAGATAAATGAACCAGGGCTTTTTCACCGCAGCCGGAAGCAGGCGCTTCTTCGTCCTTCCTCGTTTCACTCCCTGAGAACGTCCGAGTCAAGACATCTGTTCACCACGTGCGGATCAAAGTGCGTACCTGCCAACGACCGGAGGTGTTCGCGAACTTTTTCCACGGGCCAGGAGGCATGGTAGTGACGATCGGACCGGAGCGCATCCCAGACGTCGACCACCGCAAAGATGCGCGCCGCAAGAGGGATCTGTTCGCCTTTCAGACCGAGCGGGTAGCCCGTGCCGTCCCACTTTTCATGATGGGCACAGGGGATGTCGAGCGCCAGGCGCAGGTAACGGATGGGGGAGAGCATTTCGAAGGCAAAGACCGGGTGTTTTCTCATCACGACCCATTCCGCTTCGGTCAGTGCATCGTGTTTGAGCAGGATCCCGTCGGGTATGCCCATCTTGCCGATGTCATGGAGCAGCGCGCCCCAGCGGACCTGCACCAGCTCCGCTTCGCTCAGTCCGAACAAACGCGCCAGCCTGACGGTCAGATCAGCAGACCGCTGCGTGTGCCCTTCTGTCTCGTTGTCGCGCAATTCCAGTGCCCGTGCCCAGCCCTCGATGGTGGCGTCATACGCATGAGCAAGTTCGGCGTTGGAGCGCTGCAGATTATCGAAGAGGGTGACATTATCGATGGCGATCGCGGCCTGGGCGGCCAGGGCCTTGAGAAAGTCAAGCCATTCTTCATCGCGGACGAGCGGAGTGCGCTGAAAGACCTCCAACACCCCCATGACCTGCCCTTTCGCTATCAACGGCACTCCGTAATAGCCGACAAAGTCCTCGCCCGCCAGGAGGATCCCGCGCAGAAAGCTGTCATGCTCTTTTGCCAGATCAGGGATATGAACGATGGTGCGTTCCTGTGCGGCCCGCCCGGCATAGCCCTCGCCCAGGGGCTGGCGAGCGTGTTCGATGGCGTTGGTATGAAAACCGCGCCCGGCGACATATTCCAGCTTCCGGGACGCGGGATTGAACAGCAGTACGTCGGCTGCGTCAACTCCCGACTGGACGATGACATGGGTGAGGAGCGTTGTCAGGCTGAGATTCAGTTCGAAGCTGAAATTGATGGCGCGGTCGATCTCAACCAGGGCGGTCAGATGCTCGAGATTCCGCTGGATCTTTTCCTCCGCTAACTTGATATTGCTGATATCCGTGAACATCACGACGACCTGACGCAAACGCTCGCCGCTTCCAAACTCGGGATAGGCGTTCACCAGCACCCACGTGTGCTCTCCGTTGCGGCCCCGGACGATCCCCATGACGAAGTTCTTCAACACCTGTCCCGTGGCGATCACCTGGCAAACGGGAAACTCATCCAGGGGCATCCGGGTGCCGTCCTCGCGTACAAAGTGCCAGTCCGGGTCGCGGGCCGCCTTTCCCAGCAGGGAGTCCGATGACATCCCCAGTACCAGCGCGGCTTCGGGGTTGCACAGGACGATCCGGGTATCGGGGGAATGGACGACAACACCGACGGGTAAATTTTCGATCAGCGACCAGTGGGCCTCCTCTTTCGCCTTCAAGGCCGCCTCGGCCCGCTTGCGGTCGCTGATATCGCGGATGTTGCACTGGATGACCTTTTCATCGCCGACCAGATACACGTTGCTGACGAATTCCACCTGGACCAGGCGGCCGTCCTTGGTCTTCAGCGGCATATCATCGTAGCGGATGAACTCGTTCTTCTGCAGTTCCTCGAAGGCATGCCTGCTGGCCTCGACATCCTTGAACGCGCCGACCTCCCAGAGCTTCTTTTCCACGAATTCCTCGCGCGAGTAGCCAAGCATATAGATCAGATAGGGGTTGACGTCGTTGATCAAACCCGTTTCGGCGTTCAGGATCAAAATGCCGTCCTGGGCGGTTTCGAAGAGGCGGCGGTACCGAAGCTCCGAAGTTATGAGCGCCTGCTCCGCCCCCGCCTCGCGGGAAGCGGGTATCCGGGCCGATGCTTTCTTGATTGCACCAGTGCGCTTCATCGTGCTCTCCCTTGCCCTTGCCTACGCTTCCTTTTGCTTCGATTTGTCCCGATACATCCTCTCATCGCTCAGCTTTAATGCTTCCGCAAGCTGTTCTTTGTTCTCCGCGGAGGCGATCCCGAAGGCGATGCTCAGCCGGCCATTGGTGATCTCCGGGCAGCCCATGATCCTTTTGACGGATTCCTCCGCAACGGTTTTGTCCGTACCCGGGAGGAGAACGGCAAACTCGTCTCCCCCGATACGTGCAACGATGTCCTCGGCCCGAAATGCTTCCAGGATGAGCCGTGCCGCCGACCGGATCAGATCATCCCCCGCTTCATGCCCCAGGGTGTCATTGACCGTTTTCAGTCCGTTCACATCCGCCATGACGATGCTCAGGGGGAACATCCTGCCATGGGAAAGCCGCTCCAGCTCTTCATCGAAAAACGCCCGGTTATAGAGGCCGGTCAACATATCGTGCGTGCTGTCGTGGCGGAGCGTTATTTCAACTTCCTTGCGATCGGTAATGTCATGGGCAATGCCGATGATCCCGATGACCGCTCCCGCGTCATTGAAGATGGGAGTTTCGATCCTCTCCGTGTGCTGCATTTTCCCGTCCCGACCGGCACCGGACTCTTCGAAATAGGTGCGCTTGCCGGTCGCCATGGCCTCCCGGGAATTCTTCTCGTATTTCACGGCAATTTCGCGGGGATAGACATCATACACGTTCTTCCCGACCACTTCCTTCGGCGCCTTGCCGATCGCTTTTCCGAAAGGATCGTTTACCGCGACATACGTTCCCTTCCGGTCCTTGAGCCAGGCGCTGTTGGGGATATTGTTAAGAATTGCCTCCTGCTGCCGGATGACTTCGCTGATCCGCTCCTCCACCAGCTTGCGCTCCGTAATGTCTTCCATGGCCAGCAGAATAATGTGCGAGCCGATATTCTTCCGGAAGATCTGGCGGGCGTTGAGCAGAATGATCTTCCGGCCGATGCCGGGAAAATCATGCTCCACTTCATAGCCATTGAACACCGTATCATGGGGGAGGATCGCTTCAAAAAGCACCCGCAACTTGGGAATGTCCCATTGCCGGTTCCCGAGATCGTAGATGAAATTCCCGATCGTGTCCTCAGGCGTTACTTTGAAGGTATCGTAAAATCCGCGGTTGGCGGTCAGGACCTTCAGGTCGGCATTCAGCACCACGAGCGGCTCGCGCACGGTCTCCACGATATTTTCAGCATATTTCAGGGCATCTTGGATCTCCGCTTCCAGCTGCTTGCGTTCCGTGATGTCTTCCATGGCCAGGAGGATAATGCGTGAGCCGATATTTTCCCGGAAGATCTGCCTTGCGTTCAGCAGGATGATCTTCCGGCCGATGCCGGGAAAATCATGCTCCACTTCATAGCCATTGATCACCGTATCTTTGGGAAGGATCTCCTCAACAAGCACCCGCAGCCTGGGGATGTCCCATTGGCGGTTCCCGAGGTCGTAGATGAAATTCCCGATCGTTTCCTCGGGAGTTACTTTGAAAATATCGTAGAAGCTGTGGTTGGCCGTGAGGACCTTCAGGTCTGCATTCAGCACCACCAGCGGCTCGCGCACGGTCTCCACGATGTTTTCCGCATATTCCCGGGCATCCTGGATCTCCGCTTCCGCCTGCTTGCGGTCGGTGATGTCTTCCATGGCGAGGAGGATGATGTGCGAGCCGATCTTTTTCCGGAAGATCTGCCGGGCGTTCAGCAGGATGGTCTTGCGGCCGATACCGGGGAAGTCATGTTCGACCTCGTAGCGATTGATCACGGTATCGTGCGGAAGGATCTTCTCGAAGAGCACCCGCAGCTTGGGAATGTCCCATTGGCGGTTCCCGAGGTCGTAGATGAAATTCCCGATCGTTTCCCTGGGCGTTACCTTGAAGGCATCGTAGAACCGGTGGTTGGCGGTGAGGACCTTCAGGTCCGAATTCAGCACGACCAGCGGTTCTCGAACGGTCTCCACGATGTTTTCCGCGTATTCCCGGGCATCCTGGATCTCCGTTTCCAGCTGTTTGCCGGCAGTGCCGTCAACGATCGATGAAAAGATGTAACTGTCCTTGCTTCCCGTCGTGTCCAGGGTGACGCTCTGAAGTTGTCCAAGGATCACCGTACCGTCTTTCTTCCTGAGCCAGAGGTCACATCTCTGTATTCCCGTTCTTTCCAGAACGCTTTCAAGATGATGAGAAAAGACCTTCCTCCCGTCTGCATCTGCGATAATGACGGCAAAGGGTTTACCGGCGAGCTGCCCCCTCTCGATCCCCAGCAGTTGAGCGCCGACAAGATTCACTTCCCGGATCAGCCCGCTCCTGTCAAAGGTGAAATAGCCGACCGGCGCAAAATCATAGAGTTCGGCATACTTGTTTCGCGACAGTTCCAGTTCATCATGGGCCCGGCGCAGCTCTTCATTCTGCGTCTTCAATTCGACCTGGTGGGTCTCAAGTTCATGAACGAGCTTCTGCGTCTCCTCCCCGGTCCGGGGGGAATGCGGTTTGGCCTTTTTCGCCTGCGGCCGCTTGTCCGCATGGTTCCGCTGTTCGGAGCCTGTCGATCGTCTCTTGTCTTTGTCAATTCTCATGGTCGATGTTCTCTTGTCCTGAAGAACCTCTGTCAGCGTCTGCTCCACCATCCCGTCATCACGCGGACCCCTGGGCCTTTTGATCCTCTTATACCTGCAGATCCTTTCGGCCGGATTTATGCTGGTACATCCTCTCGTCGCTTAACTTCAGGGCCTCAACGATCTGATCTTTGTGTCCCGCCGACGCGATCCCGAAAGCGATGCTGACCTGTCCGTTCGCAACCTCAGTGCAGCTCATGATCCTCTTGACCGAATCCTCCGCAACCTTTATGTCGGTTCCCGGAAGAAGAACGATGAACTCGTCTCCCCCGAAACGCGCAACAATGTCCTCGGCCCGGAACGCTCCCAGGAGGATCCGGGCCGCCGACCGGAGCAGAGCATCCCCCGCGTCATGCCCCAGGGTATCATTGACCTTTTTCAGGCCGTTCACATCGGCCATCACGATGCTCAGGGGAAACTGTCTGCCCCGGGCAAGACGGTCCAGTTCTTCTTCGAAGAAAGCCCGGTTATACAGGCCGGTCAGCATATCGTGGGTGCTATGGTGACGGAGCTTTACCTCTACTTCCTTGCGGTCGGTAATGTCATGGGTAATGCCGATGACCCCGATGATCGCTCCCCCGTCATCAGAAAACGGTGTTTCGGTCTTTTCGACGTACCGCGTCTTCCCCTCCGGATCGACGATCGATTCTTCGATATATTTGCGCGTGCCGGTCTCCATGACCTCCCGGAAGTCCTTCTCGTATTTCTCCGCGAGCTCCGGCGGATAAATATCACGATCGCTCTTCCCGACCAGGTCCTTTGGCGCCATGCCGAACAGCCTGCCGAAGGGTTTGTTCACCGCAACGTAGCGTCCCTCCCGGTCCTTGAGCCAGGCGATGTTCGGGATATTGTCGAGAATGGCCTGCTGCTGCCGCATGACCTCGCTGATCCGCTCCTCCGACCGCCTGCGTTCAGTGATGTCCTCCATGGCCAGGAGAATGCTCGGTGTGCCGCTGTTCTTCCGGAAGATCCGCCGGGCATTGAGCAGGATGATCTTGCGGCCGATGCCGGGGAAATCATGTTCGACCTCAAAGCGGTTGAAAGCGGTATTCCGGTGGAGCAGGCCCTCAAGAAGCACCCGCAGCCGGGGAATGTCCCATTGCCGGTTGCCGAGGTCGTAAATCGATCTCCCGACGGTCTCCGCGGGGGCGACCTTGAAGGTGCTGAAAAAGCTCGGATTGGCCGAGACGATGCGCAGGTCGGAGTCAAGCACGACCAGCGGCCTTCGCACGGTTTCCACAATGCTCTCGGCATATTCCCGGGCATCCTGGACATCCTTATCCAGCTGTTTGCGTTCGGTGACATCCCTCATGATCGCGATGGCATGCCACTCCCCCTTGATCCTGAGGCCTGAGAGGGAAAGCTCCAGGGGAAATTCCGTTCCGTCCTTCCGGAGCGCCGTGACCTCCGTGGTTTTATTGATCAACGGCCCCGTGCCCTGCTCCTTGAAGCGGTCAAAGCCCTGTTTCGCGGCAGTGCGGAACCGTTCGGGTATAAAGGACCGGTGGAAATCGCAGCGGGTGATCTCGGCGCCGGGGCAGCCGAACATCTGTTCCGCCGCGGCATTGCAGAACGTGACCGTCCCGCTGTCATTCAGCATGATAATGGCGTCGGCCGCCATTTCGGTGAGCCGGTACATCCGGGCTTCGCTCTCCCGCCAGGCATCCTCGGCCCGCCTGCGCTCCGTTATGTCGATGACCGCTAGGCGGCACTCCTTCCCGGAAGCAGCGGCCAGGGCTTCGATCTGCACGATGAGCGGACGCTTTCCCTTGATCAGGAGCGACGCTTCGATCGTCTCCGTGCCCTTACCGGCAAAGACCGCCCCAAGGAATGCGGTGAAGGCCGGCCGGTCCTGCGCGGTGACGAACTGCCCAAAACGCCGGCCGATCAGCCGGGAGCGGTCTCCCCCCAGGAGGCCGGCGCCGCTGAGGTTCACAGCGCTGATGAGCCCGATCCGATCGAGGGTAAAGTAGCCGACCGGGGCGAAATCGTAAAGATCGGTGTACTTTCCCAGGGATGTTTCCAGCGCGGTCCTGGCCCGGCGAAGCTCCTCGTTCTGCATCTCCAGCTCGACCTGGTGGACCTCAAGTTCGTGGACGAGCTGTATCGCCTTTTCCCTGGAACGGGGCGCATGAACGTTGTCCGTTCTCGCGCGCACAAGCTTTTCCGCCCGGCTACGCAGTTTGGTTACGGCGTCACCCGATGGTGGTTTCGTTTTGTTGAGGCTTTTCATTGCATCCGCTTTCCCGGTATTTCAATTACGCTATCGGACGATAAAGGGAGGCAGAAGCATCAGCGCCTGCCCTGGCCCCGCCCCTGGTCGCCGCGCAAGGCAGCCAGGCCGACAAAGACCGTGGCGACAAGCCCTACGGCGATCAGCGCTTCTCCGAAATAATGATGCCAGCCTGCGTCGGACGCGGCATTCACCAGCATCGAACCGCCGATCAAGAGCGCCGCGGCCGCGATGGCATCGGTGAGCCGTTTGAGGTTGCGGTTGATGCTGCCGCCCAGGGCCTCTACAGCCGGGACCTGCAGCCTGCCCAGATTGCCTTCGGCGACGCGCCTCAGGATGCGCCGCGTGTCGCTCGGCGCATCGCTGAGCAGGCGCTCCAGTTCACGCACAAGCTTGGTCGTCTTTTCCTTGATCCGCTCCCCGGAGAAGTGCAGCGAGGAGAGGCGTGAGATCTCTTCGCGAAATGATCCCATATAGTTATGGCGCGGATCGAGCTGGCGTATCATCGATTCCAGGATGACGAACGCACGCGTCAGCAGGAAGAATTCGCCGGGATTATGGACCCCGTTCCGGCTTCCGGCACGCAGCAGCGAATCGAAGGCCTCCCCGACGGAAACATCCGCCAGGTCGCTTCGGTGGATCTCGTAGAGCACCGCCTTGATGTCCACCAGCAGCCCCGCGCGGTTGACGTTCACGCTGGACGGCGCCATCTCCAGATACGCCTCTTTTGCGGCCCGGGCATCGCCCTTGACGACCGCTTCGAGCAGGAGGGTCAGCGAATCGCGCATCGTCTCGTCGAGCTCTCCCGTCATGCCGAAATCGAGAAGGCTGAGCCGCCCGTCAGGCAGGACCAGGACATTGCCGGGATGCGGGTCGGCGTGGAACAGCCCTTCTTCGAAGATCGTCTGCAGCATCAGCCGTACCAGGGTGTTGATCACCTTCGGCATCGCTTCCGGGTGCAGCCTGGCGTAGACATCCACCCGTTCGCCTGCCGAGAACTCCAGGGTGAGCACGGTTTCGCCCGAACGCTCGGCCACGACATCGGGGATCCAGAGGTCGGGGACATCGGCGAGGGCGGTGCGAAAGAGCACGATGGAACGCGCCTCGTGGCTGAAATCGGTTTCCCGGTTCAGCGTGTTGGCAAATTCACGCACCACAACGGGGAGGTCGAGCGCCCGGAGACGCGGGAAGAGGCTTTCTCCCAGCGCCACCAGGTACCTCAGCGCCGCGATGTCCGTGTCGATCATCTTTTCAAGACCGGGCCGCTGTACCTTCACTGCCACGTGACGGCCGTCCTTCAGCGTCGCCTCATGCACCTGGGCGATGGTGGCGGCGGCTATCGGCGTTTCATTGAACGACGCGAACAGCTCCTGCAAAGGGGCGCCCAGTCCGGCTTCGATCGTTGAGCGCACGGCGTCGATGCCCATTGCCGGCAGCTGGTCGTGGAGCAGTTCCAATTCATCGATGTAGGCGTCCGGCAGCAGGTCGCGCCGCATGGCAAGCACTTGCCCGAACTTGAGAAAGGTGAGGCCCAGTTCCTCGAAGGTCTCCCGCACCTCTTTCGGCGCCGGCCAATGCCTCTTGCCGCGCAGAGCTCCCAGGAACTTGTGCCGGCCGAGCACGCGCAGTATCTGTATGAGGCGCGGTGTCGCCCGCAACAGGCTGCTTTTCTCCGGATCGATCATTACAGCCATGCGTTCCTCCCCATGATCATGCAAAGGGCAATGCCGGGGCGTGAAAGCCCCTGGCTTCGCCCTGATCTCACATTCGCGGTCCCCGATCCCTGACCGTGCGTGCGCTATACTAATACTATAAGTATACAATACGGCAGCGTTACATGCCAAGCTGCCCTCGTGAAACGAAGGGAGTACGACCATGGGGTATTTTGAAAGCATCGATTGGGACGGCATCAAGAAGGACCTGCAGAAAGGCATGGAGAAGGGCATGGCGGCGATGAAGAAAGGGGCCATTGTCGCGCAGAAGACGGCCGGTGACCTGACGGACGAGGGAAAACGGCAATACAAGATCTTCGCGCTCAAGACGAAGGTCCATGAGGGGGTCGCCGACCTGGGCGCCCGGGTCTACGCGCTCATGGGCTCCCGGGTGAAGAACCCCGCGCTCGATCCCCAGGTGAAGGACATCGTGGCGAAGATAAAAAAGCTCGATGCACAGATCGCGGAGCTCAAGCAGGAGCCCGGTTCAACTAAAACAAAAAAGGCGAAATAGACGCTGGTCCGCGTTTTCCACGTATAACGGGCGTCAGGAGGCTGAGCCTCGGACGCCCCTTTTTTCACGATCCACTCCGCAAGGAGACAAAAGGCTACAGAGGAGGACAATATGTTGTGGACGATCTTTGTGGTTCTTGTGGTGCTCTGGCTGCTGGGATTGATCAGCGGCCACGTGATAGGCGGATATATCCATGTTCTGCTGGTGATCGCGATCGTTGTGGTGCTGATCAGGATCATCCAGGGACGAAAGATACTGAAGTAGCAGGCTGCTGAAGCGGCTTCCGGCCCGCCATCACCCGCTCGATCTGCGGTTTCCATTTCCGCCGGGTAAGCGCTATGCAAGCATGACGTGGCCTACCCCACCCAGCCTCCCTCGCCTAGAGGCGCCTACTTTTGGTACCAAGGGGAGGTGCGGAGGGGTCCGTTCCAAGGCTGTGCAAACGGTAGCAAATACTGTGAGGTGCCTCATGAAGGTAGTTCGGCGAGAAAAAAGAAGGCGGCCGGAGAACCCGGCCGGCCGTGAAGGCGTATCTGTATCTTTTCCTAGTTCTTCCCGTTCCCGCAGGCCGGGCAGTCGGGGTCCTTCCTGATCTTGTACTTCTTGAAGTCCGTGGTCGCCCCGTCCCAGACAAGCAGCTGTCCCTTCAGCGTCGTGCCCATGCCCGAAAGGTACTTGAGTTCTCCAGCGCCTGGAGAGAGCCGATGACCGCCGGCGTAGCGTGGGTCAGGATGAAAGCCCATGATTCGCATCCCGTCTTGTCGCTTTATCATTCGGTCCTATCGGAGGGCCGTGGCCCACTCCCGCAACGTACAGCTCGCACTCGATCATGAACGGTCTCTATGTCTGGCGGTCCGCTTCTCACCCCTAGTCACCGGTCCGCATGATCAGACCTGTTCCGTTCGTCGAAAATTACTTTGAGAAGAACCAGTAGCTCATGCCGGGGATATCCGTCACACCGAGCAGGATATAGAAATTGTTCGAAGCCGCCGGATAATCGCTTGCATGGACGTTCCTCAGCCCGACGGTCAGGCGAAATTTGTCGCCGATGGCCCCCACGAAGGCGCTTATGCCATAATGATCATGCAGACTGGTCGACTTTTGATAACTATGCCACGCCTGATACACGCTCGGGCCGATGCCCCAGGAACTGATCGTTTCATCCTTTCTTTTTCTTGTATAGTAGACATCAAGCTGCGACATGCGAAAGGTATCGTTTCCATCGGTATCCTGCACATAAGGCGTGATCTTGAAATTGACCGACGTGGAGTTGTTCCTGTTCCAGCGGGGCTCCCATGAAAAGAACGCGCCGCCGTTCACGACGTCCGCCGACAGCTCGTTCGGCAGGATATACCATCCCCATGCCTGCTTCGGCGGGACCGTGGACCGCGCGAACTCGAACCGCTGTTCGTCATCGATCCGTGTGTTCAGGGCGAGCAGCGCGGCCCGTGTTCCCGTTGAGAGCTGATCGCCGTCGGCTTCGCCGTTGCCGTCGGCGACAATGTCCTTTAACCGTACGCTTGCCTGCGCCGTCAGCGGGTAGAACATGCTCATTGCGCTCTTATCGACCCGTTTCAGCATCTCGTTGAGCGTCGGATCAGGAGGGTACCCCTGCTCTTTCAGGATCCGCAGAAAATTGACGAACCCGTCCTTCTTCTCGGGATCCGTTCCCTTGTTCTCAAGTGCCAGCAGGAGCGTGTCCATCGGCCCCTTCTTCCCGGCGTCCTTTCCCTTGTTCTCAATCGCCAGCAGAAGGGCTTCCATCGGGTCCTTCTTCCGGGAAATGCCCGCAAGGTAGTGGGGTCCGTTCGCAGCATGTTCGTCAGCTACCCAGCTCCACGGACCTCCCGGCGCACCGATCTCATCCCGATGTTCCCTCTCCGCAAGGGACAGAAAAACGTGCGCGGCCGACGGGTCCACTCCGACGTTCAGTTCTCGGTATAGGTTCCTTGTCTGACTGCCCAGACAGTCCGGGGAACAGTTTCCCTGGCAACGGAAATTGACTATGCCGTACACTGCGTCGTAAACGCCGGTATAGTAGTCGTAGTTCCGGAACTGCTTGTCAAGAAAGGCGCCGAAGTGCGCGAGATAATCGCCGGTGATCCTGGAGAACCTCGAGGACAGCAGGACCATGCGTTCGCCACCGCCGTCCTCCGCCGCTTGTTCGATGGCCCGAAGCATCTGTGACCGGTCCCTCTTCTTGCGCGATGTGCTGTCGTTCAGCGAATGCAGCCAGGCGATCAGTTGCTCGCGGATCGCCTCTGTCTCAGCCGTGCCGCTCTTCCGGATCTTGAAGGCATTCTCCAGATCGTAGGACCGGTTGCGCAAACAGACCGCGGCATGCAGCCGCAGGTCGCGATAGTTTTCGTCCGTCAGGTCTTTCGGCAGGTTGCGGAAGAGCGCCGTACAATCCGGAGGCACCAGGCCGCAGCGAAAGGGGTCGATCTTCTCCCTCGGCACCTTAAGTGCGTCGATGAACGTGTCGGCGATGAGTTCAGCCCGGTGGTTCCAGTCGCCGCTCCGCAGGACATTGTACAGTTCGTAGTCGAGCCCTGTTTTTATGGCCCCGTTCAGGAACTTCATTTGCTCCAGCAGATTGCCCCGCGATCCGCCGCTGATCTCCGCCTGTTCTGTTCCCGAAGCATCCGAGACGATCGTCGGCTTTCGGCCGTCCGGGTCGCGCATGTTCCCGGGATCGATGTAAATATAATTTACCCGGCGCAGCGTTTCTTTCTGCATGCCGCAGGGTTCCGCCAGGGCCTTGGCTACACCCAGCGGAACATTGTCGAATACGCCGCCATCGATGAAGTCATCACCTTTTTCTCGGAGCGCGTAGCCGTCCGGGCAGGTCCCGCCGGCGTCCTGCGCGGGGGATGCCGTACCCTTCATTTTGTCCTGGAAGCAGTATTTCAGATTCGTATTCCCGAAGGCCAGGGGATAGGACGATGACGCGAGGACGGCACTGATCACGTCCTTAATCCGGAGGGTGAATTCAACGCCATCGGTCTTCGAGCGCGTTTTCGTACCCGGCAGGTAGATGATATTGCCCCAGTACGGGTCGTTGGGGTCCACGATATTCGAGATGAGCTTGATCTTTCCCGGATGGAGGCTGTCCGAAACGAACCTTACCGGCAGGGTGAATCTGCTGTTGTTCACGGCGATGCCCGCCGTTGAGATCTTCTCCGGACGGATGCGAGTCAGCGTCAGGGCAAGTGGCACATCGCAGTCGCCCCGATAGATATCCTGGTCCAGCATGTTCGAGAGCCTCGTCACCGTTTCGTTGAACGCATTCCGCGTAAAGAGCAGATCTTCCTTGCTGTAGGGAGTACCGGTTTTCTCCTTGTGCGATGGAAGAAGCTCATCGACGCCGATGCCCACCCAGGTTTTTTTGAAGATGTTGTCGTTGATGTCGCTTGCGACGTTATCGCGGACCCGCGTCGACGCGTCATCTTTGACGCACCAGGCAACGGCCGACAGCAGCGCATTCACGCCCCCTGCAGACGCGCCGGATATGGAGCGGATATACGGGGTCTTAATCCCGCTCAACTGTTCGTCGACGCATTCCCGGCCGGCATCCGACCGATTGCTGCAGTCGCGCATGTTCCTCAGGTGCTTTATGAAGGCCCAGTTCACGCCCGATTCGTACATGCCAAGGCTGATACCGCCGCTTATGGCCAGCGAAAAGTTAAGGCCGTCCTTCTCCCTGTGCAGGGGTTCCGTCGTGTCGGCGCCGTAAGCCGCTCCCGCGAACAGACACGCGAGCAAAGCCCCTGTCAGGGCGCGCATCCATCCTTCCGTATTCCTGTCGGCGGACAGCATCTTCGTCAGCATGTTCTTCACCTCATGGCATCATCTGACTTCCGGTTGTTCTCCGGGTGTAGCCGGCGATAATGTCGCGGTCGGCCCCGGTACTGGTTTAGCGCGGTCCCGCGGTCAACCGTTGAGTACGCGATTCCGCGTCATTCGCGGATCGGAATAACAAAAGCATACTGTCTTTCGGAGTTTACAAAAGAATACGGTAAAGCGGTCATGCACGGGGAGGGGGAAAAGTGCTGGTAAAGCCGCTTGCGTTAAAGAAGTGCCTCCCGTGGAGAGAGAATAGTATAAGCGGTATTGAAATACAAGGATTTCGGCGGGGTATTTTTGGGGTACCCTGCCTACATGAAAAAATAGAATGGGCGGCCGGAGGTCCCGGCCGCCCTCGAAGGCGCTTCTTAATATATCTCTTCCTAGTTCTTCCCGTTCCCGCAGGCCGGGCAGTCGGGGTCCTTCCTGATCTTGTACTTCTTGAAGTCCGTGGTCGCCCCTTCCCAGACAAGCAGCTGTCCCTTCAGCGTCGTGCCCATGCCCGAAAGGTACTTGAGCGTCTCGAGCGCCTGGAGCGAACCGATGACCGCCGGCGTGGCGCCGAGCACCGGGAAGACCTCCTTGGGCGGGGCCTCGGGGAAAATGCACTGGAGGCAGGGCGTCTCGGGCGAATGGATGAACGAAAGCCTGCCGTCGATGCCCCAGATGCTGCCGTAGACCAGCGGGATCTTCTTGCGCCGGGCAGACTCGTTCAGGAGATACCGCGTCGGGAAGTTGTCCATGCAGTCCAGGATGATGTCCGCGTTCCCCACGAGTTCGTCCACGTTCTCCGCAACGATCTTGTCGGTGAAGGCCGTGACGGTGATGTCCTGGTTCAGCCGCTCAAGGGTCATCTTGCCCGAAACGGCCTTGTTCGTCCCGATCCTTGTCTGGTCATGGAGGATCTGGCGGTTCAGGTTCGACCAGTCGGGAGAATCGAAATCACAGATGCGGATATTGCCGATGCCCGCCACGGCAAGGTAGATCGAGACCGGCGAGCCCAGCCCGCCCGCGCCGGCGATGAAGACCGTGGAGTTCTTCAGCTTCTTCTGCCCCGCTTCGCCCCAGCCCTCGATCATCATCTGCCGGGTGTACCGCTTCATCTCCTGTTCAGAAAGCATCGAATACCCTCCCCCGTTCCGGACCTGCCGGAGCATCCTCAATTTCAATGGGACACAAATTAGCATAGTCGAGGAGGGATTTCAAAGGATTTTATGGGATACAGGAGGGGAACACGACTGTTGGCACAGGCAGCGACGAACTTAAAATCATCCGGCCCGCCGCTGAAATCAATGGTATTGATACGCGCCGCTTGATGGTGGAGAAGCGAACAGATATCCTGAATAATCCTCTGCAACGCCAACGAAAGAGCTTCCCAGGGACTTACATGCCGACGAACTCACCAATGCAAAGTTCCCATTCACGGGATCGGTCATGGCAACATCTCCACCGATTCCTTGAGATTCGAAGCCGGTTGCTGCGCGGAAATCGGCGACTGTAGAATAGGTCATCCCCGCGTAACCGATCATATTCATCAGGTCTTTATAGCAGTTGTTATCGATAACGGCTCCGGCCAGCGTGGGCGCGGAATAGAGGTGCGTCATCGGTGATGAACCGTAAAAGATATTATTCTGGATCTTCGCTGTTCCGCTGCCGCTCCAATTAAAGACAGCCATATTGATCGTGTTGTTATCCGAGAGCGTGTTCTGATAAAGCTCGAACCCTGCGGCAGTGGGAGAGTCATAGAAGACACCGAAGCCTCTATTATGATGGATTAGTGAGGAGGTCAGCCGCAATTTGGCGCTTGCCCCTGTCGGCTCCTGCACGCTGATCCCATTGGCATTATCCGTAATGTTCATCCTGTGCATGCTGACAGTCCCGATGTCTCCTGCCAGTTTAACTCCATCCCCGATGGATCCGGAGATGGTCGCATTGTCGATTTTAACGTTTCTTATACTGCCAGCTTCGTTGTCGGCTATTACGCGAATGCCGAACCCTTCTGTCCCGTACCGCCTGCCACTCCATCCGCGACCCGAGTTCGTTATCGTCACCCCTGAGATCAGCACCCCGGTCATTGTGCTGTTAGTCGTGCCGCCGTTGCTCAGAACGGAAACCTCGATCCCGGCGAATCCGCAGGAACTTATCCGTGAATTCCTGATCGCGATTGAGGACATCGTCTGGTTGGAAACCCATGTCTGGGGAGATATGCCGCTGTCGAATATGTCCTGTATCGTTACGCCATCAACTACGCCGTTCAGCGAGGAATTGTCGTACTCGACACCGTTCCCTGCGTACAAGAGGGGAGATGCCATAATGACCGCGCCGCCGCCCCTGGTTAGCATCGAATTATAGACCTCGCAGCGGATGCAATCCTCATAGTGAACGCCATGCAGGCTGAAACGGGTGATCTCGACGTTTTTTACGATAATGTCGCTTTTGGTTTTTGCCGTTATGCCGGAGATCTTGATGCTGGCACGATATACATTTGCTGAAGGCGCAGATGCCGGTTTGCTATATAACGTGGAAGGATACTGATAGGAGAAGCTTCCCGCTGGCGCTCCGGAGAAGGTGGTAGCGGCATCTGCTGTCCAGGTCTGAAACGACATCATTACGCCGTTCTCGGAGAGATTTCCGAGTGCTTCGCCAGAGTCAAGGGTGACAGCAGGGCTGCTGTAAAGGCCGCCTCCTTCAGATGTCCAACCGGTAATTTCTTTTGACCCGTCAATCCGTGGCAAGGGTCCGGTTCCATAGGAATCGATCGTGATGCCCGAAGACGGAATCGTCAGTTGCTCATACCAGACGCTTCCGCGCCTAAGGTAAATCGTCGATCCGAACGGAATAGCAGATGCAGACACCTTTGTCAGAGTTTGCCAGGGATTAGAAATTGTGCCCGCATTAGAGTCGCTCCCGTTCACAGCATCCACGTAAAACTGTTTCTGCTCCTGAGAATAAGATGAGGCACCTCCTCCGCTGCTGCATGAGATCAATAAAACTCCAGGTGCTAATATCATCGCTATGAAGATCCGGCAGCTGACCGATATCATGATTTACCTCCAAAGCTGTTTCCGGTTCAGATAAACCCGCGCGTCACGCGCCGCCTTCGGGCGCGACACTGAGTATAAACGCTGTTAATTTGTCACATGCCGAGGGATAGATTGCCGTCCGGTGTTTCGATCAAAAGATGGTAGTGGTTGGTCATCAGACAGTAAGCGTGGCACAGCCACTTATTATATAACGCTTGTTGACATGCTGTAGCGTATTAAGGAAATTCTCGCGATCCTGGTCGTCTTTGAAGACGGCCTTCTTTTTGTTACCGCGAGAGGTAATGTGGTATACGGCACCAGGGTATTCAATGCGAAGAGGACGGGTCATGTTGCGAAGTAGCATAGCCTCCTGGAAATTTCAACACAAAGGACCTGACCCTGTTGGTTTACGACGAACCGTCTGGTTAGGCCAGTTCTATCTTGAGATGCTTCCCAAGAGCGAGAGCGGCCCTTTCGAGCGTTTGCAGTGTGATGGAGGCGTTGGCGGGATCAAGAAGTCTATCCAAGGCGGAGCGGCTGGTACGCATTTTCTCAGCCATTTCAGATTTTGAAAGTTTTGCTTTCTTCATTTCTAATTCTATGCGATATGCAAGAACTCTCTTGATCGCCACGGCTTCCGTTTCCGCCCGCAGACCTTCCTCTTCAAGAAAATCATCAAAATTAGAACCACGTCGTGCTTTTTTCATTGTTAGCCTCTCCTGTAATGTCCAAGACGCACAAGCGCCGTCTTAAGTTCGTGTTGTGGTGTTTTCTGCGATTTCTTGATGAACCCGTGCAGTAAAATCATATGTTCATCAACCGTGAAGAAGACCCTCGCAGTACCGCTATCAAGTGTTGTGCGAACTTCCCATAAATCTTTTTGGATTTTCCTGATGAGCGGCATTCCCAGTGGCCACCCAAGTTGAGCTGTTTTAATGTCCTCGCCAATTTTTCGTTTGTCTTCTCTTGAAAGCTCTTTGAGCCATTCCCGCACGGGTTCATTCCCGGACTCGGCTCGGTAAAAGACAACGATAAGGACATAGGGGTGGTCAATCATATGGTTTACATTGTACCACAAATGGTACACATGTCAATGGAAGAATTCTGCTAGTTTTGTGGAGCTTCGGAAACGTCAGTGGGTGCGAAGATTCTCTTGTCGCAATCTATGGAACGATTTGTTAGATGCTTTCATCAAAATAGTCGGCATCGATCTTTTTAACTGGATAAAGTGATACTGTTGAAACACCAACATCATGTTCGACCATCAAGTGGGATAGTCGCTCGCCGTCAATCAAAACTATCTTGCTTCCAATTTGAGAAACGTAGCCGCGGGCATCCTCGGTGAACCTGGAGGTCGTGATAAAAATGCCTTTATTTGCCTTTTGCGCCTGCAGCGCACCGGCAAACTGCATGACGTCAGGCCTTCCAACGGGATTGCTGTCCCAGCGCTTTGCCTGAATATAAACAACATCAAGCCCGAGCTTGTCTTCTTTGATTATGCCGTCTATCCCGCCATCGCCACTTTTCCCAATGGCCCTGCCTGCGTCGGCGCGTGATCCGCCGTAGCCTATCTTCACCAGTAACTCTACAACAATGCGCTCAAAGAATGACGGTGAGGATTGTTTGAGCTTGGCGAGTAATTCATCGATTAGCTCATCGCGCAGATTCTCATAGGCAGCTTCAAGCGCTTCGGAGGGTGTTGCTGTGGATGCGTCAAGTGATTCTTTAGCGGTGGTAGTTTTCTCGCCACTGCGCGTCCCCTTGAGTTTTTGGAACTCCAGGAACTCAGGATATTGCTTTAGAATTTTGACGTTGATAGCCGCAGGTTTTTTACGCAGAAGTTCTTGACCACGTGGAGTGATTCGATAATACCCTCTGCGAGTAGATTCCAGCAGGTTGGCTTTTTTCATGTAAATTTTTCCAATTCGGTGTCCTTGAATTTCCCGAATTGGAGTGCTTTTCCCGCATACGTTGACACGAATATATGCCTGAGTCACGACTATCGCAACGCTGACGATGGGGCATTTAAAGGGTATGATTCCGATCAGCCATAGCCGTCATTCGTTCTTCGCCAGCAGCCGCTGGTAGAGCATCCCGCCGACATAGAAGGTGACCCCGATGACAACGAGCCCGATGATCCGCGCGATCGTCGATGCTCCGCTCAGGTCGACGAGCAGCACTTTGACCGCTGTCGCGCCGAAGACCGCCAGGGACGACTGGCCGAGCAGCCGGTCCTTCATATACAAGGACAGGCCCAGGCACCCGATAGCGAGCACAACCCATGCGACCGATTCGATGATCGGTACAGGGAGAAGGCGAAGCGCGGCTGCCATCGCGCAGATGTGGCCCAGGGAGAGCAAAAGCATGATCGCGCCGCCGAGCAGGTCCTTCTGGCGGCAGAACCAATAGCCGAGATAGAGAAGGAGCGCATTGGCGACCGGCAGCAATTGCTTCGCAGGTACGGCATGAATGTCGGTATTGAAGAGGATGCGCAGGTAGTTCACCGCGAATATGATGCCGATGGCTATCCAGATCGGCCATCGCGAACCGAATCCGTCTTCTTCCCGTATGCTTGCGATGGCGGCAAGGGGCACCAGGATGAAGGCGACCCAGGGCGCCCATGCATGCGGCACGGACTCGATGTAGCCCGCGTGGAACAGCACGAGCGCAGTATAGCACCACAACAGGAACTCGCCGCCCGGGAGCGGCTCCTGCAGGGCGTAGCGGGCGATTCCGTAGATCGCCGCGAGAGCAGCCAGGCTGCCTACGGCGATCCAGGGCGCAAGCTCAGGCAGATGTTGTACGAGCAGGCTGTACTGCAGAAAATAGAATAGCAGCAGGGGCGGCAGGTGAGCGAGCGCGTCCCGCTGGTCAAGGGGCGAGCTGTGACGGACCGAGAACACAGCCGTCGCGATGCCGAAGATCGCGAACTGGGCGGTCTGAAAGGCCAGTACGGAGAGCCATTGGCCCCCTCCCCGGCCGCGCCAGAGCATGTCAAAGCCGATGAGCGCGAGGTAGAGCGCCAGGAGATAGATCAACCTGCGGCCGTGCCAGATGGAAAAGACGCTGAACACCACGCCCCATGCCGAGTAGTAGATCGCCACGTCGGTCAGCGAGCCCGCGGCGTCCCTGAGCAGGAAAGGGGCGAAGTACGATCCGGCCACGGCGAAGAGGGCGAACAGGTCGCTCTCGAAGGCCCTGCAGAGCCACAGCGAGGCGGCGCACACGATGATGACGGCAGCGCCAGCCTCCTGAGCTCCGAGGAGGTGATGGTACAGGTGCCCGCCGTAAATCGTGAGGAAAAGGACGGCGACGCCTGCGGCCGGAAGCAGGCCGGCATAGTCGCGGTCGTTCTTTCGGAGAACAAAACCGGAGGCGATCAGCACCATCCCGAAAACGGCCGCGAAGGCTGTCTGCCTGATCGGCGTCAGCCACCCGCTGTCGATCGCCAGCCGGATGAGATACGACGCCGCCAGCAGGAGCGCGATGGCCCCGCCCCACCCGAGGATGTTGCCGATAAGTTTTGATTCCTTGAGCGGTTGCGCAGGGAGCGCAGGGGAAACGCCTGGCCGGGCTGCGCGTGAGGTCTCGGACAGCTGCGGCCGGGCGGCCGTCGGCGCCTGGGGCGCCTGTCGCAAAAGATGCGCCTCGATGCCTGAAAGACGCGCTTCGATGGCAGCAATACGCTGTTCAATTTCGCGGGGATTCATGAGGATCGTCTCCTTGTTTTTATGCGGGTACAACCCTGATCGGGATAAGGTCCGATAAAAAAGATTTCATCGTGAAAATCCTGTCAATCCAGCTATCCTGTCAAAACTTTTTTCCCTGAGTGGAATTTGATCTACGACCGGCTCCTGCGCAATTTTCCCATCTGAGCCGCGACACCCCCCCTTGTCCGGTTTATTCGTTCCCCGGTATCCTCCGGGTCAGATAGACATCGTAATCGGGCACAAGACGATCATAATCATCGTCCATCAGGGGGGAGGAGATCATGAAATCCGCCGAGGCGCGATTGCAGGCGATCGGAATGTTCCAGACGACCGCCAGCCGCAGGAGCGCCTTGACATCGGGATCGTGGGGCTGCGGCTCGAGGGGGTCCCAGAAGAAGATAAGAAAGTCGATCTCACCGCTCGCGATCCTGGCGCCGATCTGCTGATCGCCGCCCAGCGGGCCGCTCTGTAGCTTGGAAATGGTAAAACCGAGTTCCTGTTCCAGCAGCTCGCCGGTCGTTCCTGTTGCATATATCGTATGGTGGGCCAGGAGCACCCGATTGTATTTTGCCCATTCCACGAGATCACGCTTCTTGTTGTCGTGCGCGACAAGAGCGATCTTTTTATCGTGCTCCATGGTGATCTTCTTGTGAGCCATACAGATGTACCCCCTTCCGTCGTGTTATGGTCAGGACCTCAATGGCCGAACAGCAGGCATGACTACCGCCGCAGCCGCACCCGCGCCTTTTTCACCAATGCATCGGGGACGTAGGACGATTTAAAGACCCGCAGGTTCTCCTTGTCCAGGTCCTGCTCCAGGTTCAGATATTTGTATTTCGGCGGCAGTATCTTCGCGAAGTTGTTGAACATGAACTGGTAGACGCCCTTGAACTTCGTGAGCGCCTTGGCGAAGTGCAGGACGTAGGTCTCATCGTTGACCTCCTCGCCCAGGACAAACCCGGCCGGTTCCCCCTCCGCGTAGGTGATGCCGCCGCACAGGACCAGTTCTTCGTACCGGTCGAGGGCCTCGCGGCAGGGACCGAAATCCGTCTGACCCGCGTCGCGGTTCGATTCCTTCTGCCAGCCGTCGAGGACCAGCCGGGCGTCGACCAGCCTGGACGTGGTCAGCGGCAGGGCTTCATGCCTGTAGGACTCGACGAACTGTTTTAGAAGATTTCTCTTCTTGTGGAGCTTTCGGCCGGCAAGGGTGCTCATCTTCTCCACGGTGTAAAGGTAATCGGCGTCGCCCTCGCGGAACGAGACCTCATACTGGGCGGGGTCGAATGCCCCGAGCCACTCCTCGGGGACGGGAAAGAGGAAGTCGACGTCCCGCAGGAGCTGCTGCAGGCGGGCCGCGTCGAGCTGCGAGGCGGAGACCGTCGGCATGAGGTAGGTGAAGCCGTCATAGGTCCTGCCTTTGATGAAGATGCCGCCGTCCGACAGGACCTCGTACCCGTGGCTCTCGCGAAAGAGATAGAGGTTCGCAAAGCAGTATTCCGAGATCGGCACGGTGATCGCCCGGAGCAGCGGCGCAAGCGCGTCCATGTGGTGCAGGCTTAGTTTCTCAATTTGCATGGTCAAGAGCGGGCGCATTCCCCGCAGTTGTCCGCGGGATCGGCGAGCGATAACAATACAATTATCATTACCTTGAGGATCGAAGATTCCCTGTCCCGCCGGGGCGGGATTGCAGGGAGCTTTAATGATAAGGTTTTTTTATCGAACTGGCAAAGGAATTTTCTGCCGGCGCCGGCAGAGTGGCCTTGAATAAGACTGACAAGTATGCTATAAACTTGCTGATAATTGGAGGGCCGCCATGGAACGGGTACAGTTCATCCAACACAAGGGAAAGAAGATCCTGCACCTGAACTTCGCGGACTGCAAGGCCGACGAGGTCCTCGCGGTCATCGAGCAGGCCAAGGCGACCATCAAGACGCAGGTTCCACAATCAGTGTTCACGCTGACCGATGTGACGAACACCGCCTTCAACAGCACGGTGTCAGACGCCATGAAGGATTTCGTCATGCACAACAAGCCCTACGTCGTGGCGTCGGCGGTCGTCGGCGTCACCGGCCTGAAACAGATCATCTTTAACGCCGTCATGAGGTTCAGCGGAAGAAAGCTCACGGCCTTCGACAACGTTGTCGAGGCCAAGGACTGGCTGGCCGGACGCTGATCTTTCGCCACTCCGCACTCCGCGCTTGCCGCTCCGCACTTGACTCCCCTGATCTTTCCTTCCACTCCGCACTTACCACTCCGTACTTGATTGTCCCACTGTCAGGCCCTCTTCGGTCTGATCCTGCTCATCGCCCGTTCCGCCAGCGCCGCGAGCAGCTTGACCGTGCCGAGCACGCCGCCGGCAAACACCACGCCGTGACAGGTGCAGGAGCCCGTCCTCTTCAACAGGGCCGTTGAGGACCGCCACCGGACCGTGTAGCCGTGATCATATGTCCGTCCTTCGGCAGCCACAGGTGCCGCCATTCTATCACCGGCCCGAATCCTTTATAAAGAAGAAACCATGCGGCCGTATGTGTCCCGGACCGAAAAATGCGGTCCCTTCGTAAAAAGCTCCCCGACAACTCCGGGGAAAGCCCTCGCTTACTGATCGGAATACCAAAAAAAATATCACTGAACAACAATTTATTCTTGCCATTATGCGCTATTTGTTGTATTCTTGGTCTATCGATGGAGGCTGGAACTCTCCCCCGGTCCGTGGCGGCGGCGCATGGCCGGCATCACAGAAATCAGGAGAAAGGCTAAACTAGTGAACATCTCCGATACGATCAAGGATGCCCTGGAAAAAAAGGGCCTGCGGAGCCTGAAGGATGCGTCCGAGGTGCTCGGGATAAGTTCCGAACTCCTGCGCGTTATCCTGAACAAGGGGCATCTCCCCAAGGACAAGACCCTCGGCATGATCGCGAAAAAGCTGGACATCAGCGCGCCGCACCTGATCCTGTCCGCCCACCAGGAGAAGGTCCCCACAGAGGTAAAGGGTTTTTTCCTTGCCCCCACGGCGTCAACTAACGTTAATGGACAGCGGAAATTCCCCCTTTCCCACGAACAGTGCGAATATCTCGAGAGGATCATGACCCCCGCGGAGATCCAGTTGATCAGAAAGCTCCGGCAGGTCTCCGACGAGACGAAAACACAGATCTTCGGTTATGTTGATTTCATGTTCGCAACGAAGCGGATCCGCAATAACAACGGAAACGGCAGCGGCAACGGTAAATGACCTGGCTGCCCGGACCTTCTCTGCCTTTCTCCGGCGATCACTCCCCCTGACCTGAACGGCCACCTCCCTGCAGCTTATGCCCCGATACGCATCTCGGTCCTGGGCTATTCGCCATGAGGTTTCCCGCGTTGCGCAATAGGCGTTCCGATGCTATGCTTGATTCATGTATCGAAAGATCCTGTCCGCAGTGAACGAACACGTGAACTCCGAGGTGGCGGGCCGCTATGCAAAACATCTCGCGCGGGCGGCCGGGGCAAAGCTTATTCTGTGTTCCGTCCGCGAGCCCGGACAGACGGAGAGCTCCTTCGAGATCGCCCGGGAGACCGCCAGGCGGCTCCAGCACACGGCGCGGGAGTTGGGCATCGAGGCCGACTGCCGGTTCGAGACCGGCGATCCTATCGAAAGGATCCGCGCAATCGTCCTCGCCGAGGGCATCGACCTCGTCTTCACCGCCACCCGGCGGGAGGACGTGAAGCACCGCCTCATCAAAGGAGGAACGACCGCGCGGAGGCTCCTGCCCGGCCTCTCGTGCTCCGTGGCGCTGGTCCGCGTCGTCCACATGGGCAGGATCCATCCCCGGGAGATCCTTGTCGCCGTCAAGGACCGGATCGACAGCATCCCCGAGCGCGCCGAGTTCACCGCCCTGCTGGCCAAGGCCTTCGAGGCCAAGGTCCATCTCTTTCACGTAACAAAACCCGTCACAAGGTTCTTCCACGGCGAGACGCACCTCACCCCCGTGGAATGGGAGGAGAAGGTCCCGCCCGACATGTCCCGCTTCATTAGCCATCTCGACAGCTTCGGCGTTGAGCACGAGAAGCGGCTGTTGCCGGGCAAGGCGGGCAGGAACATCGCCGTTGAGGCGGCGTCCCGCCGGCGGGACCTCATCATCATGGGCGCCAGCGGACGCGGCGTCATCGATCAACTCCTGCGCCGGGCGCCGGTGGAGGAGGTCCTGCGGGATACGCCCTGCAACCTCATCATCCTGAAACCGGGAAAATGAAGCCGCGCCTCCGCGCCTCCGTGGCTGATTCGGCTTATCTAAATCCATGAAGATCAACGAGCTCACCCGGGAAGATGTCTTTCGCTCCCTCGTCACCTCCAGCCAGGGCCTGTCGGCGGAAGAGGCCGGCCGGCGCCTTGCCGAGTTCGGACCCAATGCCATCAAGGCGGCGCGAAAGCGACCCCTCCCGCTCCGGTTCCTCGGGCAGTTCACCCACTTCCTCGCCGTGATCCTCTGGATAGCCGCGGCACTCTCGTTCCTGTCGGAATATTTCCAGCCCGGCGAGGGCATGCTCACCCTGGGCCTTGCCATCGTCGGCGTGATCGTGATCAACGCCGTCTTCACCTTCATCCAGGAATACCGGGCCGAGAAGGCCCTCGAAGCGCTCAAGAAACTTCTGCCCTTCAAGGTCACTGTCCGGCGCGGCGGCCGGGAGCGCGAGATGCCGGCCGAGGACGTGGTCCCGGGCGACATCATCCTGATCGCCGAGGGGGACAAGGTCCCGGCTGACCTCAGGCTCGTGGAGGCCAACGGGCTCCGGGCGAACAATGCCTCGCTCACCGGCGAATCGGAGCCTGCGCCGCGCGACACGAAGCCGGTCCCGGGCGACCCCATCAACAGCTCCAATATCGCCTTCGCCGGCACCACGGTGGTGAGCGGCAACGGCACAGGCGTCGTCTATGCCACGGGCATGCGGACGGAGTTCGGCAGGATCGCCCAGCTCACTGGCGCGGTAACACCCGGGCTCTCGCCCCTCCAGAAGGAGATCATCAAGGCCACGCGGCTCGTGGCGGCCATCGCCGGGGTGGTGGGGATATTCTTCTTCGCCCTGGGTTTTGTCATCGGCAGGAGCTTCTGGGACAATTTCATCTTCGCCGTGGGCATCACGGTCGCCCTCATTCCCGAGGGCATGCTGCCCACGGTCACCCTCGCCCTTGCCATGGGCAGCCAGCGCATGGCGAAGCGCAACGCCCTGATCAAGACGCTCACCTCCGTCGAGACGCTCGGTTCGGTCTCGGTCATCTGCACCGACAAGACCGGCACGCTCACGCAGAACCGCATGGAGGTGAAGGAGGCGGTCTCACTCTGCGCGAGGAGCGACGAAGGGAGAGACCGGATCTTTACCGTGGCGCTGCACTGCAACAACACGAAAGAGAACGGCGGAGCGCTCAAAGGCGAACCGACGGAGGTCGCCCTGTACAGCAAGGCCCGGGATGTGCTGAAACGCAGCCCGGGCGGCCGGCTCCGCGAGTTCCCCTTCGACTCCGAGCGCAAACGCATGAGCACATTGACCAGGCTGGGCGGCGGGACCTTCGTGCTGACCAAGGGCGCGCCGGAGAGCGTCCTGTCGGTCTGCACGAATTGTTACCGGGACGGCACGAAGGTCGCCTTCGATGACGGCCTGATAGGCGAGGCATCCGACCTGTTCCGCCGTCTCATGGACAAGGGGCTCCGGGTCCTTGCCTTCGCCGAACGGGAGGTCCCGGCCGGAGAGGACGTATCGACCGCTGGCGATGCCGAGCGGGAACTGACCTTCGCCGGCTTCATCGGCCTCGAGGACCCGCCGCGGCCCGAGGTTCCCGAAGCGCTCCGGAAGTGCCGCGAGGCCGGCATCCGCATCATCATGATCACCGGCGACGCGTCGAGGACCGCCGTTTCCGTCGCCCGGGAGATCGGGCTTGTTGCGGCCGAACCCGTGGTGGTCGAAGGCGCCGACTTCGCGAAGCTTTCCGACGCGGGCCTGCGCAGCGTTCTGGCAAGGCCCGAGGTGCTCTTCACCCGCATGACGCCCAAGTACAAGCTCCGGGTGGTGAGCGCGCTCAAGGACCAGGGAGAGCGCGTGGCCGTGACCGGCGACGGCGTGAACGACGCCCCGGCCCTGAAGCGCGCCGACATCGGCATCGCCATGGGCATCACGGGCACGGACGTGGCCAAGGAGTCCGCCGACATGATCCTCCTGGACGACAACTTCGCCACCATCATCAATGCCGTGGAGGAGGGCCGCACGGTGTACGAGAACATCAGGAAATTCATCACCTACATTTTCGCGTCCAACATCCCCGAGGCGGTCCCCTACCTTGCCTACATCCTGTTCCGGATCCCGCTGCCGCTCACGATCATGCAGATCCTTGCCGTCGACCTCGGGACCGACATGCTGCCGGCCCTGGCCCTGGGCTCGGAAAGGCCCACGCCCGGCGTGATGAAGCTCCCTCCGCGCGATCCGGCGGAACGGCTCATCGGCCTTCCGGTCATCTCGCGGGCGTACGTCTTTCTCGGTTGCATCGAGGCCGCTGCCTGCATGTTCGGCTTTTTCTGGGTCCTGGCGAAGGGCGGCTGGACCTGGGGTCAGGCGCTGGCGCTTACCGATCCGCTCTATCTCCAGGCGACCACGGCCTGCCTCACGGCCATTATCGTCTGCCAGGTGGCCAATGTCTTCGCCTGCCGCTCCCTCCGGGAGTCGATCTTCACCATCGGATGGACCACGAACAAGCTGATATTCCTCGGCGTGGCCGTCGAACTGCTGCTCCAGTTCTTCATTGTCTACCATCCCTGGGGTCATGCCCTCTTCGGCACGGCTCCGCTCCCCCTCACCCTGTGGCTCGCCCTCATCCCCTTCGCTGTCTTCCTTCTTTTGGCGGAGGAGGCGCGGAAGTTCTTTGTGCGGCGAACAAGCCCGGCATGACGATCTTCCCCTTTTTCCATCACTATCCTCGCTGGCTGGACCGCGTACCCCTTCACGGCGGTATGGCAAGCATAGCAATCTATTACTATTCGTAACATAATTCCCCTCATTGTTTAGTTGTTGCGAATCTTCTTGACAATCACCAGACCGGTGCTATATTTGAAACAAGAAGTAATGCAGTTCGCGAAAGAGGTGATCTCTATGAAGACCCTTATGACAATAGCAGCAGTAATGATCGTGACGCTCGCTTTCGGGCTGGCCTATGCGGATGAGTTCCCGATCGCAGTGAAGGATGAAGCAGGGAGGGAAGTGTTTCTCGGTGCGTTCCCGATCGACACCGCGATTCCTGCCAGGGATTTCACAAGCAACTACAAATCTTCTGACTATCAGGTGGAAACAGGAACAGCTCTGTACAAAGCACACGTGATGAAGGATGAAATGGTGGCAGATTCCGGTTCCGTAGGTGCGGCGGCAGGCGGCATGGCAAAGGATGATGAGAACGCCAGGATCTGGGACGAACTTCTCAAACCAACCGGTTTATCGGAGTAACAATTCCCGCAACAAGTCCCCTGTTGATCAGCGAGCAGGCCGGATATCCGGCCTGCTTTTTTTTTCGACTCCATGCGCCGACACCTGGACAGGGCGTTCTGAGCTGCATTTCCGGTTCTGGAGCATCCGCGCCATGGCTGCTTTCCAGCTTATCCGGCCCAGAATGCCTAGAATGAGCATACCACCTATGGTACCGCCAGGAACTTTTCCCGAAATGGCCCTTTCCCGGGATCGTCCTTGACAAGAGCCCGGCGAGTGCTAAACTTGTAATATGCTATAAATCTATAGTTAGGAAAGGAGGCGATAGTGCCATAACGATGTAGCTCGGAAAAGAGGTGATTTGTATGAAGAAGATCGTTACCATAGCAGTAGCAATGCTGTTCGTTTTCGCCGTCGGAGTGGTCCTCGCTGACACGCTGGAACCCATAACATGGGAGAGCAAGGACACGGGAACACTGATGTACCTTGAAGAGGTAGCGCCGGGGCACTCGCACCCGAAGCGGTTCGTTGGGGATCTTTTGTACAGACCCGAGGATGTGATTTCCCCGACGGCCAAGAAGGATTACAGCACCCTCATCCCGATCGAGCAGGATTTGCGGGTAGACAGCGGCACCGCACTCTACAATGACGAATTTGTCGTCAAGCCGATGCTTGCGGAGAAGAGCGCTGAAGGCGTTGCTGCCGGCGGCATGGTACGAGAGGACGAGAACACCAGGATCTGGGACAATCTGCTCGCCCCTAAGGATTTAATAGAGTAGCCGCTGGCTCTTCCCTCACGAGACGATGAGCTGGGGCTGCTCAGCAGCGCGGGCAATTCGTCACCTGACCATTAAGCAGACCGATATCCGGTCTGCTTTTTGTTTTTCGGCCCGTCATGGGGCGTGTTCCGGAACAAGAAAAGGCCGGTCAGGAATTGACCGGCCTTCTGTGTTTCGAGCGAACCCTGCAGTATCAGCGAAGCACATCGATCACGGGAATACAGCGCCCTGCTCTGCGCCGTGGAGGGTCTCAATGTCGTACTCCTTCGCATCGGCGTTCAGCTTCGCCATCCGTTCATGACAGAGGGACCGGACCTGCCGGTCGAGTTCAGCACAGGTCGGTGCGGCAGGCAGCTGGGCGACCGCGCGGGTAACATCCTCGACCGCTTCCAACACCATGTCGCGATGCCCCTCCTCATGGACGATGAGACTCGCTATATATCCTTCCCATTTGTCCGCAAGCTCCTGGGGGGCGTTGTCTCTCCCGACCCACTTGGGATAGCGGATCGTTATCTCCGCGGTTGCCTGGAATGCCTCGGCACTGCAGGACTGCAATGACCTGTCGTGCCCGTAGTCCCACGTCACGCGCCACCTGGTCACGGAATCGTATTTCTTGCCGTCGCTCCACGCCGTACCCTGCCGGGTCATCTGGTCGCGAAGTTCACTTTCCCCGCACCCGGTGACCTCGTAGAGCTCGCGCTTTTCGCGCACCGCGGGGGCAAGGACGGCACGTTCCCGGAGATAGAATTTGCGGTCGACACTGGCGATTTCGATCCCATCGTCGGCGGCGAACGCCGGAAATGACGAAAGAGACAACAGTGCAATAAATAAGGTTTTTATCAAGAACGTCCCGTCCCCCTGTGGCGTTACTGGCGGCCATGAACAGCAAAACGTGGGACATAGTACGACACTGTTGATCAGATTTCAAGAGGGAAAATGGAGGAAGAACAGACAGGAGATATGATGCAGCCTGCTGAAGACGCCTATGACTCGCATTCTGGCCAGTATCGCGTCAAGCGTATCCATGACCCTGCTCCTTTTTCTTCGCATACCACGCCGCCATGTCGCGCACGGCATCGCGCAGGTCCCGGCATTCGACCTCCCAACCGAGGAGGGACCTCGCCCTGCCGTTGTCGAAGTGGACATCCCGGGAAATATAGGAAACATAGGACGGGAGGTCAAGAGACTGTCCGAAGATCCCGGTGAACAGATCGAAGAACAGGGCCGGAAGTCTTGCCAGGGCAGGGTGAACGGGTATGATCCGGAACCGCCTGCCATTTGCTTCGGCAATGGCCGTAAAAAAATCGAGCCAGGCGCGCCGCTCGCCGTCGGTGATGTTCATTGTCTGATCGGCAGCGCCCGGAACGGTACCCGCAAGGAATATGGCCCGGGCGAGGTCCTGCACGTGGATGAGCGGCATGAGGTTCGTTCCCGGGCCGATGAACGGCAGACCGACCGGCCCTAACCGTCTGATGGTTTGGACCAGCCCGCCCAGGTGTCGCGAACGAGGGCCGTACACAATGCCCGGCCGCACGATGGCATGCTCGACTCCTGCGGGAGCATGACGAATGATCTCCTCGGCTTTCCGTTTATACTCCGTGTACTGGTCGCGAAGGACCTGGCCGGCCGGCGTGTCCTCGGTCGCCGGGATCGCCACAGGAATGCCGGCCACCGAGAGAGAGCTTACAAAGACCATCCGCTTCACGCCGAGCGGCTTCAAGGCCATGACCATGCGCTCCACCAGGCCGGCGTTCAGCACGGCATTGCCCGCCGTCGTGCTTCTGACCTCGCCGATATGAAACACCACGTCCGTGCCCTGCATGGCTTCGACCACCTGCCCGGGGTCCCGGAGGTCACCCGGCGCGACCGAAATGTCCCTGCCCTTCCAGGGGACGGGAACATCCGTCCGGCGCGACAGGAGCCTGACGGAATGGCCGTTCTCCAGGAGGAGATCGACGACATGACTGCCGATAAATCCCGTACCGCCGGTGACGAAGGCTTTCATGATCCTCCCCTTTTTCGGCAGGAAAACATGGTCATACGTCTTGCCGCAGAGAACGCTGTGAAATCCTGCATCCTTGTTTTGCCTACTGCGGAAATTTCGTTTTTTCGTGTTGTTCTTCTTCGCGGCGCGGATGTACCTCGATTGTTGGACTTTCGTCCGCACCTGCGGATGCTCACCTGAGGTCAGTATATCAGACTTGGACTGAAGGGAGGATGCGGTCAGTGCGAAAGCTTATTGACCTCGGGAATGAGACGCTGGTACTGCTCGTAGGGGATTTGGGAATGCCAGTTACCCGTGAGCATGCCGATGCCGATGACAAGATAGAGCAGGACGACGAGGAGAAGGGGATAGAGATAGGGCCGCAGGACCCGGACGTTCCCTCCGGCCTTTACGGTCATATCGAGTGCGCCCGGCGACGGGCAGCGGCTCACGCAGGTCATGCAGCCGAAGCACTCCCCGGATTTGACGACATCCTTCTTCTCCACGTCGATGAGCGCGGGGCAGGCCTTCGTGCAGGCGTGGCAGTGGATGCACTTCTCCTCGTTCCTGCGTATCTTGAGCGGGCTCCACCTGCTGATGATGCCGAGGAGCGCGCCGTAGGGGCAGAGGTAACGGCACCAGAAATTCTTATAGAGCACCGACAGTACGACGAGTCCGGCAAGCACCCAGAAGGTCAGGCTGGTCATGTCGGTGAAGAACTTCAGCATCTTGACGTCCGCCACGAGATAGTAGTCGGACATGAAGAACATGGAGATCATCGTGGTTCCCATGGCAACGACGATCACCCAGAAGAAGAGGGAAAGGATGACGTATTTGATGGACCGGAGGCCGATGTCGGCGTACTGCTCGATCCGGAAGTTCCTGCCGAAGATCTTCTCGCCGGCCATCCAGGCATACTGGGAGACGGTGCCGACCGGGCAGATC
The DNA here is from genome assembly GCA_020052615.1 of Nitrospirota bacterium. Taxonomy (GTDB): domain Bacteria; phylum Nitrospirota; class UBA9217; order UBA9217; family UBA9217; genus JAAXXJ01. Next base: position 26,865 of record JAGVOT010000054.1, on the reverse strand, counting down.
CAGCCGCAAAACCCCTTTTTGAGCAGCAGCGAAACGCCGATGATGGCGATGAACAGGATGAGGCCCGACGGATGGATGGGCTCCACGGTGCCGGTCATGACGAAGTACTTGAAGGCCATGAGCGCGCCGATGGGAAGATAGGCGTCCACCGAAGGCGGGCGGGTGACAAAGGGCCTGCCGGGTTCCTCGAAGTGGAGCACGAACTGATGGAACTCCCAGCCGGCAGAGAGGGTGATCAGCAGGAACGCGATCTGGACGGCGTACCGGATCGTGCGGATGGAGCGTTGGGAACCATGCATGGAAAGAAGTATACCATCGCGCCGGCGCGCATGATATGATTTTCGTCATACCCCTTCGCCGGTCAGGACCTCTGTTTGATCGCGGCCTCGAGCTGCTCCTCGGAGATGTCGCAGCCCTCGAAGACGACCTGACCGTCGATCTCGACGGAGGGGAACTTCGGCAGGGACATCCGCTGCATCAGACCGAAGGACGACTTCTTGACGATCTCGACGTCATACCCATGCTTCTTTTTCAGTTCCGTGACCACGGAACTGATGTGATCTCACCGTCCGCCCTGGGGGTCGTTGAAGTAGAGCCGGATAAGCATCTTCATCCTCCTGTAAGGTTTTTTTGCATCTTGAGATGGGGGATCGTGACCTCGGTAAAGACATCGGAAACCGCTGTATAGCCCAGTTTCTCAAAAAAACCGCGGGCCGTTACGCGGCCGTGGAGCGTCACCGTCCGGATGTTCCGGGCAAGGATGGCCTGTTCCGCCCGCTTCATGAGCCCGACCCCGACCCCCCTGGCCCGGGACGCCTCTTCGACCGCAAGCTGCCGCACCTTCGCGGCGTTCCCGGAAAAGGCGACCAGCACACAGCCGATCACCCTGCCCCGGTCATCCATGGCCGCCAGGTGGACCTGCTCGTCCTCCCCGCGGAGATCGTCCTCCGACAGCCTGAGGCCCAGGGGCCTTCGCAGGACCCTGTCCCTCAGTTCCTTCTCCAGGGCGTATTCAGGATCGGCCGTGGATATTTCGTGATAGCTTATCATACGGGCGGTTCCCGACAACCATGGAACAATTAACCTGAAAAAAGCATTTAGACACGGAAGAAGCGGATTAACACCGGATAAAATCGGATAAATGTATAACGTAATAAATCCGCCCTTATCCGGCTCTTATCCGATTTGATCAGTGTCAAAATGTTGTTCAAGAATGATCGTTGACGCCGTAACGCGGTCAATCCTTTCGGAAGGCCTCGTCCCGCTTCCTGACCAGCGCCGGGAGGCTCGCGGCAATGATGGCAAGGAGTCCCAGCGACAGCAAGGTCGCGCTGATGGGCCGCGTGAAGAAAACGGTCCAGTCGCCGCGCGACAGCAGCATGGCCCGGCGCAGGTACTCCTCCATCAGCGGGCCAAGGATGAACGCGAGAAGCATCGGCGCGGGCTCGCAGTCCAGCTTGGTAAAGAGGTAGCCCAGCAATCCGAAGATCGCCATGAAGAATATATCGAACTCGGTGTTCTTGAGGCTGAATACCCCGATTCCGCAGAAGACGAGGATGGTGGGGAACAAATGATGGTACGGCACCGTGGCGATGCGCACCCACATGCCGATCATCGGAAGGTTCAGGATGATCAGGAAGAGGTTGCCGATCCACATGGAGGCGATGATGCCCCAGAAGAGTGCCGGCTGGTCGGTCATGACCGACGGACCGGGCGAGATCCCCTGGATGATCATCGCGCCGACCATGAGCGCCATCACCGGGTTCGACGGAATGCCGAGCGTCAGCATGGGGATGAAGGACGTCTGTGCGCCCGCGTTGTTCGCCGACTCGGGAGCGGCGACGCCCTCGATCATGCCTTTGCCGAACCCGGCCCCGTGCTTCGAGATCTTCTTCTCGATGGAATAGGCGGCAAAGGCGCCCAGGATCGATCCGCTCCCGGGCAGGATGCCGAGCAGGGACCCGATGGTCGTGCCCCGCAGGATCGAGGGGACCATGCGCTTCCAGTCCTCCCGCGTCGGCATCAGGCTCGTGATCTTCGGCACCTCGACCGACCGGCAGTCCTCGCACCCCAGGTTCCGGATGATCTCGGCTAGTCCGAACATGCCCATGGCGACCACCACGAACCCGATGCCGTCGGCGAGCTGCGGGACATCGAAGGTGAACCGCCGGACGCCGGAATTGACGTCCGTTCCGATCAGGCCCAGCAGCAGGCCCAGCACGACCATGCCCACGGCATGGAGCAGCGAACCCTGCGCCAGGACCACGGAGGCAAGCAGGCCGAGCACCATGAGCGAGAAGTATTCTGAAGGTCCGAACTTGAGAGCCAGTTCGGCGAGCGGCGGCGCGAAGAGCGCCAAGAGGCAGGTCGCGACGGTCCCCGCGAAGAAGGAGGAGATGGCCGACGTTGCCAGCGCGACCCCCGCGCGGCCCTGCCGCGCCATCTGGTATCCGTCCAGGGTCGTGACCACCGATGCGGCCTCGCCGGGCACATTGACCAGGATGGAGGTCGTGGACCCGCCGTACTGCGATCCGTAATAGATGCCCGCCAGCATGATCAGCGCCGAGACCGGCGGAAGGGTGAAGGTGACCGGCAGGAGCATGGCGATCGTCGCCGTGGGCCCGAGACCAGGCAGAACGCCGATCAGCGTGCCCAGGAACACGCCTGCCAGACAGTAGAGCAGGTTCTCCGGCGTCACCGCGGTCGCAAGGCCGAGTCCGAGATTGGAGAGAAGGTCCATGTTATCTGCCGAACCAGGGGCCCAGGAGCGGGATGGGAACGCCGAGCCCCTTCAGGAAGACTAGCCAGCAGAACACGGTAAGCCCCGCCGCAAGGACGATCGAATACCGCCAGGTGAACCTGCTGCTGGCCGCAGCGCTGCCGACAACGAGCAGGGGCAGCGCGATGATCAGGCCGGCGCTGCGCAGGAGAAGACCGAAGAGGATGATGGAGACGCTGACGATGAGCAGTCCCTTGATCGCAAGACCGCCGATGGGGCTGCCCGGTTTGATGAACGAACGGACGAGCGAGGCGCATCCGATCAGGATCAGCAGGACGCTCAGGATCGTGGGGAAATAGGCCGGCCCCATTTTGAGCGCCGTGCCCATCGTATAGTCTCGTGCAATAACGATGAACAGCGTGCCGACCGCGACATAGATGATGCCGGTCCAGAAGTCTTTGGGATTACGCAGTGCCATGTTCTCCCCTGCAATTGCGTCAACCAGGACACTGAGGACACAGAGAAGAGCCGAAAAGGCTATGAAAGAGCACGCTCCTTCATAGCCTTTTCCGTGTCGTCAGTTATTGTAAAAAAATGATATTCCCGTCTTAATCCGCGTACACGCCCGCCTTCTTGATGATCGGGCCCCACTTCTCGGTCTCCGACTTCAATTGGGCGCGCAGCGCCTCGGGCGTCGCACGGTCCTTCGTGGCAACGTCGGTGCCGAGTTCGGCGAACCGCTGGATCAGCGACGGGTCGGTCAGCGCCTGCTGCAGCGCCTTCGCCAGCGTGTCGATGACCGCCTTCGGGGTGTTCTTCGGCGCGTACAGCCCGTTCCAGACGGCCACCTCGAAGCCCGGCAGGCCGGACTCCTGCAGGGTCGGCACGTCGGGCAGCGAGGCAACGCGCTTCCTGGTCGTCACGCCGTAGACCTTGACCTTGCCGGCCTTGATGTGGCTCGTGGTATTCGTGGTCTGGTCGCACATGAAGTCCACCTGGCCGCCGAGGAGGTCGTTCATGGCCGGGCCGGTGCCTTTATACGGTATCGTTGTGAACTCCGTCTGGAGCGCCGACATGAAGAGCATGCCGCAGAGGTGCGACGCGGCGCCGAGCCCCGCATTCGCCAGGTTCACCTTATCCTTGTTGGCCTTCACATAGGCGATGAGTTCCTTCATGTCCTTGGCGGGAAAATCCTTCCTTGCCACGAGGGTCATCGGCACGTCGCCGATCAGCCCGATGGGCTCGAAGTCCTTCTGGGGATCGAAGGGCAGTTTGCGGTAAAGCGCCGGGGCCGTGGACATGCCAATGTGGTGAAGGAACAGCGTGTAGCCGTCAGGCGCAGATCCGGCTGCCTTGGTTCCGGCGATCGTGCCTCCCGCTCCTTCGACGTTCTCAATGATCATCTGCGTCTTGAGCGGTCCGCTCATGGCCTTGCCGACGAGCCGGGCAACCGTGTCGGTCGGTCCGCCGGCCGAGTACGGTACGATGATGGTGATCACTTTTGAAGGATACTGTTCCGCATTCGCCAGCGACACACCGAAAAACGCAAAACACAGAAGCACACGTACGACCTTGTTCATCATGGTCCACCTCCAAAAAGTGCCGGATTCTGTTCTCTAGGATCAGGATGTGAGCACAAAAAGCATATCATGTGAACAGCGAATTATCAAGACGAAAAACAATGGAGCGAAAGACAGAGAGGGAACAGTCCTTAGCGGATCACCACGGCAGGTCTATCTGCGGAAAAAACCTCGCCGACAATACGAGCATCCTCCACGCCGGCAAGCCTGAGCTTCTTCACCAGTTCCTCGGCCTGCGAAGCAGGGAGCGAGTACAAGAGCCCGCCTGAGGTCTGTGGATCCAAGAGCAGTTCTTCCTCGTCGCGGCTCATCTGCCGCTTTTTCTTCCAGAAACCTTCAACAATCTCGCGGTTCGCTTTATTGCTCCCCGTCGTCTCGCCCCTGCGGTACATGTCGAGGGCGTGGGGATGGAAAGGCAGCAGCTCATAGGTGAGTTCGATCCTGACCTTGCTCCCTTTGGCCATCTCAAAGGTATGGCCCAGGATGCCGAATCCGGTGATGTCCGTGCAGGAATGCACATCATAGGCGAGGGCGGACTCCATGGCGGCCTTGTTCAACATGGCGATCTTGGGAAGGATGGCTTCGAGGTCGCGAAGCGGGAGCTTCTTCGAACGGCAGGCGTTGAACAGCACGCCTGTTCCGAGCGGTTTGGTGAGTATCAGGGCGTCGCCGGGCTTTGCATTGGCGTTGGTGAGCACCTTGTCGGGATGGACGCTGCCGGTCACGGCAAGGCCGTACTTCGGCTCCAGATCATCGACCGAATGCCCGCCTGCCAGCGCTGCCCCCGCCTCCTGGACCTTCTCGAAGCCGCCGGTCAGGATCCCCTTCAGGATCCCCATATCGAGCTTTTTCGACGGGTACATGACCAGGTTGAGGGCCACCAGCGGCTTCCCCCCCATGGCATAGACGTCCGACAGGGCGTTCGCGGCCGCGATCCTGCCGAACCAGACAGGATCGTCCACCGGCGGCGTGATGAAGTCCACGGTACTGATGATCGCCACGTCGGGCGAGACGCGGTACACGGCCGCGTCGTCGCTCGTTTCGAACCCTACCAGCAGGTTCGGGTTATGAACGGGACAGATCGAAGAGAGCACGTCCGACAGGTCCGCCGGACCGATCTTCGCCGCTCAGCCGCAGGTGCGGGACATGCTGGTCAATGTCTTCTTTTTCCAGAACAAGGCCATGTTCCTTCCTTAGTTGTAATAGGTACTCCGCCGTTTAACCCTCATTATAACAGAAGACCGAACGGGAGTGTCATGATTAGTTAGCTACATCAATTCGTTGAAGTCCATGACCGTCGCAAAGTCCCGGCTGTTGCCGGGCGGGACCTTCGAATTCCCCTTTGCTTTGTAAACGATGTACCTGATGCCGTACTGTTCTGCCGTCCTGAGCACGGCCAGGGTGTCGTCGACGAACAGGGTGTTCTCCCGGCGAAAGCCGATCTTTTTCTCAGCACGCTTCCAGAATTCCAGCTTCTCTTTCGGGAAGCCTATCTCGGCGGACGTGATCGCGCCGGTCAGGTACTTTCCGATCTCCGTCTTCCGGAGCTTCAGGGCCAGGACCTTGTCATGGGCGTTCGTGGCAATATGCACCTTTTTCCCGCGCGACCGCATCAGCTGGAGGAAATTTTCAACGTGGGGGTGGACCTCGACAAGATGGCGGATCTGCTCTTTGAGCGCCAGGATATCGAGGCCCAGTTCGTGCGACCAGAAGTCGATATCCGTCCAGTTCAGCGTCTCTTCGTGGGATTTGTACTTTGCGAGGAGTTCCTCTCTCGCCTTTCCAAAGGTGATCTTGTGCTTGTCGGCGTATCGCTCGGGGACCAGATGCTCCCAGAAGTAGTCGTCGAAGTACTTGTCCAGGAGCGTGCCGTCCATGTCGAGGAGGACGTGCGTGATCTCATGCGTGGCCAGTGCATTCGTGATGTCGTGAACGGTGATCTGCATAGCTCTGAAAGGCCCCTGAACGGAAAGGTCCGAGCGCTCGTCCATCCTACCGGTTCGACGTTGCTCACCGTGGTGAGTTTATCGAACCACTTCCCGCCCTCTTCCCGCCTTCCCCCCTGCCTTCTTCAACACATATCCCTCAACGATCAGGTCCCGATCGATCACGCGCGTCGAAACGCCGCCGATATGGACCGCCTGGCTCAGCCTCGCCGGCGAAACCCCGCCGATGGAGCAGAGCGAGTCCCTGCCGGTCATGAGCGTGGGCGCGATGATGGCTATGATCTTATCGACGATGCCGGCCTTGAGCGCCGACGCGTTGATCTCCGCGCCGCCCTCGATCAGGACGGACATGATCCCCCTCCTGCCGAGCTGGCCCATGAGATCACGAAGACTGACGCGGCCTTTCTCGCTCTTTGCGAAGAGGATATCCGCACCGGCGGCCTGGATCTTGTTCACCTTTGTCTTCGGAGCGCTCGTAAGCGTAGCAACAATGGTCCTTGCCGGTGAGCGCTGGGTCAACACCTTCGCGGCCAGCGGGATGCGCAGCCTGCTGTCGACAATGACCCGGATCGGGTCGCGCCCTCCGGGGATCCGCGCGGTGAGCGCCGGGTCGTCCTTCAGGACCGTGTTGATGCCGACCAGAATGGCGTCGTTCCGGTCCCGGAGACGGTGCCCCTCCTCCCGCTCCCGTTCGCCCGTGATCCATTTCGACTCGCCCGTCGCCGTCGCGATCCTGCCGTCAAGCGTCTGCGCGACCTTGAGCGTGACGAAAGGGACCTTCTTCGCGACATGTTTTATGAACGCCTCGTTCAGGATCCGGGCCTCCGATTCCAGGACGCCCGTGACGACCTCGATGCCCGCCTTCCTGATCGCCTTGATTCCGCCGCCGGACACCTTCGGGTTCGGATCGATCATGGCAATGACCACGCGTTTCACGCCGCTCTGTATGACCAGGGGGGTACAGGGCGGCGTCCGTTTGTTCGTGTGGGAACACGGTTCGAGCGTCACATAGAGCGTGGCGCCCTGTGCCGCCTTTCCGGCCTTGGCAAGCGCGATCGCCTCGGCATGGGGCTCGCCGGCTTTCTTGTGCCAGCCCTTTGCGACCACGCGGCCGTTCTTGACCACCACGGCACCGACCAGGGGGTTCGGGCTCGTCCGTCCCGCAGCCCGGGCGGCCAACCTCAGGGCCATGGTCATGTATTTTTCGTCGATTGATTTCATGTGATCAGGTGCAGCTTTTGCAGCAGTATACCACAGGTCTGCGGTCGAGCTAATCATAACTATCGGTCATGAGAGAAGGTGAATCAGCACCTCAGTCTTTTCCGGTCGCTGCTCCGCCGGACTGCCGCCGCTGTGCTGCCAAATGGCCGCCCAGCATACCTGCCGGCAGCACGCCGGCAAATCCGATGATGTCGTACCAGTTCGGGAGATCGCTGTCCCGCCAAGCCAGCGCCAGCACCATGCCGATCCCGGCGACCAGCGCTCCATGCAGGACCTCGGATCGCTGCGCCATCCGGCCCGAGACATGTCCCCCGAGGCCGGTGCATCCCAGCCCGATGATCAGGCTCAAGAGCAGGCCGCTGCGGCCCTTCATCCGGCTGATGATCTCATCCTCGGAGATGCCTGTCGAGGACAGCGCGGTCATCATGAGCATCATGATGAACATCGTGGCCACATTATCAACAAGGGCGCCAATAATGACCGCCGTGGGCCTGACTTTAGCCAAGTTCCACGCTCCTGAGCCGGGCAGCGGCATCTTCGGGGCTGATCGTGTTCATGAAGAGCCCCGATCCCAGTTCGAATCCCGTGGGAACGCTGGTGCGGGGACAGATCTCGATGTGCCAGTGATAGGACGGCCGGTGCGCATTCGCGCCGGGGCCATGCGGCAGCGAGTGGATGAAGAAGTTGTACTGAGCTCCGCCGAGAACGGAGTTCAGCCGGGCCATGGTTCTTCGAAAGACCCTGCCGAGGTCGGCGGCATCATCGGCGGACAGGTTCGAGAAATCCGCCTCATGGTCGAACGGCAGGATCTGCACCTCCCACTCGAACCTGCTCGCGAAAGGCTTGATGGCGATGAAGCGCCTGCCCCGTTCGATGATATACTGGCCGACACTGATCTTTCTCCGGACAACGCCTGACTCCCGGTCATAGAACGTTGCCTCAAAGGTCAGCGCTTCGTTTATCAGGCTGCAGTAAATGCATTGTCCTGTCTTCTCGTAATGGGCGGCGCTGTTTTGGACCTCCGACTCGATGTTGTACGGAACGACCGGCATGGCCACGATCTGGCTGTGCGTATGGCTGATGCTCGCACCTGCCGCCAGGCCAAAGTTCTTGAACACCAGAACCGCGCGGACCGACGGGTTCGCCCGATAGAGCTCCCCCATGCGGTCCCGATAGGTCGAGAAGAGCAGGCCCAGGTGTTCCCCGCCCATCTCGTGGATCCGGATGCCGTGCGACCCGTGATCGATCACGACCTCGTGCCGGCCGTATCCGTCAATGGTCTGCTGGAGGCCGAATGCGAGGTTCGGATTCTGCTGATCATCGCCCAGAACGGGATAGAGGTTCTCGACGATGCGGAGACGCCACTCGCCTGATTCAGGAACCTGGGCGATCGGCGGCGGCGTCCTGTCCTCGTTCCCCCGGCAGAACGGGCAGGTCTCGACATGCGAACGCGCGTCGTGCGGCGCCGGCGGCTCTTCCTTCTTCGGCCTGAGGCTCCTGGCCGTCGCGATCAGGACCGACTCGCCCGGTACGACCGGATTGATGCGAATCTCCCGGATCGCTTTCGCTGCGTCATTTCCCATGGGTGCAAACAGCCTTTCTCCCGGTCACGCCGGACCGGTACCGCGATTGTACTCGATGTCCGCGGGGAAATTCCAGCAAAAAGAGCTGCCGCTCCTGCACACAGCGTCAACGACCCACCAGTTCACGCTCATGAACCGCCCGGTTGCCCGTCAGCATGGATTCCGCCTGGGCAATGAACTCCCAGGTGCATCGCGGTTCCCGGTCGCAGTTGTATTCCCGCATGATGGCATCGACCGATCCGGCTGCGTCGTCGAGCCAGGGGCTGCGAAAGAGGTTCTTGATCCTGCCCACCAGCTCCGGGGAAAGCTCCGCTGCATCATGGGCGGCCCGCAGATGAAGCGCGACCCGGTCCATAAGCAGTTCCTCGGTGCGCGCGGTCATCGACCACGTGCATCCGCTGTTCAACCTGTCACACGTGAAGATCTTCATGCTCGTCATCCTCCTGCTGTGCATTAATACAGGACTTGTCCTGTATTCATTATACACCCGGCGGGACAGGCAATCCAGACGGCAGTGACCTCGGCTGCGGATCGTGACAGGCCGGGACGGAAGGGAGCGTTGGCATCCTTCCGGCAACGGGCAATAAAAGGACAAAAAAAAGGCGGCCTGGTGGCCGCCCTGGATCGATCTCTCCATTAACGGATTTACTTCGACGAACCCACGCCCATGCCTTTCTCCTTGAGCTTTGCCTGGGCGGCGGCGAGCCTCGCGATCGGCACGCGGAAAGGAGAACAGCTCACGTAGTTGAGCCCGATCTTGAAGCAGAACTCCACGCTCGCCGGGTCCCCGCCGTGCTCGCCGCAGATACCGATCTTGAGGTCCTTGCGGGTCGAGCGGCCCTTGGTGACGCCCATCTTCACGAGCTGGCCCACGCCTTCCTGGTCCAGGGTCTGGAAGGGGTCCTTCTCCATGATGCTGTTCTCGGTATAATGGTTGATGAACTTGCCCGCGTCGTCGCGGCTGAATCCGAAGGTCGTTTGCGTCAGGTCGTTGGTGCCGAAGGAGAAGAACTCGGCGTCCTTGGCGATCTCGTCGGCAACGACGGCCGCGCGCGGCAGCTCGATCATGGTGCCGACCAGGTAGTCGATCTTGACGCCCTTCTTCTGCATCACCTCGTCGGCCGTCCGCTTGATGAGCTCCTTCTGGTTCTCAAGCTCCTTCTTCATGCCGACGAGCGGGACCATGATCTCGGGGACGACCTTCTTGCCCTTCTTCGCAAGCTCGCAGGCGGCCTCAATGATGGCCCGCGCCTGCATACGCGTGATCTCGGGATAGACGATGCCGAGCCGGCAGCCGCGGTGGCCGAGCATGGGATTGAACTCGTGAAGTTCCTCGACGCGGTGCAGGAGCTTTTCCTTCTTGGCAATAACGGCCTTGGACGCCTTTTTGGCCTGCATCACCGCGATCTCGACCATCAGTTCCTCGCGCTTCGGCAGGAACTCGTGGAGCGGCGGATCGAGGAGTCGGATGGTGACCGGCAGGCCGGCCATGACCTCGAAGAGCCCTTTAAAGTCCGAGCGCTGCATGGGGAGCAGCTTGTTCAGCGCCTTTTCGCGGCCCTCGGTGGTGTTGGCGAGGATCATCTGCTGCACGATGGGCAGCCGCTCCTCGGCGAAGAACATATGCTCGGTGCGGCAGAGGCCGATGCCCTCGGCGCCGAACTGCCGCGCCATCCTGGCATCGCGCGGGATATCGGCGTTCGCCCGGACACCCAGGGTCCGGAACTCGTCGGCCCACTTCATGAGCGTGCCGAAATCGCCGCTCACCTCGGGGTCCTTGGTCTGCACCTTGCCGATGATGACGCGTCCGGTGCCGCCGTCAATGGTGATGAAGTCGCCCGACTTGACGGTGTATTTCCCGACATAGAACTTCTCGGCCTTGAGGTCCACGCGAATGGACTCGCAGCCAGCCACGCAGGGCTTGCCCATGCCGCGGGCCACCACTGCCGCGTGGGATGTCATGCCCCCGCGGGCCGTCAGGATGCCCTTCGCCGCGTCCATGCCGTGGATATCGTCGGGCGTCGTCTCGGGCCTGACCAGGATGACCTTCTCTTTCTTCGCCAGCCGGACCGCTTCGTCTGCAGTGAACACGACCCTGCCGCTTGCCGCGCCCGGCGAGGCAGGCAGGCCCTTGGCGATCACTTCGATCTTCGCCTTGGGGTCGATGACGGGATGCAGGAACTGGTCAAGCGATGAGGGCTCCACGCGGAGCACCGCCTCTTCCCGGGAAATGAGGCCCTCCTGCACCATGTCCACGGCGATCTTGACCGCGGCATGGGCTGTGCGCTTGCCGGTCCGGGTCTGGAGCATGAAGAGCTTGCCTTCCTGAACGGTGAACTCGAAGTCCTGCACGTCCCGGTAATGGCGTTCGAGCTTATTCGTGATCTCGCGAAGTTGTTTGTACACCTCGGGCATTTCCTTCTCGAGGTCAACGATGGGGTGCGGTGTCCGGGTTCCGGCCACCACGTCCTCCCCCTGGGCGTTCGTGAGGTACTCTCCGTAGAACACCTTTGCGCCCATCGAAGGATCACGGGTGAAGCCCACGCCCGTTGCCGACGTATCGCCCATGTTGCCGAAGACCATGGCCTGCACGTTCACGGCCGTCCCGAGGTTGCCCGGGATGTCGTTCAGTTTGCGGTAGGTGATCGCGCGGGGATTGTTCCACGAATTAAAGACCGCGTCGCGGGCCATGATGAGCTGCTCCCAGACATCCTGGGGGAAATCGCGCTTCTCGATCTGCTTCACCTTGGCCTTGAACTTCGCCACGAGCCCCTTCAGGTCCTCTGCGGTCATATCGATGTCGAGCTTGAGCTTCCGCTTTTTCTTCACTTCGTGGATGATGTGTTCAAAGGCGTCCTTCTCGATGCCCATCACCACGTTGCCGAACATCTGGATGAACCGGCGGTAGGCGTCCCAGGCGAACCGCTCGTTGCCGCTCATGCGGATGAGTCCGTTGATGGTCTTGTCGTTCAAACCCAGGTTCAGCACCGTGTCCATCATGCCGGGCATGGAGAACTTGGATCCCGAGCGAACCGACACGAGCAGCGGACGCTCGAGGTCTCCGAACTTGAACCTGCCGCCCAGCGCGTCCTCCATCTTCTTCATGTAGTCGCGCATCTCGCCGTCGAGCCCTTCCGGCACGCGCTTGCCGAGGTCATAGAACAGGTTGCAGACCTCGGTGGTGATGGTGAATCCCGGCGGCACCGGCACTCCCGCGTTGGTCATCTCCGCGAGGCCCGCGCCCTTGCCGCCGAGCAGGTCCTTCATGGTCCCGGTCCCGTCGGCCTTTCCATTTCCGAAGAAGTAGATGAGTTTTTTTACTATAGCCATGGTACGTTCCTCCCGAATAACAGTTGAGATTCATACGTTCCGCCGCAAAGACACCAGGACACGAAGTTATGGCTCTTTTCTTAGTGCCTTCGTGTCTTCGCGGCCGATCTGTTTATTGGCTCTTTGATTCCTCGGCGCTTAACACCAATCTAGAGAAATCCGCGATCCCCGCGAACAATCCGGCAATGCCGGCAAGCAGCGCCAGACGGTTGTTCTTCACCTCGGCGTCCTTGTCCATCACCATGACCTTGTCGAAAAACGCATCGACCGGCCTCCGGAGCGAAGCGATGTCAGCGAGGGCGCCGCGAAAATCGAGCGATACGGCCTTCGCCTTCACCCGGTCCTTGATGTCCGTATAGGCGGTGAACAGTTCCTTCTCGGCGTCGTCCTTGAGCAGACCCTTCTTCACCGTGCCCGTGAAGTCCTTCGGCACGATGTTCCCCGCCCGTTTGAGCGCAGTCACCAGCGGCCGGTAGTCTTCCGAGGTCCTCCACGCATCGAGGGCCCTGACCTTTTCCTTCGCAACCAGCGGATCGTCGAAGGCGCCCGAGAGCGCGGCGTCCACGACGTCGGACCGGAGCCCTTCGGTGGTCAGCATGCCCGCAAGCCGCTGCCGGAGAAAATCGAGGATGTCCGTCTCGATCCGGGCGAGTTCGCTCTTCTTGAGGCCATATCCCTTGCACGCCTCAGCGACAAGCGCCGCGAGCGACAGGTGCAGGCTTCGGTCGAAGAGCATGGCAAGGATGGCCACGGACTGCCTGCGCAGGCCGTAGGGATCCTCGGAACCGCTCGGGAGGAGCCCCGCGGAAAAACAGCCGGTGATGGTGTCGATCCGGTCGGCAATGCCGACGCACATCCCCTCGAGCGACCCGGGGAGGGCGTCCCCGGCGAAACGCGGGAGATAGTGTTCGGCGATGGCAGCTGCGGCCCGCGGGTCCTCGCCGGACAATAGGGCGTACGTGCTGCCCATGACGCCCTGGAGCTTGGGGAACTCGCCGACCACGCCGGAAAGCAGGTCCGCCTTGGCAAGATAAGCCGCGCGGCCGGCGATCGCGGCATCGGCCTTCATGATGCCGGCAAGATGAACGGCAAGCTTCTTTACCCGTTCCACCTTGTCGTGGACCGTGCCGAGCTTTTCCTGATAGGTCACCTTCTTCAGTCCTTCAACACGATCGGCAAGCGGCACCTTCACGTCGTGGTCGAAGAAATAAGCGGCGTCGGACATGCGCGCCGTCAGGACCCGTTCGTTCCCGGCCTGGACCACTGCCATGTCCTCGGCGCGGGTGTTGCTGATGGTGATGAAATACGGGAGAAGGTTCCCCGAGTGGTCGACGATGCTGAAATAGCGCTGGTGCTCCCGCATGGCGGTGACAAGCACTTCCTTCGGCACCCGGAGGAAATCCTTGTTGAACGCGCCCATGACCGCGACAGGGAATTCCACGAGGTTCGTCACCTCGTCCACGAGCCCGCTGTCCTCGAGCACCGTCCCGTTCTTCGTCTTCGCCAGTTCGTCGATCTGCTTCACGATGCGGGCCTTCCGCACTTCGGGATCGATCACCACGAAGTTCGGCTCCGCCTGGAGCTGATAGGACTTGAAATCCTTCACCAGAAAAGCGCCGGGGCTCATGAACCGGTGGCCGCGCGAAACGTTCCCGCTCCTGAGGCCGTTCAGTTCGAATTCCACCACGGCGCCGCCGGAGATTGCCAGTACCCAGTGGATGGGACGGGCGAACCGGATGTCCTTGTCCATCCATCGCATGGATTTGGGGAACGGGATGGAAAGGATGAATCCCGGCAGCACCTGGCCGAGCCACGCCGCCGTATCGCCGCCCTTTTCGTCGATGCGTGCGACGACATACTCGCCCTTTTCGGTGGTCTTCACGCCCAGGGCCTCGACGCTGACATTGTTCTTCTCGGCGAAAACGAGCGCTGCCTTGGTCGGCTTGCCGGAACCGTCATAGGCGATCTTCTTCGGCGGCCCGAGCACTTCCCGGGACAGGTCGGCCTGTCGCTCGTCCAGCCCGGATGCGTACAGGACCAGGCGGCGCGGCGTGCCGTAGGCCTTGATCTCGCCGCTCGACGCGACCCTGCCGGACGCAAGGAGCTGCGCGAACAGCTCCTTCATCTTCTCCAGCGCGGGGCCGACGAAGCGGGACGGGACCTCTTCGGTGCCGATCTCTAATAGGAACTCTTTAGTCAAAATGAAACTCCTGAGAACCGAAAGCCTGTTTCTCGCCAAGCTCGCAAAGACCGCAAAAAGAATCCTGTTCCTTGCTTTAGAACCAAGGATCCCCAGAGCATTTCTTGGCGCCCTTTGCGCGCTTTGCGAGAAACGCCTTGTTTTGCCTTAACTCTGCGATCCGTATTCCACAATGAAGGGCAACCACGCAGGGTTGCCCCTACGGTTTCTTCAACATCGGAAAACCCTTCGCCTCCCGGTCCGCCAGGTACGCATGGGCGCAGAGCCGCGCCAGTTTCCGCACCCGGCCGATGTAGCCGGTCCGCTCGGTGACGCTGATGGCGCCTGCCGCGTCCAGGAGGTTGAACGTATGTGAACATTTGAGGCAGTGGTCATAGGCAGGATACACGACCCCTGCCTTGATCAGCTTTTCGCATTCTTTCTCATAGGCCTCGAACTGCCGGAAGAGCATCTCCCGGTCGGAGAGTTCGAAGTTGTATTTTGAGAACTGCACTTCGGTCTCATGGTGCACGTCGCCGTATTTCACATCCTTCGTCCAGGCGAGGTCAAAGACATTGTTCACCCCCTGAAGGTACATGGCGAGCCGCTCGATGCCGTAGGTAAGCTCTGCGGAAACCGGTTTGAGATCGATACCGCCGACCTGCTGGAAGTAGGTGAACTGCGTGACCTCCATGCCGTCGAGCCACACCTCCCACCCCAGGCCCCAGGCGCCGAGGGTCGGCGATTCCCAGTCGTCCTCGACGAACCGGATGTCGTGCTTCAGGGGATTGATGCCGAGCCGGACCAGGCTGTCAAGATAGAGCTCCTGGACGTTCTCCGGATGGGGCTTCAGTATGACCTGGAACTGGTAGTAGTGCTGCATGCGGTTGGGATTTTCGCCGTAGCGGCCGTCTGTCGGACGCCGTGAGGGCTGGACATACGCGGTTTTCCAGGGTTCAGGACCGAGCACGCGCAGGAAGGTGGCGGGATGAAAGGTCCCGGCTCCGACCTCGAGGTCGTAGGGCTGATGGATGACGCACCCTTTTGACGCCCAGTAATCCTGCAAGGTTAGGATAAGCTCTTGAAATGTCAAATGATTGCCTCTATTCGGGAAACCGAGAAGGAATCGATATTTGCTGAAAAAATAGAGTGCTATTATACAAAAATACCTTATATTGTCAAGCAAATATGATGATATTAGGAGGTTTTATGCGACCGGGAGCTGGCGAAAACGATGAGGCAATGATCGCTGACGGTTGATTAAAAGGAGCCTCTAAAGATCAGCTGCGTGCGGATGACTTGGAAGGACAGAGCCTTACTAAAGGTTAAAAACGAGACGACTGTCACAGCCGTGACATGATCTCCGAGCACTTCCGGATCAGCTCTTCGGCTTTTTTTTCATCAATGACCAGCTTAACGAACTTCTTGCAGCTGGTCATGGTCGCCTGAAGGCCCTCTTTCGTGTCCGGGGAATCCTTGATCTTGGCGATGACCTTCTCTGCGTCGGCGCCAAGGGTCTGCCGTGCCGTGGCGATCAGTTCATCCTTTATGCCGGCAAACGTGACGGTTTCGTCAAGCTGAATGAATCCCTGCACGGCAAGCTCATCGAGGGTCTGGCCGACGTTCGGGAATCCGCTCGCCTTCTCCAGAACCTTGGTGATGTTCGACTTGCCGTCGACGAAGATGAGGACCTGTCTCAGGTTCTGTGGGAGCCCGTATTTCCGGGTCCGCAGTTCTTCCTCGCCTTTTTCGGTCTTCTGGTAAACTTTTTTCGGGTCCATGGGGCCGCCTTGTCCCTTACTCGGAAAGTTCTTTGATGATCTGGTAGATCAGCTTCACCGTGATAACGACGTAAATCGCGCCGAAGAAGAATATGCCGGAAACGATCAGGCGCAGGACGCCCTCAGGTATGATCCCGAAAAACGGGGTGGCCAGATACCCGACGGTGAACATGGAAACAAGCGCCATGAGAAAGCTCCACTTTTTGCCGACGATGCCGCCCGGTACTTTTTGCTTGAGCGTCATCACGAGATAGAGGCAGTACAGCATGATGGCAATGGCGGCAATGCTGATGAAGAACGTTATATCGATTTTCATGTGGTCCTCCTTGATTTATTTGTTATACCAAAAATAAGTATATCATATATATCAAAAAGTTCAAGTTTTTTTAACTCTTGTGCCACTTTCGTATACCAAGGCAGAAGCCTCTTTTTTCTGTTCGCGCAGGTACAACGGCCGTTACACCTGCCACATCATGGCCTCGAAGTCCTCGTTCGGGACCTTGACCTGAATGAAGCCGCGGTAGGGCCACTTCTCGATCTCCGAGCCCTTCCGTTCGACCGTGATAAAACAATGTACCTCGTCGTTCGGCTTGGCGCCGAGAAGCTCAAAGGGGATCGCAAGTTCGATGATCTCGTTCGCGGCAACGCTGTTGATGGCGGCAACCTCTTTCCGGCCGCCGTCCTCTGCCCGATACAGGGCCGCGGTCGCCCGGCGCTCCCCGGAGGGTATCACGCGGATCTCGACGTCCAGCCCCCTGGGAAGCAGGAAGTTCACGAAGAAGGAAAGGTCCGCCGCCGTATCTTCCTGGAGGCTCCGGCTCGGATCCAGCCGGATGAAAAGGTTCCGGAGATCGAATCCGTAGTAGATGTGCTCAATGACGCTGGCGCCCCGGTGCATGGCGCCCCCGCCGCGGGCGACATCATAGAATCCCGCCGAGAGCCACTCGAAATAATTCGACACCTGGCCGTCGATGGTCGGCGAGATGAGCGCCGTCAGGTCCACCGTCGGACGGGCTTCGCGGTCCTCGCGCAGGATGGGGACGCGAAGTTCATCGGGCACATCAATGCCGATGATTCGGAAGACGTTCATCAGGTGGGTGCGGAACAGAAGATCGAATTCCTCGTCATTCTCGGAGAAATGATCATCGCCGTACCACCAGCACCAATCGCTCCCCTCGGCGATGTAGATCTCCTCCCAGGCCGTCGCGAGCTTGTCGGGATCGCCGTTCCGGTTGGCGTACTGCACCAGGGCTTCCCGGGTCAGGCCCAGAAGGTCCCAGGCCCGGTTGTCCTCTTCATGGCCGATCCAGATGCGGAAATTAGAGTAGATCCACGAACCTGCGTGCAGCCGCTCGATACGGTCCTCCGCCGGATGCTGTTTGAGGTATTCCCCGACCGTGACGCATCGCAATCCCTCTTCCCTGCTCAGTCGTTCGTAGAGACCCAGGAAGAAGTCCCTGCCGTCGTTCGGGTAGTACTCCCAGGCGTTCTCGCCGTCCAGAATGATCGATACGAGGTGAGGCTTGTTTCCCACGCTTTTCCGGATCCGATGCAGCCGTTCAATGAGGTCGTTGACGGCACTCCGGGAATCCCACTTGGAGTACACGAATCCCACGAGATCGGAAAGGGTATGGTCGCGGAACACGATGGAAACGGTCTTGTCGCCCTTGCCGGCGATGTACGGTTTGTACAGCATTTCCGGGTTCTTCATGACGCCGCTGAAGTCTCGGTCGATCGGGACGCCCAGGGAGCGGGACAGAATGCCCTCGTCCGTGCCGATCCACCGGATGCCGGAATCGGCCAGCAGGGGGATGATCTCCTCGGCCACGGAGCCTTCCGACGGCCACATGCCGGCAGGACGCGTGCCGAACAGCTGTTCATGATAGACCAGGGCGCGTTCCACCTGCACCTTCGCGTCCTCGGGATGCGTGAATCGGTTCATGGGCAGGTGTATATCAGGCGTCGCGACGCGGGCAAGGTCCGTGTCTGCCAGGAGCGGCAGGATGGGATGGTAGAACGGGGTCGTGGTAAGTTCGATCCTGCCCTGCTCCGCCAGCTTTTTATACTCCGGGATAATGAGCGCCATGACCTCGCGCTGTTTTTTGAGGAGAAGACGCTTCTCGTCCTCGGTGAATCCGGACCCCTTTTCGAGCAATCCCTTTATGAGCGGATCGTTCTGCTTGAACAGCGGATCGAACCACGTTAGGTTGAACCACACCTGCAGGTCGCGATAGTCCTGGTTCGTGAAATACCGCGTGGCATTCTCAAGATCATTGGGCGATACGCTCTTCCCCCGCCGGTCCAGGAGCCGCCAGTACGCGGGATAGGGACGGATCATCGTGTCCCAGTTCGCCATGAACGAGTTCTTCAGCAGGAACACCTTGTCTTCATGCGCCAGTTCATCTGCAGGCCTGAGCGCAAGGGACAGGAACTTGTCATGGACGTCGTTCCCGACGTAGTCCTGGATCTGCTTGAGAAGAGAGGGAACGAGGTTGAAGGTCTGGTGGACGGCGGGAAAATCGTTCAGGAGGGCGGGCATGTCATAATAATCCTTGATCCCGTGCATCCGCACCCAGGGCAGGATATAGCTGCCCGTAAGGTCATCCTTGTAGTAGGGTTGATGCATGTGCCAGACGAAGGCTATGGAGAGGGGATGATCGGACATGGCGTGTATATACCGGATCAACTCTGCTGTCGAGGCATCTTAAGAGAGCCGCGCGGTAATGTCAAACGAATTTTCAGCTCGACCGGGGGTACGCCCTGCATGAAGATGCTATTTCGCGGCATCGCCGTAATAATAGACCACTTCGCCGGGCCGGGCGAATCCGATCTTGTCGCGTGCCATCCGCTCGATGTACGCGGGATCGGTCCTGAGGGCTTCGACCTCCCGGGAGAGCCGGGCGTTGTCCTTTTTCATGTGCTCGATCTCGCCCCGGAGGATACGGGCGTGGGCGCTCATCCGGAAATACTTCACGACGCCCATTTCACCGACAATGAGGGACCAGAGGAAAGCGAGCCCCGCGACAGCGCCCGCGATCACCGACAGCCTTTTGATCCAGGCGGCCCGGGTTTTCCTGTGGGTCTGCAGATAGTTCCGTTTGGCCATAACACGAAAAGGACAGGAGCCGCCCTGTGCCCCGCTCTCCGGGAGCCCCATCAGACGGACACGTTCTTCATAACGTCCTTAATGCAATTCTGAAGATCTTCCGGACCACCGTGCGCGATCGATCCGACATCGATTATGACGGTAATCAAGCCGCGACGCAAGGAGAAAAATCCTGTCCGCACGGTCCGATGAAAAAACAATACCACGAAGGCGAGCCTCGTGGTATTTGTTCATTGCTGATGCCGGTAACACCGTTCGGTGGAACACGGTTATTTCTTCTTCGTGGCCTTCTTGGCCTTCTTGGCCGGGGCTTTCTTTTTGGCTGGCATGGTAGTGATCACCGTCCTTTCTGTTTGAGGATCAATCTACAGCTATAGAGAACCGCCCGCATGAACCATGAGCGGATCGTCCGGTGAATGTCGCCGGGGGACCAGGTCCCCCGGCGCTCCCCATCATTGGTGGGGTAGAGGAGAAAAGCTACTTCTTCTTCGCTTTCTTCTTTGCCTTCTTCTTGGCAGCCTTTTTCTTTGCCGGCATTGAGTATCCACCCCCTTTCGGTTACCGCGATATATCTAAGCGGCGTTATCTAGATACAAGCTGTGGTGCGTCGTTCAGCAGCGACATCTGCGAGTACTTTTCCCTGAGCCGGGCGGTCACCAGGCTGCAGAACTCCTCGGAGTCCCGGATCGCCTGTCCTGCCTCATACCGGGAAACCATGCTTCCCGCCTCGACCATGAAGTTCTGGTATTTTCTTCGCATCCGGTCGAACTTGTTGATGAGGCTCTTATATTTCTCGCCAAGGATGATCCCTGACGCGGTGACCACCGTTTTGTGAGTGTCCCTGCTCCGCGATCCCTTGGGCCGGTAGCCTTCAGAGAGGAGCAGCGCCCTTCCTGAACGCGCCATTGCCTGGTATGCCGCTGCGAAGGACCATTCCTCATCCTTGTCCTGGAGCAGCCGGGCGGTGGCAAGATCGCGTTCAGCCCGCATCATGAGCCCCATGACCTCCTGGGTCTCCGCGGTTCGCTCTTCCAGTCCCATCTCTTGGAGCGCTTCATATGTCATCTTCCTTACCCAGCAGGAATATCTTTTTGCCTTTCACGATCTCCCGGATGAACGGGTCCTTTGCATCCTTCCGCTTCCGGTATTCCTGTTCGTCGAATGCCAGATAATCGATCTCACGCTTCATCTTTTCTTCGAGTCCCATGACCACGTCATTCAGCTCCGTGATGTTTACCTGGCCGATGACCATGAGGTTGATGTTGCTGTCCTCTTTTTCGGCCCCCTTGGCGTAGGAACCGTAGATGAACGCTACCTGAACCCCTTTCAGCCTCGACAGGACCGCCTTGATGGAACCCTGGATGCCTGTCGTCTTGAAGATGAGACCCTTCATTTCGGAGAAGATCGGCGAGTTCTTGTCGGCCGAGTAGTACTTCTGCACGCCCCGCTTCTCGACCCCCAGAAGCCCTATCTTCACCAGGGTGTCCAACTCTCGCTTGATCCCGGCCGCGTCCTTGCTGATGTGGCGGGCGATCTCCCTGAGGTAGAACTTTTCATCCGGATTGTTAAAGAACAAACTTAAAAGCTCTGCTCTCGTCGAAGAGAAGAGTTTGCTTAGCAATTTCCCTCACCTCTGTGGACGAATATACAACAAGAGTGTATATTTTGTCAACAGAAAAAATAAAAAAATTACTTCTCATGGGGTTAGACTATTTATCAACACCTGTATCACCACCGATAAAAATTGGGACAGAATAGTTTGGGAAATTAGCTTATTATACCATTAATACTTGTTTCCCCTTCGGCGCATTTTTCCCAATGAGATTCCGCAGCGGTTCGATCACCGGGAGAGACGCGCAACGCCGTTTTCGATAAAAAATGCGCTTTCCCCGCCAAACCGCGCTTTCTTTTGCGCCGCCGGCAGGAAACGACACGATGCTCGTCGTCCCCTCAAAAGAAGAGATGCAGGTGATCGGCACGATGTAAGAATGGTCATTGTCTCGCACGCTCGTTCAGTTCTGTCAACAGCACACAGGATGTTCCGCGCATCGCGCCGTTGTTTTCCCTTTCCCGCAGCAAGCACTTATGGTATAGTAGTACGGTTATTTTGTTGACGAAATGTCTTCACCAGGAATGGAGCATCATGGACTTCAGTGAACTCGACCTCCCCTATGAGGTCCGGCAGGGCATAGAGCATTCGACGTTCAAGACATGTACGCCCGTACAGGAGGCCGTCCTTCCCCGCGCGATCCGCGGCGAAGACGTCGCCGCTCAGGCGCAGACCGGGACCGGAAAGACCGCGGCGTTCCTCATCTCGCTCTTCACCCGCATGGTCCGCAACCCCGCCGTCGATCTCGGGAACTCTCCCCAGGCCCTGATCATCGCTCCGACCCGCGAGCTTGCGGACCAGATATTCCATGAGGCGGAACGGCTCGGCAAGTTCACCGGCTTCCGCTGTCTCGCCGTCTATGGCGGCATCGACTACGACAAGCAGCGGACAGCGCTTCAGAACGGCGTCGACGTGCTCATCGGAACGCCCGGCAGGCTCATCGACTATTTCAAGCAGCACGTCTACAGCCTCAAGAAGACCCGCTACCTGATCATCGATGAGGCAGACCGCATGTTCGACATGGGCTTCATCGACGATCTGCGGTATCTCCTGAAAAAACTGCCTGATTACTCGAAGCGCCAGTCCATGCTCTTCTCGGCGACTCTCTCCTACCGGGTCATGGAACTTGCCTACGAGCACATGAACCTTCCCGAAAAGATATCCATAACGCCCGAGCAGGTGACGGTCGAAAAGGTGGAGCAGGTCCTTTACCACGTGGGAAAACATGAGAAGGTCCCCCTCCTCCTCGGCCTCCTGCAGAAGGAGCAGCCCGGACGCGCCCTCATTTTCGTGAATACCCGCCGCGCCGCCGACATGGTCGTGGAGCGGCTGAATCGCAACAACTGGAGATCCCAGGCCATCACCGGGGACATCGAGCAGAAGAAGCGGCTGAGGATCCTTGCTGATTTCAAGGAAGGCCGGCTGCCCCTTCTCGTGGCCACCGATGTGGCAAGCCGCGGCATCGATGTGAAGGACATCACCCATGTGATCAACTATGACCTCCCCCAGGACGCCGAGGATTATGTGCACCGCATCGGCCGCACCGGCAGGGCCGGAGCCACCGGCAAGGCCTTAAGCCTCGCTGATGAGGAATATGTCTTTTCCCTCGAGGCCATCGAAGCGTACATCGGCCAGAAGATACCCGTCGAATGGGCCGAAGAGAGCCTGTACGTGCGGGAAATCCGGCGAACGCACGAGGAACGTCAGAAGAGCGAACAGGAACGCGCGCTGCGTCCTTCTCAACCCGCCAGACGGCGCACGCCTGACCGGTCCTCCAGGCCCCGCCGCTGACCACCCCCTGAACTCTCCCGAAGGTGATATAATAAGGATAGAATATTAAGGACTGATTTTATCCTCAATATTGCAGCACGCCATCTGCAGCATTCTTATCCGGCCGACGACAAGGAGGTTCACGATGGATATCACTACGGATGCCGCCAGAAAAACGCAGTCGCCTCCCTGGGTCCAGTTCTACGAGCCGGGTGTATCGGCAACGCTGACCTATCCGGACCTGACCCTCGGCGGAGTCCTTGAGGAAACGACCCGCAAATTCCCCGACCATACCGCGCTGCTGTTCTTCGGTACAAAGATCACCTATGCCGAACTCGACCGGCTGGTCAACCGTTTTTCCCATGCCTTGGCGGGCCTCGGGGTGAAAAAGGGCGACCGCGTCGCGCTCATGCTCCCCAACATCCCCCAGATGGTCATCGCCTACTACGGGACCCTGCGACTCGGGGCCATCGCCGTCACGACCAATCCCCTCTATCACGCGCACGAGCTCGAAGTTCAGCTCAAGGACAGCGGCGCTGAGGTCCTTGTCGCCGTGGACATGTTCTACCCGGTCATCAGCCAGGCGCTCCCGAAGACCTCGGTCAAGACCCTCATCCTCTGCGGCATCAAGGATTATCTCCCCTTTCCGTTGAACCTGCTGTACCCGATCAAGGCGAAGATCGAGAAGCAATGGGTATCGGTCAAACGGGTCCCGCCGATCCATGATTTCGTCGAGCTTGTCACCCATGCGTCCGATGCCCGGCCTGACGTTCCCGTCTCCGCTCAGGATACGGCCATCCTCCAGTACACCGGAGGAACTACGGGGATTCCCAAGGGGGCCATCCTGACCCACCGGAACCTGGTCGTGAACGCCGTGCAGTGCAGGACCTGGCTCACCGTTCGGAACGAGGGCGAAGAGCGCATCCTCTCGGTCATCCCCTTCTTCCATGTCTACGGCATGACCACGGCAATGAACCTCGGCCTTCTCATCGGCGCCGAGCTCATCATGCTGCCGAAGTTCCATACGAAGGAAGTGCTCGATGCGATCCAGAAGCACCGCCCCACGGTCTTCCCCGGCATCCAGGCCATGTATCAGGCCATCGGACACTTTCGGAAGATCAAGAAGTACGACCTGACCTCCATCAAGGCGGCAATCAGCGGCGCCGGACCGCTCATGCACGAGGTGCAGGACATGTTCGAACAGCTCACCAAGGCGCGGATCGTGGAAGGCTACGGGCTGACCGAGGCGTCACCGGTCACCCATGCGAACCCCATTTTCGGCAGGCGGAAGACCGGCACCATCGGCCTGCCCTGGCCCGACACCGAGGCGAAGATCATGGACGTCGAGACGGGAACGCGGGAACTGCCCCTCGGCGAGGCAGGCGAACTGGTCGTCCGGGGACCGCAGGTCATGAAAGGCTACTGGAACAAGCCGGATGAGACGGCGAAGACACTCCGGGGCGGATGGCTCCACACGGGCGATATCGCGAAGATGGATCCGGAGGGATATTTCATGATCGTGGACCGCATCAAGGACATGATCAAGACCGTCGGGGAGAACGTTTATCCCCGGGAGATCGAGGAAGTGCTTTTCACCCATCCCAAAGTGAAGGACTCCGTGGTCATTGGCCTCCCGCACGAGGAGTTCATGGGAGAGAAGATCAAGGCCTATATCGTGCTGAAAGAGGGTCAGACCGCCACGGCGGCGGAAATCATCGAGTTCTGCAAGGTCGAGCTGTCCAAGTTCAAGGTCCCGAAGGAAGTGGAGTTCCGCGACCAGCTCCCGAAGACCCTCGTCGGCAAGGTCCTCCGCCGGGTCCTGCGCGACGAGGAGCGGGCAAAGCACGGCATCAAGGAGAAGATCTGAACGCAATGTGAAACGTTAGACGTGAGGCGATAGAAGTCGGACGTGAGACGTGAAACATGAAGCTTCTTCTCACGTATCGCGAAAGAGGTTGTAATGAAAGACATCGTCATCATAGACGGGATCCGGACACCTTACGCCAAGGCAGGCACGGCCTTGAAGGATCTGACCGCAGATGCGCTGGGCGCCTTCATACTCAAGGAGATCGTGGCCCGGACCGGCATCGACGCGGAGCAGGTGGACGAGGTGATCGTGGGAAACGCCGGCATGCCGGCAGAGGCGGCGAATATCGGCCGGGTCATCGCGCTCCGGGCCGGCATCCCCCTGCGCGTTCCCGCCTACAGCGTACAGCGCAATTGTGCGTCAGGCATGCAGGCAATGGCAAGCGCCTATGGGCAGATCGGAGCGGGACTTTCGGACACCGTTCTCGTCGCCGGGGTGGAATCCATGTCCAACTTCGGATTTTACACGACGAAACGGCTGAAAGAGATATTCACAAAGATCGGCAGGTCAAAATCTCTCTTCGGCAAGGCAACGGCTGCGCTCTCCATCAGGCCAAAGGACCTGGTGCCGGTGGCAGGGCTCACCCTGGGCCTTACGGACCCTATCTCGGGACTGAACATGGGACAGACCGCCGAGAACCTTGCCCGGGATTTCGGGACCACCCGGCGGGAACAGGACGAATTCTCCCTCTGGAGCCACCAGAAATGGGCCCTAGCGAACGAGGCCGGCAAGTTCAGGAACGAGATCGCCCCCGTTTACGTTCCGCCGAAGTTCGAACCGGTCGAGGAGGATGTCGGCCCCCGCAAGCATCAGACCATGGATGACCTGGCCCGGCTCAAGCCCTACTTTGACAGGAAATACGGCACCGTGACGCCGGGGAACTCGTCACCCATCACCGATGGCGGCGCAGCGGCCATCATTATGGGCGCGGAGCGGGCGAAGGAACGGGGACACAAGGCCCTGGGGCGCATCAGGGCCTTCGCCTTTGCCGGGAACGACCCGTCACGGATGGGGCTCGGCCCGGTATTTTCAACGCACAAGGCGCTGAAGCTGGCGGGCATGAAGCTGTCGGACATCGAGCTCATCGAGCTGAACGAGGCCTTCGCCGCCCAGGTGATCGCCTGCGAAAAGGCGGCGGTGTCGAAGGAGTTCTTTCACAAACACCTGCCGGGGGAAAAGCCCATCGGCGAATTCCGGCGGGAGATCCTGAACGTGAACGGCGGCGCCATCGCCCTCGGCCATCCCGTCGGATCGTCGGGCCTTCGCATCGTGATCACGCTGCTCAAGGAAATGGAGCGGCGCGGACTCTCCACCGGCCTTGCCACCCTGTGCATCGGCGGCGGTCAGGGCGGAACGATGATCGTGGAGAGAATGTAAGCATATCTTCACCGCAGACCGCTGAGATGTGTCAAACACGAAACAGAACATATTTCTGTATGCCGTTTAAGAAATCGTTTTCAGGTTTTCTCTGCGGTAAAATGCTTTTGCCTTTTTCTTTTCTTTCATAAATCTGTCGCGAGGTTCTTGCCATGTCCGCATTCAGCCATGCAATAGATAAAAACGGCATCGCCGTCCTGACCTTCGACCTGCCGGGAGAGAAGGTCAACAAGCTCACCACTGCGGTGATGAACGAGCTGGATCAGGTCCTTGTGGATCTCACGGCAGATCATGGGATCAGGGCGCTGATCATCAGGAGCGGCAAACCCGACATCTTCATCGCCGGCGCCGACATTGCCGAGATCCGGGACATCACCGACGCGAGCAGGGGCGAGGAACTGAGCCGCAAAGGCCAGTCGGTCCTGAGCAAGCTCGAGTCGCTGACAATCCCGACCGTCGCCGCCATCCACGGCCCCTGCCTGGGCGGAGGTTTGGAGCTTGCCCTTGCCTGCTCCCATCGCGTGATCAGCAACGACCCGAGGACGGCCCTCGGGCCTCCCGAGGTGAAGATCGGCATCATCCCCGGTTTCGGCGGCACCCAGCGGCTCCCGCGGCTCGTCGGGCTCGCCAACTCCCTCGAAATGATCCTGCCGGGCAAAAGCGTCTACGCGAAAAAAGCGAAGGAGATCGGCCTGGCCGACGAGGTAACCTACAAGGAAACGCTTCTGGATGTCGCACGGCAGGTGGCGAACCAGGCGATCGGCAAGCCGCGGCCGACGGGCATCCGCGCCAAACGG
>JAGVOT010000133.1 GCA_020052615.1 Nitrospirota bacterium | reverse complement strand
TGTGGGAGATGCTGCACATCGCCTCGGGCTACCGGCTGCCGATCCTGATGGCCCTCGTGAACCGGGCGCTGTCGGCGCCCCTGAACATCCATGGAGATCATTCGGACGGCATGGGCATGCGCGACTGCGGCTGGATCCAGCTGTTCTCCGAGAACGCCCAGGAGGCCTACGACAACACCATCATGGCCTACCGCATCGCCGAGCACAAGGACGTACGGCTCCCCATCGCGGTCAACATGGACGGGTTCATCATCAGCCACTCCATCGAAAGCATGCAGTACATCGCCGACGCCGACGTCAAGAAGTTCATCGGCGAGTACATCGCCGTCGATCCGCTCCTCGATATCGACAATCCGAAGAGCATCGGCGCCCTGGTGCTGACGGACTACTACATGGAGCACAAGCGTGCCCAGCACGAGGCCATGCTGAACGCCAAGAAGGTCATCCAGGACGTTTCCCTGGAGTTCGCGAAGCTCTTCGGCCGGAAATACGAGATGTTCGAAACCTACCGGCTCGAGGACGCCGAGGTCGTTCTGGTCGCCCTCAACTCGGCAGCCGGCACGATCAAAGACGAGGTGGACCGCTACCGCGAGAAGGGCATCAAGGCCGGCCTGCTGAAGCCCCGGGTCTTCCGCCCCTTCCCCTACGAGGAAACGGGGGCGGCGCTCAGGAACGCCAGGGCCGTCTGCGTCATGGACCGGGCGGACTCCTACGGCGGCTTCGGACCGCTCTTCATGGAGATCGCGTCGGCCCTCGCGACGCACAAGGGCCCCGTGCTGTTCAACAAGATCTACGGCCTCGGCGGCAGGGACCTGATGCCAAGCCATGTGGACGAGGTGATCGATGAGGCCGTCGAGGTCGCGAAGACCGGCAAGGTGAAGATGCAGAAAGATTACCTCTCGGTGAGGAGCTAACGATGACCACGACAGAAAAACCCATGACCCTGAAGTCGCTGACCCACAAGAACGACAACCTTTCGGGCGGCCACCGCATGTGCTCCGGCTGCGGCGCCCCGACCATCGTGCGCCAGGTGCTGCTGGCCTGCGACGAGCCGGTGGTGATCGCGAACGCAACGGGATGCCTCGAAGTCTCGACCTGCCTCTTCCCCTATACGGCCTGGAAGGTGCCGTGGATGCACAGCGCCTTCGAGAACGCCGCTGCCACGGCATCGGGCATCGAGACCATGTACCGGTCGCTCCGGAAGCAGGGGAAGCTCAAGAAGGAAATGAAGTTCATCGCCTTCGGCGGCGACGGCGGCACGTACGACATCGGGTTCCAGGCGCTCTCGGGCGCCATGGAGCGCGGCCACCAGCTGCTCTATATCTGCTACGACAACGGCGCGTACATGAACACGGGCATCCAGCGTTCGAGCGCAACGCCCTTCGGCGCCGACACGACCACCCAGCCGGTGGGCTCCGCGGTCCAGGGCAAGACCCAGCGCAGGAAGGACCTCACGCGCATCATGGCGGCCCATAACGTCGCGTACGCGGCCCAGGCCTCTCCCCACAACTGGAAGGACCTCATGACCAAGGTCAAGAAGGCCCTGGCCACGAACGGCCCCGCCTACATGGGCGTGGTGGCCCCCTGCAACCGCGGCTGGCGCACCCAGACCAACGACTCCATCGTGCTCTCCCGGCTGGCCGTGGATACGTGCTACTGGCCTCTCTACGAGGTCGAGGCCGGAAAGTGGACCATCAACTACGACCCCAAGGAGCGGAAAAAGCCGATCGTCGAGTGGCTCAAGCCCCAGGGTAGGTTCAAGCACCTGTTCGCGCCGGGCAACGAGGGGATGCTCGAGAAGTTCCAGAAGCTCGTGGACGACGACTGGGAAAGCCTTCATAAAATGGCGTCCGCCTTCGGTGCTAAATAGACCGGAAGACGGGCATCAGAAGCAACTATGCGCAGCCGGGTGTTTTTGACCCGGCTGTGTTCGTTTCCGGCGCGGGAAAAGCAAAAAAACCCTTGAAATCTCGGCACTACTATGGTTTAATACCACTCTGCACGCAGGTGAACTGCGTTGAACGACCATGAGGAGATGAGCGTATGATCGGTTCCGATCTGGTGATGTACGACGAAGAGTTCAAGCTGATCGATGCGGAACTCCAGAGGCTGCTTTCACAGTCCAATGCGAAAGTCGTGTTCCTGGTCGACAAGAACGGTCAGCTCATCGCGGCAACGGGAGAGACCGAGAACCTCGACACCACGTCGCTTGCCTCGCTGACGGCGGGCAACATCGCCGCGACCGGCGGGATGGCCAAGCTCCTCGGGGAAAAGGAGTTCTCGATCCTCTTCCACGAGGGACAGCGGGACAACATCCACATCTCCATCATCGGCCAGCGCGTCATCCTGGTCGTGATCTTCGATCAGCGCTCGTCCCTGGGCCTGGTCAGGCTGCGGGTGAAAAAAAGCGCCGAGATCCTCGGAACCATCTTCAATCAGCTTCTGCAGAAGGTCGAAACGGGGAAAGGCCCCTCCAAGGGCGCGGACTCTCCCTTCGCCGAGATCACCGATGAGGACATCGACAAGCTGTTCGGCTAGAACGGTTGCGGGCAGGTCAGGGGAGGAATTACAATCCCATGTCGTTCATTAATTATTCGTCACGAGAGATCAACTGCAAGATCGTCTATTACGGCCCTGGCCTCTGCGGGAAGACGACGAACCTGCATTATATCTACAAGAAAACGAACCCCGACAGCAAAGGCAAGATGATCTCCCTGGCGACGGAGACCGAGCGCACCCTGTTCTTCGATTTTCTGCCGCTGGCCCTGGGCGAGATCCGCGGCTTCAAGACCCGGTTCCACCTCTACACGGTCCCCGGCCAGGTCTTCTACGACGCGAGCCGCAAGCTCATCCTGAAGGGCGTGGACGGCCTCGTGTTCGTCGCGGACTCCCAGGTGGAGCGCATGGAGGCGAACGTCGAGAGCGTGGAAAACCTGCGGATCAACCTCGCCGAGCAGGGATACAATCTCGATGCCGTCCCCTATGTCGTTCAGTACAACAAACGCGACCTCCCGAACGCGGTGCCGGTGGCCGAAATGAAAAGGGCCCTGAATCCCCGCGGCGTCCCGGACTTCGAAGCGATCGCTTCGGAGGGGAACGGCGTGTTCGATACGCTCAAGGCCATCGCCAAGCAGGTCATCATGGAGCTGAAAAAGGGCCAGGAGGGCGGGTAGGAAGCCGGCGGCCTGACATACACAAGTACAAGACGAAAAGCCCTCCGTTCTCAGCGAAGGGCTTCTTTAGTTTCTGGCTCCCGGGCGAGACGCTCAGCAAAACCATGTTGCCTATAATTTAGGCTTTTTACTGCACCCGATAGATACTAGAAATCCGCGGGCGGGATCATTGTTCCTCATGAACAATCTTTAGAGACACAGCTGAAATTGTCAGCTTCATCTACTAGTCTGCACTGGACAAATTGTCAACAGCGCAGCAGTCTTCTGGTTTTAGATTACATATGATCTTAGTCTTAAGCAGTGAGCGCCCTTGAGGCGGGAAGCACTTATTATCCTCCATTAAGGGAGGCACAGGATGAACAGGTTCATACGCTCAGGAATATGCGTTTTTCTGGCTTCAGTCGTCGTCGGGGAGCTGCTTGCGCTTTCGGTCCCGGCGAAAGCACCGTATCCCGAGCGTATCAATGCTGATCCGAACGGCGCCTGGTATATCATGATGTCCATTCTCTTCCATTGTGATCTGAATCACTGCATGTCTGCAGCCCCTTATCTATAATCCCTCCAGTCACATCAATCCGTCCAGCGACAGGACCAGCTACTGGAGCACGGTCGTGCCGATGTAGGGCGGTGAATCCCTTCAGGCATGAGGTCACGGTCAGTCATCCACGTCTGTGCGTTCATCCTTACAGGAGGTTAAATAAAAAACCTTATGGCCAAATTTTTAAATACAAAAATATTATTTTTAATAATCATATGTGTTTTGGCGGGAGCAAGCGCAACCCCCGCATACGCTGCGCCAGCTTTTGTCAGAGTTGCTGGGAAGATCAGTCCGAATGATCCCAGCGTAGTGGTAGATGGTACGACTTATACTCCAATGCAAGGTCAGGGGGTAATCACCATTACTGGTGTTCAGGCTGGAAACTTCTTGGTGGTTATAGCAAGCCTTAGTAATACGCAGGTTACAACAGTCACCAGCAACACTGGGGAAACTTGGGTCAACGATGTTCATTCGACCGTTTCGGTGAATGATTCTCTCGACATATTTCATGCGTCTAATGTCTCTGCTGGAAACAAGACAATCTATATTACCTCGCCCCAAACCAGGGCACTTCGCGCGGTGGTTCTGGAATACTCTGGTGTGGCGCCCAATTCTCCAGCTTATCAGACTTCAAAGGGCTCCCATATTTATCCATCAGGTGGTCCTTCCGTAACTGGGAGTGCTGGGTCAGTTACAACCACGATCCCCAATAGTCTGATAGTTGTTGGTTGTAGGACGGACAGTGACTTCCTGGGGTGGTCACCCGGTCCCGGATATACCATGAGAACCAATCCCAACACAGGAAGCGAGCCGGATCAGAAAGTAGGAGTTGAAGACCAGGTCGTCGCAGCAACCGGAACCTACACAGGTACTTTCACCTTCAACTCGGACCTTTTTGCTTGTGGAATGGTGGCTTATGCTCCGTCCGAGGGTGGTGGCGGAGCGACTCGACCAGCCGCACCAAGTGGATTAACCGTTCAGTAACAAATCCACGGGGTAAACCATCCCTATCCCTTCGATGCCTGTGCCAGGTCTTTCGAGATACTACCTGCAACTCTGCAAAGATCACATCTTCAACTTGAAATATTCACACTGCATATGCCCCGCAAAAAGCTCCTAAACAGGAAGTTTCTAGCGATTAATTATGAAATAAATGAGTACACAATTCAATCTGATAATAACATGAGAGGTAATTTCATGAGCAGTATGTAAAAGGAATGTCTATTGATGAGCCGTAACGTTTTGCTGAGTGTCCTACTCGAATGGAAAAGGCCTGATCTTTTATCAATAAGATCAGGCCTTTTATCGGTGGCTCCCGGAGCAGGACTCGAACCTGCGACATGGTGGTTAACAGCCACCCGCTCTACCGACTGAGCTATCCGGGAATATTCTGCAGCGAGGGCAGCAGACCCGGCCCCGCACAGAGTCACATAAATACCATATACACCGGGTCAAGTCAACGAATTTTTCGGCATTTCATGCCTCCGTCGGCATTGTTGAGGGTGCCTGACCGGTTTGGTTTTAAAGTAAGCGCCCGTCATTGATCCGCACGTATCAGGGCCAAGGGTCCTCATTTACCGCTGCCAGATCCGCTGGCGGATCGCGGGGTCACGGGTGTAAAACACCAGAAGAGAGGATGGTATGCCGACTGTTCTGAAACTATTGTTAGCCTGCCTTATCTGTATCGGTCTGGCCACGGCCGATGTGTACGCCTGTGGTAGGGCAGGGGTCGGCTTTGTGCGGAGATAGAGGTGAACAGGCATGAAGAAGAACATGGGGATGATAGACCGGCTGCTGAGGGCGACCATTGCCGTCGCAGTTGTCGTCCTGTACCTTGCAGGTCAGCTGACCGGGACGGCGGCCGTGATCCTCGGGTGATCTTCCTGGCGACCAGCATCGCGGGCTTCTGCCCCGTATACACGGTGCTCGGCATATCAACGCTGAAGGACAAGGTGTCGGGGGAGCATCATACGGGACCTCACGGCGCTCATTAGGAGCCGCCGCTGCAAGATAAAGCCCGCTTCGCATTGAATCCTTGTCTGCTTCACCGCCCCCGTGTCCCGCATCAGGTGTCCTGAGCAAAGAGCCGTCCTATCGCCGTACGATAAGCACGGGGATCTTCGAATCCTTGTGCATTACGCCGTACGTAACGCTGCCGAGCACGGCAGCGCCCAGCGCGCTTTTGCCCTGGGAACCCATGACGATCAGGTCGGCCTTTGCCTTTTTCGCCTCGCTCACGATCTCTTCCACGGGATGACCTTTCCTGATCGTTGTTTCGCAACGGATGCGGCTCTTCGTGCAAAGGTTCACCAGTTCATCGGCAGAAGACTGCACCGACTGTTTCAGGTAGTCTTCCATGGATTCCCGCACATGGGTCGGCGACGCGGAAGCGGAGACCGCCTGGCTGACGATGAAGCGGGTATCGATGACGCTCAGCAGCACCATCGACGCGCCTGTCCTCTTCGCGAGATCGACAGCGTATTTTGCCGCTTTCTGCGATACTTTTGAACCGTCTATGGGTACCAGTATCTTCGTGATCATGGCCCCCTCCTTTGTTCGAATGATCCCGAACGTGCTTGTTCCTTCTACTTAAATTATAGAGGGCATTCCAGCGGGTTGCAAGCCTGAGACACCGATTGTTCGGGGCTTCCTTGCGGCAAGCTGTGGGGAGTATCGGGCAACTCACCCCCTGACCGTCTTTCCCGTCTCCGGCCTCTTTCACCTGCCGTACCTGCCCGAACGGGGAGAGTGGTTATAGATCGGAAAACCGGCCGGACCTGCCCGCCTAAAACCCGCTTGCAATTTCCCGCAATCTATACTATCGTCAGCATCGGAGCGGCTCCGGTCCCATCCTGTACGTGGAACAGCGAGTGCGCATGCACTTGTGCAGACGGCACAAAGTACGAAACAGGACGGCGAGACTCACGCGGTTCCCGAACAGGTCTTTGTATGAGAAGTACGGGCTCCAGAAAGTGCCGACGACAGCTGGCTGGACGAGGGCGCACGCCTCGCGGTGAAGAACATCGGAAAGCCGTGTGCGGGAAAACCGCATGCACGGTTTGATGAGCGAGGGCTGGCCAAGGCAGCCATGGGTCGGCTGTAGGCACCGTCAGACGAAAGGGACGGGAACAGACAAGCCTACCTAAAGCGGCAGCAACCAGCTCTCTACTCTACTCATAGGGTCCTCATTCAACGGGCTATGATAACTTACGGTATTACGTAGATGAACCCGACCCCGAGAAGCATGGGTGAGCGATCGATATGAAGGTCCTGCTGTTATCCTGCCAAGAGAACGCCGATATCCTGGGGGTCAAGTATCTGCATGCCCACCTTGCCGGCACGGGGCATGACAGTACGATCTTGCTCGTTCCCGGACGGGGCCGGCGCACCATGCATTCGGCCCTGGACTTCACTGGATCCCTCGGGCCCGACGTCATCGGCTTCAGCGCCATGACCTATGAGCTCGATGCGGTGCGGCAGCTTGCGACCGCGTGCAGGGAGCGCTTTCCCCGCGTCCCGATCATCATGGGCGGGGTCCACGCCACGTCCGATCCCCGCTCGTGCCTCTCTTTCGCGGATATTGTGGTCCGGGGGGAGGGAGAAGAGAGCCTCGCCGACGTGCTCGATCGTCTCGCGGGCGGCGTCGGACCGGACAGCGTCCCGGATGCGGTCGCGTCGGTTCCAGGCATCGCCTACCTTCGCGACGCGGACCTGGTCTGCACGACCGTGCGGCAGCCCCTCCTGCGGCTCGATGCCCTGCCGGCTCCCCGCCACCGGCCTGAACGGATGCATGTTGTTCACAATGGGACCGTGCGGACGATAAGGGACCCGTCGACATTCCGGCGATATTCGCGGTACCAGGGCACCTTTCTGTCGGTCCTCTCATCCCGCGGATGCCCCTTTTCGTGCAACTACTGCTCGAACTCGGTTTACCGGACGCTGTACGGCGCGATGCCGATGCGGTCCCGCTCCGCCAGGAACGTGATCGAAGAGATCGAGCGGGAGATTGCGGAATTTCCCGACATCCTCTACGTGAACTTCGCCGATGACTGCTTCCTGATGCACCCCCCGGAATGGCTCGAAGAGTTCTCAGCGTCCTATCGCGAGCGGGTCAAGATTCCCTTCATCGTCAGGACGACACCGAAGCATGTCACACGGGAGAAGCTGACCCTCCTGCGCCAGGCGGGCCTGCGCTGGGTGTTCATGGGCCTGCAGACCGGCAGCGACCGCGTAAACCGGGAGGTCTATGGCCGCA
The DNA here is from genome assembly GCA_020052615.1 of Nitrospirota bacterium. Lineage (GTDB taxonomy): Bacteria > Nitrospirota > UBA9217 > UBA9217 > UBA9217 > JAAXXJ01. The sequence continues at coordinate 14,912 of JAGVOT010000133.1, read as the reverse complement.
ATGTGACCGCCCGGGAATTCCTGGGGGCATCCGGCATTGTGACGGACCTTGGTCTGTCGCCCTGGTACGATGTGATCCTCGACAACCCCTATGAGACCGAAGAGGACGGCATGAGGACCATGGATGTGCTCCTGCGCACACCGCGGCCCTTTCAGCTCGATCTCTTCTCCCTTGACTTCTTCCCGGGGACGGTGCTGCGCAGCCGCGCCCTTCGGGATGGCCTCCCGCTCCCCGCTCCGGGCACGAAGTCCTATACACGGCCTGAGCCGACAATGCTGAACCGCTATGTCCGGATGACGGCGACGCTCCCGCCCCGGGTAGTGCGCGGCCTCCTCGCGGTCCGGGCCACCCGCGCCGGCCGCCTGCTTTCAATGCTGTTCTATGCGGCAACCCTGGCAGGGGAGCCCTTCGTGTATCTGCGCCTGGTCTTCCGGTCAAACGACCACAGGTTCCTGCGCTCCCTGCGCGTGGTTGCGGCATTTGCGGGGACCGCCGTCAGGAAACTGTATCTGAGACGGCTGGGATAGGGACGAAGCGTGCGGGGACCTAGAGGATGTTGTTACTTAGCCTGTATATCTGAGCTTTATGAACGGATAGCAACGCAAGTAACAGCGTTCGTGCGCAGTCACAACTGATTGTCTTGCGGGTTCACGTCCCGCCTAAGGAGTTGTCCGTACGCCTTGGCAGCACAAGGGAACGGCGTCTGAGCGGTCTGGGGTCGTAAGTTCCCCACGGCAAAGCCGCAGGCCATAGCGCAAGCGAACCTGGACGTAGCCAATGGCTGTAAACTTCAGCAGTATCACCAGGACGCTACGGAGGAAGCTCTATTGTAAGGCCAAGTAGGGCAAACTGGTATCCCAGCGGATCTACTCAACCCATTCAGGGCTTGGGTTCACTAACGCTATGCATGCTTTATAACAAAGAACATCGGAAAGCCGTGTGCGGGAAAACCGCATGCACGGTTTGATGAAGGAGGGCTGGCCAAGGCGGCAATGGTTTGGCTATTGAGGCACCGTCAGACGAAAGGGACGGGAACGGATAGGCCGAATCTAAAGCGGCAGCAACCAGCTCTCTGCTCTACCCCGGATGTTCCCGCCTAAAACCCGCTTGCAATTTCCCGCAATCTGTACTATCGTCAGCCTCAGAGCGGCTCCGGTCCCATCCTGTATACTCCCTTCACCTCAGGCGCCGTTACAGCGCGTCACTGACAGGGTCCCGCTGGGATTCGATTATCGGGTGGTGACGAGGAAGGCGGCGCAGGTCGCTTTTTTCTTAATTCCTGTTTCTTCCTTATCTTTATGAACCATCGTCCTGCTGCACTCCTGGCCTTAGTCATCGGGCTCCTGACCATCGTGGAAGGGGGGATCGTGCTGCTCGGCTTCGATACCAAGCCGTACCCCGTGCTTCCCTGGCTCCTTCGCTATAACGTGGCGATGGGCTTTGTCTCCCTGGCAGCCGGCCACGGCCTGTGGAGGAAGCAGAGATGGGCGGAGACCCTTTCGCGGGTGGTCCTTATCTGCCACGGGGCGGTCTTTCTGTGGCTCGTCGGCATGCATCTGCTCGGCATGACCGTCGCATTGAACAGCATCGGGGCGATGCTGTTCAGGACCGCGCTATGGACCGGGATCATTATCATGATCAGGGGGAAGGCAAAGAAGTAAGAAGGCATGGCCTGGCAACAACGTTCACATGGTGCCGGCGCTCGCCTTATGCGCTTACTTCCTGATTCATACTTCTTACTTGTTTTTAAGGGAGCGCGCACTATGAGCAGCGAGCCGCACGAGCCGGACGACAGGGAATCAGAAAGCGCCTGGAAGAACATCGGGAAGATCATCTTTCTCATCGCAGTACTGGTCGCCGCATGGTTCGTTCTGGAGCGTTTGATGGGGAGCAAATAACAGGAGCAATTGCGCTGTTTTAATCGCTGTCTTGTCCCTGGTGGCAGCCTGCGGCGAGAAGGACAGCGGAGGTCCTGCCGCTGTTTGCACCCAGACCGGAAACATGTCGCTCTACACCAGTGCCACCCTGGGGCCGATCTTTACCGTTGATAAGGCTTTAGCCATGCATTATCTCATCAGAAGTTTCCTCGTCTGGCTGCTCTTCATTCCCCTGGCGATAGCGAACGGCGCGCTGCGGGACCTTCTGCTCTCGCCGGCGCTGGGCGGCACGACAGGCCGCGCGATCAGTTCGCTGACGCTGTCGCTCCTGATCCTGGGCCTGACGCTGCTCCTGGTGAAGCGCCTCGGCGTCGACACGCGGGCGGGTTACCTGACCGTGGGCGCGCTCTGGCTGGTCCTGACGGTGCTTTTCGAGGCGTCGTTCTTCGTTTTGATCATGGGCCATCCCATGGACGAGCTGTTGGCGGACTTCGATATCTTCCGCGGCAGGCTGTGGCTGGTCGTGCTTGCGGCGGCGCTCTTCAGCCCGCTTCTTGCCTCGAAGTTGAGGCAACGATAGCCCCACCGGAGCATTATGGGTACGGTCTATTATTTTGACCCGACAGTCCCGTGCCATGCTCGATTTCTGCCGTTATCGTAATTGGTTGCTTCCGACGCGGCCCGCCTCTCCATCTTCCCCAGCCCCCAGCTCCCCGGTTTCTCTCGTTCGGCTGCTCTTTTAACGAGCTATTGCCCTCAAGAAGACTTACAATAAAGCATCACATTATAAAGGAGGCTGGGTATCACTATGCAGGAATTCCGACGGGTAAGGGTTGCCATAGATTCCTTGATCGATGAGATAAAAGAGTCGATCAAAAGGAAGTCTTTCTCCGAAACCATGGAGCAGCTGGAACAGGCGCGCGGACTGATCCAGGTGCTTCAGCAGATGTCGACGACCGATCAGGCCGCCTTTGTTGCCAAACGGGAAGCGACCATAGCAAGTTTGACGGAGATCGCCGGCAAGCTGAAGAAACCGGCGATCAAGAAGAGAAGCGCGAAGGAGATCTCAGGGCAGGCGGCGACACTGTAGGCTTGGCTCGCTGCTGTTCGGCCGGTCCTGTTCTTCTCTTCATCACTTGCCATGGTTTCACCCGCTGAACGATCTGCTCACGCAGGTCTTTTCTTTTTGCGCCCCAGGGCCGGCTGTTCGACGGCCTCTCCCTTTGCGGACCGGCAGCCGCCCCACCCGCTCAGAACCTTCCGTCCGACGCTCTTCGATGAGCTCATCGGCACACGCCTCTTCAGGTGATAAACAGGCTCCGTGTAAATAAATGCTTTATCCCCTCTATAGAAGGATGGATTTCAGGGCTGGTTCCTGCTGCCAGCAAAAGCTGGAAATTCTACGGTTTCGAACCTTATGACACTCATGGTAACAATAGGCATCAGCCGGTTTGCGCGGACGTGCGTGCTTTTTTGCCTGCTCGTCTCCGCACTTTTGTGTGCCCCATCTCCTTCCGCCGCGGCAGAAGAGACGCTCGTCCCGCCTCCGGCCGGGATCCAGGCCTTCCATCCGGGAGAGACCCTGACGTACAATGTCAGCTGGTCGCGCGTGTTCTCGGCAGGGACCGTGACCATGGCCGTCGAAAGCACGGAACTTTCAGATGCGAGGGAGGTTCTCAAGTTCGTTGTACAAGGCAGGACCAGGGGTCTCATGGACAAGGCCTTTCCGGTGCATAATGTGGTCCAGAGCGTCTTCGACACGCAGCTCATGCAAAGCCTCTCCTACAGCCTCAGGGAGAGCTATGGCAAGAAAAAGAGGCTTCGCGTAACGGAATTCGACCACGCAAAAAAGACCGCCGTTTACAGGCTGAACGAAGACCCGCCCGAGACCCTGGCCATACCTGACCCGGTCCAGGACGGCCTGTCGCTGATCTATTTCCTCAGGACAAGGGAAGACCTCGCGATCGGCAGGCATAGGGAGATCGCTGTCGTGGACAGCGGCAAGCACTGGACCATCGAGATCTCTGTTCTGGCCAGGGAGAAGGTTACAACTGCTGCCGGAGAGTTCGCGACGATCAAGTTCAGGACCTCTCCGAAGGACACAGGCGGCAGCGTGAAAAAACGGGAGGTCTTTCTCTGGCTCACCGATGACGACCGGAAGGTCCCGGTGCTTATGAAGAGCAAGCTCAAGGTCGGGTCCTTCGTGTTCGAGCTCTCCGGCATGAAGCCGGGGACCCACAAAATCACGCAATAGACCTGCCGGGGCCGGGCCTTTACCTGTGGTCGGGCTCCCGCGGGACGGCACGCCGAGGCTTGGCCGCCTGCGGCTCCCCTGACGCATCACAGGGAGAGATACCCTCCGGGGGCCAGGCTGGTTGCCAGCATGACCATGTTGATGTCGCGATGGGCCATCCATTCAGCCGTTTGTCTGTTCGCGGGGCAAGCCAACAGGCCTCGATACTCTCCCGGAGAGGCAGATACGGCATCAAGCGTCCGGTTCGCGAAAGCAGACGATGTTTCATGGCGAGATCGCGCGGAGCTTGTTGGATCAGTCCCGCCAGCTTCTCAATTGAGTGCAGTCCGATGGACAATCCCAGCTCCCGAAAGGCAAGACACCGAGACCGCTGATCCAGCCGGTTCGCGGGTCATCGGAAGTGGCGCAGCCGTTATGCCGTTGCGGTTCCTGTTCCAGAACTTCTCCGTCAAAAGTTCATGATCATTCCTGCAGTCGAGAAGCGTACCCTGATGAGGGAGCGTAAAAAAGCCGGCAGGGGATTTCGACCCTGCCGGCCTCTGTTCTTGAAAATAAATAAGGCGTTGCTCTGACCGCATCACCTTGATCTTTCCGTTGAACCTCGGGATATTCAGTACGATCCACGACCACTTCCGTGCCTGGTTTCCGCAGCGCCTGAAGCGTTCGTTTTCTTTACCGAATTCTCCTTTGACCTCAGGGGCTACCTGCTTTCCAGCCATTGGTGATCTGCGAACCGGCGGTTTAACAGCCCTCACGGACTCTCCCTGCCGACCCCGGATCACGCCCGGTTGGCGCTTATGGTACCCTCAACGGCAGTTAATGATGCGTTTCACGCTTCTCCGTGTCAGTCCGCAACGCCTGATATAAGTATACCACCTTTTGTCAACCACCGGGATCGAACTCGTTCATGCTTCAACATCTTCAGGCCAGGTACGCACAGAGTGTGCCGGCGCAGTCACCCAGATCGCCTGCCGGGGCAACGAACGGAATGCCGTCACCAGCGCTCAGCAGTCTCTGCGCACCGGGGACATCCGGGGCGCGGCACCCGTGCATCGACATGCCGGACGACACTTGCCACGCATTGACAGCCGCCGGAGCGGGATTTATAATTCATGCAGAGGAGCAGGGTGTCATGCGCTGAAGGAGCGTGGAGTGTCATGCCCGTAATGCAGGTCAACGATAGAACGATAGCCCTGGACGATGAAGGATATCTGGTCAATTTTCAGGACTGGGATGAAGAGGTGGCGTGTGAGCTGGCGGCAAGATTGGATGTCGGGAAACTGGGCGCGGAAAGCATTTCGATGCTGAAATTCATCCGTGACCACTACCGGGTCTTCAACTTTTTCCCCATTGTGAATTCAATCTGCAGGAATATCCATGCGCCGAAGAACTGCGTGTCCGAGAAGTTCTTCAACCCGCTCATTGCCTGGAAGATAGCCGGGCTCCCTCATCCCGAAGAACCGATCATCAGCCTGCTCGAGGCAGGCCAGTCCCCGGGATAGCGGGTCCGGTGCGGCTTAGGCACCTGATGCGGAGATCTGTCCAAATACAAAACGGGCGATTACCTAATCGCCGGTCCCATGGCTGGTTCAGCTGATGCTCCTCATCCGCCGGGATATTCTGCTCAACGTCCCGTGGTTATAGGGTGTTCCGATCGTTCATCTCACCTGCTGCTCCTACCGCCCCTGGGTGCTCTCCAGCGGTTCCTTGCCGTAGGGGTCTTTTCCCGGGAACTTGAGATAGGCCTCAACACATGCGAGAGCGGCGATCAGGAACACCACTACCTTCGCGCCCGTGCTCATCTCTGCAAAAAGCCCCATGAGCAGCAGAACAGCCCCTATTGCCAAACGGTATATCGTTTCTGTTACCGGTCCTGTCTTCATTTTTCCCTCCTCTCTTCCCCGATAGACCGGACATCCGGCGGTTCGTTTCGACATCAAAACAGCCCGGCAGATCTACAGGAAAGATCATGTCTTCTACTGTATGATATCCCCCCGGACGGTCCCCGTCAAGAGAGGCGATGGGACCGCCGGCAACGATCCGGCGGGGTGGTATCCTGTAGAAGGAATGAAACGGCCGGGGTATAATATATCCAGATGAACAAAAGAACGAAAGGACGCTCGCACCTGAGCGGTCCGGAAGGAGAAGTCAATGAAGGAAGATATTCTTGACAACATTGTGAGAGCGCTCGTTTTGGGGGGCCTCACGTTATTCGGGTTACGGGGTGTCCTGCCGGACATTGCCGGAATCGAGCAGCTGCCGGTGCTGCTTGCCTCGGGAGCTGCAGTGGTTCTGGCTGTCGGGATCGGGCAGTATGCATACCGATGCGCCCGATGCGCTCCATCATGCAACCTGAAGGTCTGCCGCGCATAAAGCCGGCAGACCGCTGTTCCTTTGTTTCATGAGCCGTGCATTCATTGACTGGTTCAACATGACCCGCCTATATTGCGCTTTTCCTGAACTTCCGCACATACCCTCCTGACGTTCCATCGACAAGACATTGATATGTTGTCACTTTGCGACCTGGCACGGCGTATGCAATTTACTTGGCATGATGAGCAAGCGTTCGAAAGGTCGTGATCGAAGTGGACGAAGCACTGAGAAGCCACGTTGGCCATGAACTGGAAAAAGAGATCATTAACATTCTGATCGACAGCGGTCTGTACCTGGACCTGGAACTTCGCGAGAGATTCAGCCTGCTGCACTTTATCGAAGCGTCATATTTCAGGGACGCTCCCCGGTGAAGAGCGGAAGCCCATGGGGCGACAATAGAGATCAGGCACGGCGAGGATCAGGACGGTTAAAATCAGACGCGGGGACGCGGGCATAAGGGGACGCGGGGATAAGGGGACAAGGGAACAGAGAAACAAGGGCTTGCTGCTGGAGACAAAAGGCAGGCCTTGAGCTTTGAGGAGTTGCGAGGCTGGTTCCCAAGTACGTTGCCTCAGCAGATGCTTCAGGCTACCCTCTCTGCCGCTGTGAGGGCTTGCACAACGCATGATGCATGAAGGCGTTCTGTATACTTACGGTACCTCTTCTCTCAAAGCCCAGGGCTCCGATGACGACCGCGTCGTCAATCTGCCTTTACGCATGGTATAGGGTCGCTGGGGTCAGTTCGCTGCTCATTACCCGCCGAGATACCCTCCGGAAATGTCCGGCCCTGTTCCGCTCTCGGGCTCCCGCACAGAAACGTCGCTCTGAATGTCCTTCCCGCTGCCTCTCGAGGTCTTCCAGTCGAAGGATGTTCCCTTTTCAAGGACCTGGAGCTTCCAGTCGACATACTCCACCAGCTCGACGAGGTGACGGTCCTGGGCGATCAGCATCGGGCTGTCCTTGCCGTAGGTCCTGGCAAGTTCTTCGCGCAGCAGGTAGATCCTCCTCTTGATCCCTTCCAATTCCCTTTCAACGTCCACAAAGTACTCTTTCTCTTTCATGTCCATTGCCGTTCCCATGATATGCCTCCTCCTCGGTGCAACATTGGGCTGCCGTGTCCCTCCTTCCCGTCCTAAAGAATAGGACCTTCCGACTCACCTGTTCGTGCACTATAACTCTCAGCCAGGTGAAGTCAAGGACAATGGACGGGCCCATCCGGTACTCTTTATGCATGCCGGCCGGGAACGAGCCCAGGGAAAGGACCAATATCATCCCGCAGCTCCGCTCTGCAACTGCCCGGCATCCAACATGGTATACTTATTCTATGAACACTGTCGAGCTGCAAAAAGGAGGTTCGCCAAGGGGAGACAAGGGAAACAGGATTCAAAAACATTCTCTCTTCATGCCCGCCATATTTAACAGTTCTGCTTAATGCGACGGCTGATACCGATGGATCTCTTTTAACCACCCCTGCTGCCCGCGTTCCATCTTAACCGCATAATCAAAGTGTTATATCCCTTGGGGTCCGCCGTTCTCTTATGGCACGATAGTTGTAGTACACGAAGCATCGGCCGGGACCTTCATCAGACGCCCCTAGTGCCGTTCGTACGATCTTTAGCAGCTTGTTGAAAAAGACCTCAGAACGTCAAAACGCACCCTAAAGGGTGCGGCTACCAATTATAAAATCAATGCGTTACGATTTGGTAGTAATCAGTTTTTCAACAGCCTGTCAGGGCGATCCCGCAATAAAGGCCCTGGCGCAGCCGACCGATCGCAAGGAGGGAAAAATGATCGGACTCTTGGTCGTGATAATCTTGATCATCGTAATAATAAAGCTCCTCTGATCTGCAGAACGCTCCCTCTGCCCGGGACATCAGCCTGGCGCATCCCGGGGAGAGCAAAGGGGCTGAGACGTGCCCCGGACCTGCTGACGAAGCCTGCCCCATCGCCGACGGTGATATGCAGAAGGTGCGCGGCGTAACCAGCGGGCCAGGCGGAGGCGATTCCCAGCTGCCTGCGGCCACAAGAGAGGGTGCCCTGTCATGCTGATCGAGGTTGAAGGCCTTACAAAGGTCTATAGAGAAGAACGAGGACTTCTGCCGACCAGCTTTACCGCGGAGCGGGGGGAACTCATTGCCGTTATCGGGCACAACGGGGCCGGCAAATCCACCCTTATGAAAATGCTGGCCGGCTGGCTTCTCCCTGACAACGGAGAAGTCCTGGTGGACGGGATCACCCTGAAGGACCGGACCGCCCTGGTAAGGAAGGTCGGTTTTGTCCCGGAAACGCCGAGCCTTTTCGATTTCTTTTCCGTAGAATACAATTTCAGGCTCTTCGCCCGCCTTTTCCGGATCCCCCGGGTACGCATAGAGGAAACGCTCAGGGACTTCGATCTCCTGCCGTACCGTCATAACAAGATCCGGGTCCTGTCAAAAGGTTTGAAGCAGAGGGCGAGCATCGGCCGTTCTCTTTTGGCGGATCCGCCGGTCCTTCTTTTCGACGAACCGACCTCCGGCCTGGATTTCGACATGACGAACGAGATCTACCGGCTGCTCAGGAGCACCCATGCCTCGGGCAAGACGATCCTCTTTACCTCCCATCGCCCGGAAGAGATCCGCTCCCTTGCGACACGCGTCCTGCTGCTGCACCAGGGAAGGCTGGTCTTCGACGGTCCGCCGCGGGACTATTTCCGATCAACGATCCACGGGGATCTGTACGTATGATACGGAACATCATCACCTTGACGCTCAATGACCTGGCCATCGCCTGCAAGAACAAGACGGTCTACCTGGTCCTCTTCATTCCGCTGTTCGTTTTTGTATCGCTGAACCTTGTCGATCAGAAGGACGGGGCCGTGAAGCAGGTCAGGCTCGGGCTCATCGGGCAGGAACACTATTCGCCCGTTATCATCGAGAGCATCGAGGCAGCTGACGCGGTATTCGCGGTATCCTGGCTTGCCGATGAAACGGAAGGCAGGGCATGGCTGAAAGAGAAAAAAATAGACGGCCTGCTGCTGCGGTCCGAACAGGACCCGCAGCGGGTGGAGCTTCTCGTTCCTACCAGGGCATCGTTCCAGACCCTCGCGATCGTGGAAGGCCTTTCAGCGATGCAGCTGGCGTCGGACGGTGAGAGCGGGAACTGGATCTCCGCTATCAAGCCTCTTCAGAACGTCGCGGTCCAAAAACAGGCGCTGCCCACCTGGGTCCTGATGCTGGTCCTGTTGGTAAGCTGCATTATCATCCCCGGCCAGGTTGCCGAAGAAAAAGAAAAAAAATTGCTCCTGGGGCTCCTGCAGACACCTATGCGCGAATCCGAGTGGCTGCTCGCCAAGCTGGCATCGGGAATGATCCTGATCTATCTGGCGGTCCTGTTCCTTCATCTGCTGGGGAGCTATGATCCGGGAAACCTGCTGAGCTATGGCGCATTCATCGGGGTCGGCAGTTTCTGCTTCTGCTCGTTCGGAATACTCCTGGGGTTCTTATGCCGCAGCCAGGCGAGCGCCAGAACGCTGGGCATCATTTTTTACCTGCCTCTTCTGCTGCCTTCAGCGCTGGCCGACGTTTCGCAAAAATTGAACAGGGTCGCTCCGTTCCTGCCGTCCTATCAGTTCTACGGGCCGGTCAACGCGATCCTGCTGGAGGGCGGCAGCGTGGAAAATTTTTCTCCGGAATTGGCCTATTTATTGTTCGTCGGCATCGCGGCCCTGTCTGCAGCATACCGGCTGATGAAAGAACGCTGGCTCATGTAGACATGCCCCCGGCAGCGACCCGGCATTACCGCGAGTTATGGTCCTCCGGTCACCTCTCCCGTGCTGCATACGTACCCCCCCTCCCGACCCCCCTCTGCAACTGCACGGGAGCATACCATGGTATAATTATCACAGGTGCAAAGGAGGTTCATAATGGGAGACAAGGGCGGCAGGAAGGGCAAGGAAAAGAGCCAGAAGCAGAAAACAGAAAAGCATGTCCATGACGTGCAGGCGCAGAAGGACAAGCAGCAGAAGAGCCCCTTTGACATAAAAAGCAGATAGGCCGGAAGGGTAGTATCACGGGGACGAAGCGGGTGCAACAGGATCCCGAACCGTGGAGAGAAGCGATCTCGGACGTGCTCGCAGCGATCGAGCGTGCAGCTTTGTGCTATCATATCGACGGTATAAGCTGTATAGTGATCGCGGCGGGAAATACCATGCATTAAGTCTCGCCGCTCTCCTATCGTCATTCCCGCGGTGATCCTGAGCGGGAATCCAGCATCGGTCTGGATCCCCAACAGGAGCATTCGGGGATGACGTTCGTGTGGTAAGTTCCCTTTTGTCCGGGTCAGGAATACAGGTCCGCCTGATCTAACCGAACGTTCCTATCATCTTGCCAGGCCTCATTGCCGTTTCTCAGCAAATCCTTTCTTCACCTTAGCGCCCCATAGGATAAGGCTTGATGACCGTTTCGGCCCTCTCAGATCCGGAACAGGTCTGCGGAATTCGGCGCACCCATGAACAGACAACAACAGCTCCCGGGAGAAAATCGATCTTCCCGCAACCAAAAGCAGCCGCTCCAATATTGTCATGAGCGAATCTTTTCTTTACGCCTCTGCGGCTCACCTGGAGGTGCCTACTTTTGATTGCGAGAGACAGGCAGTCGCAGTTGATCATCATCTTTAGTGCGAATGATCCGAAATACCTGACAGGGGAGAATCCTATTTGAAGTTACCCATCAAAACGGTCCTCGGGAAGCTGCCCAGGGTGCTGTCTGCCTTTCAGGGAAATGTCCTGGAGACAACGGGCAGCCTGTACGAGCCGCCGCTGCGGTCGGAATTGTTCAGCAGCGACCAGATGGAGCAGTATGGCAAGACCCTTGCGGGTCAGCACACGCTCCAGCCGGGACGCGGTTCCGACCGGCTTCTGGCCCGGCTGGATGAGAATGAAGCCATCCTGAAAGAGACCCGCAGCCTGATGGCGGAGGCGGTCAGGACCGACCGCAGGATCACGCCGGCGGCTGAATGGCTGCTCGATAACTTCTACCTGATCGAAGAACAGATCCGCACGGCAAGGAGACACTTGCCGAAGAATTACAGCCGGGAGCTGCCCCGCTTGATGGAGGGACCTTCCGCCGGGCTTCCGCGCGTCTATGACATCGCCCTGGAGACGATCTCGCACGGCGACGGCCGGGTGGATGCGGAAAGCATCAGCGGCTTCATTGCGGCCTATCAGACGGTCAAGGTCCTGAAGCTGGGAGAATTGTGGGCGATCCCCATCATGCTGCGCCTGGCCCTGATCGAGAATCTCCGGCGCGTCGGGGTCCGGATGGCCGCCGACAGGACCGGCCGGAACCTGGCAGGGTATTGGGCGGACCGCATTACCGAGGTCGCCGCGAGGGACCCGAAAAGCCTGATCCTTGTCATTGCGGACATGGCGCGTTCGAATCCGCCGCTCAAGAGCGCGTTCGTTGCGGAATTTGTCCGCCGGCTTCAGGGGCAGGGACCTGCCCTGGCGATGCCGCTTACCTGGATCGAGCAGCATCTCTCCGAGAGCAGCATGACGATCGATCAGATGGTGCAGTCGGAGAACCAGCAGCAGGCGGCCGATCAGGTCTCGATGAGCAACAGCATTGGCAGTCTCCGTTTCCTGGGCGCGATGGACTGGCGCGAGTTCGTCGAGACGATGAGCGTTGTCGAGCGGATCCTGCGCGAAGACCCCCCCGGCACCTACGGCAGAATGGATTTCACCACCCGCGACCAATACCGCCACGCGGTGGAGCAGATCGCGAAGACCGGGGCGCTGTCCGAAGCGGAAACAGCCGCAGCGGCTGTCCGGCTTGCGGCTGAGAACGCGGCCCGGAAGGACGACAGGCGGGACACGGACGACCGCGCGGCACATGTGGGCTACTACCTGGTCGATAAAGGACTGGCGCAGCTTGAGCGCCTGGCAAGGGTCCGGCTGTCCGCTTCGGGATCGCTTCGCAAGGCAGCCAGCCGGTCTCCCTTGTTCTTCTACCTCAGCGCGACCTTTCTGATCACGGCGGTCCTGACCGGCGGCTCGCTGGCGAAGGCGAGCGCTGACGGCGCGCAGCCCTGGCTGCTCCTGGCAACGGGCATCCTCTCCCTGCTGGGTGCGAGTCAGCTGGCGATCGGCCTGGTGAACTGGCTTGCTACGCTGCTGGTCATGCCCAATTCGCTGCCGCGCATGGACTTCTCCAAGGGGATCCCGCCTGAAGCGCGGACCCTTGTGGTTGTCCCGACCATGCTCGCAAGCAGCCAAAACATCGAGGACCTGATGGAGGGGCTGGAGGTCAGGTTCCTGGCAAATCGCGACGATAACCTGCATTTCGGCCTGCTGACCGATCTCCAGGATGCGGAGGAGGAAACACTGCCATCGGACGAACCGCTCCTGCAGCTTGCCCGTCAGGGGATCGAAGGGCTGAATGAGAAGTACGGGAATGCGGGGGGCGCTGCCTTCTTCCTCTTCCACCGCTCCCGGCAATGGAATCCCCGGGAGGGCGTCTGGATGGGCTACGAGCGCAAGCGGGGAAAACTTGCCGTGCTGAATGCCCTTCTGCGCGGCAATGCCGCCCCCTCATCCCTGCCCCTCTCCCCATTGTGGGAGAGGGAAAAAGGGAGAGGGGCTTCATCGTCGGAGAGGATACGAGGGGAGGGCGCCGGCGATCTCACAAGGCACGGCTTCTCCCTGGTCGTCGGAAATCCCGCAGCGTTGACGAACGTGAAGTACGTGATCACCCTTGACACGGACACCCAGCTGCCGCGCGACGCCGCTCGGCAGCTGGCGGGAGCCATGGCGCATCCGCTGAACCGGCCGCGCTACGACGAGGACGAACAACGCGTTGTCGCCGGGTACGGCATCCTTCAGCCGCGCGTTGCCGTGAGCCTGCCGGGCACGAACCGGTCGCGGTATGCCCGCCTGGAGGGGAGCGATGCGGGCATCGATCCCTATACGCGCGCCGTTTCGGACGTCTACCAGGACCTCTTCCTTGAAGGCTCCTTTATCGGGAAGGGGATCTACGACGTCGACGCGTTCGAGCAGGCGCTTCGCGGGCGCTTCCCCGAGAACCGGATCCTGAGCCATGATCTTATCGAAGGGTGCTACGCCAGGTCCGGGCTGCTGAGCGACGTCATGGTGTACGAGGATTATCCTGCCCGGTACAGCTCGGACGTGAGCCGCCGGCACCGGTGGACCCGCGGGGATTGGCAGCTGCTGTCCTGGTTGCGGTCGGCTGTCCCCGGTCCCGGGCAGGTCCGTGACCGGCAACGCAGGAAGAATTCACTCTCGCTGCTGTCCCAATGGAAGATCTTCGACAACCTTCGGCGCAGTCTCGTGCCTTCGGCATTGACGCTCCTCGCAGTGCTCGGCTGGACGGTCCTGCCTTCGCCCTGGTTCTGGACCGCGTACCTTCTCGGGGTCATCCTTGTCCCTTCCCTGATCTCCCAGCTCTCCGATCTGTTCCAAAAACCGGCCGATGTGCTTCCCGGACAGCATCTCGCTGCCGCAGGGCGCTCCCTGGGGCGGCGCCTGGCCCGCGATCTGTTTACGCTTGCCTGCCTCCCTTACGAGGCGTTCTTCAGCCTGGACGCGGTGCTGCGTACGACGGCGAGAATGCTCTTCACGCACAAGGGTCTTCTCGAATGGAGTCCCTCGGGCGACCCGGACCGGAAGCAGGACACCGGCATCGCTTCGACCTTCCGGACCATGTGGTTCGCCCCGTTCCTTGCGATTACCGCGGCGGCGGGTCTGGCGCTTGCCCGCCCGGCTTCTTTGGGAGCGGCCTGGCCTCTCCTGGTGCTCTGGTCCGCTTCACCGGCCATCGCAGGGTGGATCAGCCTGCCGCTTGCGCAGCATGAAGCGAGACTGACCTCGCGTCAGACCCTGTTTCTCCGAAGGCTCTCCCGGAAGACCTGGGCCTTCTTCGAGACCTTCGTCGGGCCGGAGGACAATTGGCTGCCGCCTGACAACTATCAGGAATACCGCGCCGCCGTTGTCGCGCATCGCACGTCGCCGACCAACATGGGCCTCTCGCTGCTCGCGAACCTGTCGGCGTACGACTTCGGCTACATTCCCGCCGGACAGCTCATCGAGCGCACGGAGCATGCGTTGCGCACCATGGAAGCCCTGGACCGGCACAGGGGCCATTTCTACAACTGGTATGACACGCGTTCCCTGAAGCCGCTGCTCCCCACGTACGTTTCAACGGTGGACAGCGGGAATCTCGCAGCCCATCTGCTTACCTTGCGGCAGGGTCTGCTCGCACTTCCCGATCACAAGATTCTCCAGGGGAGATCGTTTGACGGGCTTTCCGACGCCCTGCAGGTCCTCGTGGAAGCCGTGGGGCGGGCGGCTCCCGCCGGGCTCGTCCGGCTGAAAAAGGCCCTGGGGTCGGCGTGCGCTTCCCCGCCGGCGACCCTCG
>JAGVOT010000004.1 GCA_020052615.1 Nitrospirota bacterium | reverse complement strand
ATCGGCGCCCTTCGAACGGCGCGTCGTGCGCCGGGGCACCCTGGTGCATAACGGGCTGGACGAGGTGGGCATGACGCTCACCGACGCCGGGACCTTCCGGGACTGCTACACCGTCCTCAGGCCCATCTACGATCCCTACTTCGCCGAGCTCGCCCGGTCGAAGGGCGCAGTACTCATCGCCAGGACCACCGTAATGTCGCTCATCCGCAGGAATGGCAGGGTCGTCGGTGTCCAGACCGGCCGCGGGCCGCTGTACGCGGACGTGGTGTTCATCGCCGAAGGCGACGCGTCCCACCTGGTTCGGTCCGAGCAGCTGGAGCGCGTTCCCGAGCCCCATTATCTTCAGGGCGTCAAGGCCGTCCTTTCGCTGCCTGCTGACGTTATCGAGAAGCGCTTCGGCTTGGACCAGGGCGAAGGCGCAGCGTTCGAGATCCTCATAAGAAATGCGTCCATTGCAGGCAGGACCGCCAGGCTGAACGTGGGCGGCTTCCTTTATACGAACCGCGACAGCCTCTCGCTGGGCTATGTCCTCCCCCTCGACAATCTGAAAAAGCACTATCGCGGAGACCATGACCGGCTCTTTGAATGGCTCAGGGGCCTGCCCGCCATCAGCGATCTGGCAAAGGACGCAGCGCTCTCGGCCTACGGGACCAAGATCATCAGGAGCGGCGGCTGGCGGGAGCGGCCTGTCCTCGTCGGGGACGGACTGGCCGTGGGCGGCGCGTCCGCGGGGCTCGGCATCGACATTCCCTTCCCGAACTTCACCGGTCCGGCCGCTGCCACGGGGCTCTACTTCGCCCGCGGCGTCAGGCAATTGTTGAAGGAAGGCCGCGGCTTTGACGCGAAGAACCTCGACCGGGCCTACGCTGCTCCGCTCCGGGAAAGCGTCTACGGCAGGAACAGCCGCTACCTGTCGGCCTGGCCGGGCTATTTCGGAAGGTCGAGCGTCCTCTTCGGCAGGACAGCGGACCTGGCCTGCGGTACTGCGCACTTCCTTGCGGGCGGCAGCCTCATCGAGACCGGCCGCTTTCTCAGGGGCCACCTGCTCTCCTTCCGCGGCCTCAGGGAATCCGTCACCGACACGGTATCCGCACTAAGCGCGCTCAGGCTCTGGAAGCCGATTATCACGACCCTGCTCAACCCGGCGACCGCTGCCGCGTGGATCGGGAACCAGTTCAAGGCCGCGCCGCTCGGTGACAACAGGCTTGCCCTGGTCCTGAACATCGGAGGCAAAAGGATCGATGCGGCGTCCCTGCCCCGGCCGGTCGGGGGCCTGCTTGGTCGGCTTTCGCCCGCCCTGGCGCAGGCCCTTGCCGCAATCTATGCCAACACCGACGAACCCGCAGAGGACCGGCTCTCGAAAGCGGTACGGATCGCGCTCCGCTCATTCAGGTTGACCGACATCATTGTCCTTCCCGCATTTGCGATTTTTCTGTTCCTCATCAGCCTCGGCACCGCGATCGTCGACGCCTTCCGCTTTTATCTATTGAAGGTCCCTGTGGAAAAGCTCCTGGCAGAACCGGTCATGGTCTACAACGATGCCCAGCGAAAGGCGCGGGACCTCGACGCGGTGAGGTCCTCGACGAGCCTCGAAGCGAAACTCGCGACGAACACCTATCATGTAGGCGGCGCCTCGCACATCAGGGCACTCTGGCCGGCCTCGATAGCCCGGCAACCGGACATGTCACGGACCAGCCTTTGGTGGATCTGTCCGGCAAAGGTCTACGGATACGACGCGCCCCTTATGGGCCGCGGCAAGGTGACCGTGAACTGGGAGAACTGCATCAAGTGCGAATCCTGCTGGCGCTCCGAACCGGGCAATGCGCTCTGGGGCAGGTTCACGGACCACGGGCTCATCTACCGGCCCGAGAGCGGCGCGATCGCCGGGCTCCTGGGATCGCTGAAACAGTTCGCGCCGGCGCAGGCCCCTGCCAGGCCTGCCCCCGGGGCCGACCAGCAGCTGTGGTATGTGAGCGGGAACATCGCCGGCGCCGTTCGTTCCGTCATGAACGCCGCGGCGGCCTTCCGGGATGCCCTCGAACGCCTTCCGCCTTCGCCCGACGCGGGCCGATGTTCCTGGCCCCAGGCACTGGGCACGCGGCTGATCGAGAAGATGGCGAACCTGGAGGACCTGCTCCGTGCCGACGAACGGCACGACGCCGCGGCCGAGATCGCCGAAGAGAAGGCCCCTATCAAGCTGAGGCTCGCCGAAAACCGGTTGATCCATTGCCGCTATGCCGTCTCGCGGCTCGAGGACCTGCTGCGCTCCTGGACCGCGGACGCCCCTCCCCGAGGACCGGGCGAAGCGTCTGCGGACGCGAAAGGAACGGACATTTCGTACGACGATCTGTCCCGGACCTTCCCGGACCGCATCGTAAAACAGTGGGAAGAGGAGCCCATGCCGCGGGAATGGGCGGAGAAGCTTCGGCAATTCATCAGCGGGCACCGGCATCCGGCCCGTCCTGCCATTCGCACCCTTTCGTCCGTCAGCCCGGCACTGGGCCTTATCGCCGCTTGCCAGACACAGGCGATAAGGGTGCTTGACAACGCGGGACGACCTGCAGTGAGCGGCATCTGTGCGTTCAGCAGCGAGAAGGTCGTTGTCACGCAAGGCAGCGAAGGCATGAAATTTGCCGGAACACTGGACCTCGTGCCTGTTGCCGCAAGCACATCCCTCCTGCTGATCGTTGACGACAAGGGTATCGTGGTCCCCTTCTCGGCCCCGGGGGTAACGATCACGCCGACGCCTGCCATCGGGTTCCGGGCGGCAGGCCTCTCACGCATCGACCTGGATTGTACCGTGAACATGCAGGACCTCTTCCCGGTCCGGGCAAGCGGGGGGATCGATCACGCATCCTACCTCGCCATCGCCCTTGGAGCGGGAGAGTATCTTGCCCGCCGCGCCCGGGAGCACGCAGAAGGCAGGGTCCAGTTCCCCGGCCAGATGCTCGACACCGGGGGACGCGACGGCATTGCCAAGCTCGGCGCCGTGAAAGCGCTCGTCGCCCGCGTCGAGGCATGGCGCCTGCTGCTCGAAACGCTGTTCCGCACCGCCCAGCGGAGGCATGGCGCGGCATCCCTTGCGTTCGATGCACTGTGCGCGACGACCGCCGCCATGGCATTCGGTCCGGAGAACGGCTCCCCGGCCTACGACGCCGGCCAGGTCTTCGGCGGCTTCGCCTTTTCCGAGGATGATCTCCTGTCACGGTTCTACCGCGACAGCTCTCTCTTCCGGTTCCTTTCCCCGGGGTACCGGGCGGCTGAAGCGCTCCATGCGGGGCTTTCCGGCAGGGACCTCGGGAAGGTCCTTAGCGAAGAGCTCGGCAGCCTCTCCGGGATCAGCGGATCGCCCCTCGGCACGCTCGTAAAGCAATGGAGCGAAGCGCGGGCCGCCTATGAGCATATCCCGAAAGGGTCCGACGCCGGGCTTGCCGGCGATGCCGCAGCCCTGCTGCTCGGCATCCGCGCCCTGCTCGCGGCGATCGAACAGCGTCTCAACGAAGGTGCGGGCATGGAGCAGGAGGCGGCTTCGGCCGGGGTCCTTCTCGGGCTCGCGGAAAAGGCGATCATGAAGGCCGCGCTGTCGGCAGGCAGCGGAACAGTATCGCCCCAAGCGCTCTTCCCCGCGGCCCCGGACGTGGCCGCCGTCGCCCTGGACGGGGATTACGAGAGCTTCTGCGAAGGTCAGGGCGGACACCACCGCTCCGGCGCCTTCCTCGTTTCCCTCTTCGACCGGTCGCCGCGCTATGTGCCGGAGATGCAGCTCCATGATCCAAAGCTCCGGCGTCTCTGGAGCGAACTGGTTGACTGGTTCAAGGCGAACGGCAGCTGCAAGAGCTACGAAGGGATGCATTTCGAACGGCATGTCGAGAAGCTCCATAACCTGCCTCCTGAGTTCCTCACGGCAGTGAAGCAGAAGAAGTGGCTTGCGACCACGATACCGCTGTCCGAGGACGGCCTGGAGTGGCGCAAGGCCGGATACTATGTCCTGAACTCGGCAGCCGGGAGCTTCGGCGACGCAGCCGCCTGTCTGCTGATCATGGCCAGCACGAGCATCGGCACCACGCCGGTGCTGCTGGGGCTGGAAGATGAGCTCCCCCGCGTGCGGGAAGAGCTCAGCCCGCT
>JAGVOT010000005.1 GCA_020052615.1 Nitrospirota bacterium | reverse complement strand
GCCGGCTCACAAGGCCGGCGATGAAACGGACCGGCCGGGCGGCCCTGCCGCCGAAGGCGCGCGAACCCGTGTAATAGACCGGCCCGCCGCTGTTCCCCTCGTACACCTGAAAATCATAGAGAAAGGTGGGGTATTTTTTGGCGGGAACGAGGGGATAGGAGGCGATCTTACCGCTGCGGAGGATCGGGAACCCGGCGTCGTTCGCGGCCAGCCCGAAGGGAAATCCCAGCGACAGCAGTTCGTCGCCGGGATGGACCTCGTACTGCGTCATCATCCGATCGTTCGCCAGCAGGTCCTTCGAAAGCAATACTACATGGGCCTCGTCGGGCAGCGGCACGTACATGACGGCGACATCCGCTCCCTTCGGCTGGGTCCAGAGCGGCGCTCCCTTGCTGCGTATCGGCAGCTTATGTTCCAGCGATTCGAACGTTCCGTCCGCCTTCTTCCGGCGCAGCCACAGGACCGCCTCGTCCCCGATGATGTCCTGCAGCACGTGGCCCGCCGTCACCATGACATAGGACGCCTTGCCCGGGCTGCCCTTGAGCGGACGGCCAATGAAGAACACCGTCCCGACCGACAGCTTCCCTTCCCCCCCGGCCGGCCCCGCGATGCGGAAGGTCGAACCCATGAGAAGGACGTTCAGGTCCTCCGCGCCGGCGACGCCTGGCGAGGACAGGACAAGGCACAGCACGCAGAGGACCATCCATTTGAGCTTCTGCATGGAAAAAACCCTTTCCACCCGGCGCGAAGTCCCGTGCAATAGCTTTCTTTACTTACATCAAGAACGATCTTTGACACTGATCGAGGCCGATCAAGATCCTGATAAGAGCGGATACGTCAGAGCCCTGATCATGTTTCTTCATAAGTCAAATCCGCCTTCGCTTAGAAGCGCCTGCTTCTGGTATCTGTGTCAGAGGTTGTCATTACTTTACGCGGTTCTACGGCCTCTGCATCTCCTCGATCGTGATCTTCACCGAATCGCCGAGCGACTTCAGGTCGTACCCGCCTTCGAGCACGAAGACCATGGGCACGTCGGCGCTCGTGAGGATGCTCCGGACGATGCCGCGGATCCCTTCGTGGGTCACCCGGATGTTCGCGTGGGGGTCGTATTTATGGATGTCATATCCCGCGGACACGAGGATGATGTCCGGGCCGAAGCGCCCGACCACGCCGGGCAGGATGTCCTGGTACACGGCGAGGTAGTCCCTGTTGCCCGAGCCCGCGAGGATCGGCACGTTGTAGGTATACCCCTCGCCCTTCCCTTTTCCCCGCTCCATGTCCCTGCCCGTCTCGGGGTAGTACGGGTACTGGTGGGTGCTGAAGTAGAAGACCGTGTCGTCCTCTTCGAAGATATGCTGGGTGCCGTTCCCGTGGTGGGCGTCGAAGTCGATGATGAAGACCTTCTGGTACCCGGTCCGCCGGGCGTGGCGCGCCCCCACGGCGACATTGTTGAAGAGGCAGAAGCCCATGGCCCTGTCCGCCTCGGCGTGGTGCCCCGGGGGACGGACCGCGCAGAACACGCGGCGCATGCCGTTGTTCCGGCACTGCTCCACGGCCTCCATCACCGCCCCGGCGGCGCAGGACGCGGCTTCGTAGCTCTTTACCGAGGCATAGGTGTCCGGATCGATCTCGCCGGCGCCCATGCTCCTGATCCGTTCGATGGCCTCGGGCGCATGGACGAGCGCGAGGTCCTCGAATGTCGCCGCGCGCGGCTTGAGGTGGACAAGCGTGTCCCAGAGGCCCGCGGCCTTGAGCGAGGCATTGATCGACAGGAGGCGGTCCGCGGCATCGGGATGCCAGGCCGGCGGCTCGTGGCGCAGAAAGACCTCGTCGTAGATGTAGCCGACCTTGTTCATGGGACCAGTATACTCAAATTCCCGGCTTTCCGCATCAGGAGAAGCGCCCCTGTATGCGCTCGTAGTCTTCCGGCGTGTCCAGATCGAGAACGACGCCGTCGTCATCGACGTCGACCAGGCGGACGATCCCGGCCCGCGCCATGATCACGTCGCGGAGCGTCGCTGCGCGAAAGAGGTCCTCGATGACCGCGCGCGGGAACAGGGTGGGATGGCCGCGCTTTCCTTTATAGACCGGAATGACGATGCAATCGGGGTGCATGGCATGGGTGCTGACGAGCGTGGCGATCGTCCCTGAGGATACGAGCGGATGGTCGCAGGGACAAACGAGAACGCCTGTCGACGCGGGAGCGACCTGACGGATGCCCTGCCGCGCGGACCCCGCCATATCGCTTGCCGGATCGCCGTTGATCACGGTCCTTACGGTCAGCCCGCTGATCGCCGCCTCGATCTCATCGGAGGCGATGCCGAGCACGACCACGATGTCCGCGATCCCCGCTTCGATGACGCTGTCGAGGCAGCGGCGGATGACCGGTTTAGGACCGAGGGGAAGGAGCTGCTTGGAGCTTCCCATCCTGCGCGACGACCCCGCCGCAAGAACGACCGCCGATACCTGTGGGGGCATGTTCTCTCCTGTGCCGGATGATCTGGGCCATGATGCTCACGGCGATCTCCTCGGGCGTGACCGAGCCGATGGGGAGTCCGATGGGGATGATGACGCGGCCGATGTCGGCCCGGGGGAATCCGGCGTCGCGAAGGGCGTTCATGAGGAGGCCCTTTTTCCGCTTGCTGCCGAGCAGGCCGATGTAGCCGGCATCGGTCCGCAGCGCCGCCTTCACTGCGTCCAGGTCGTGGTTGTGCCCCCGCGTGGCGATGACGATGAAGGCATTCCGGTCCACGGGCACCCGGTCGAACACGGTACCGAACTCATGCACCACGATCTCGTGGGCATCGGGCAGGTTGTCCTGGTTCG
>JAGVOT010000098.1 GCA_020052615.1 Nitrospirota bacterium | reverse complement strand
GCATCGGCACCACGCCGGTGCTGCTGGGGCTGGAAGATGAGCTCCCCCGCGTGCGGGAAGAGCTCAGCCCGCTCGCCCTGGATCCGAAGCGGCTCGGCGAGATCGGTCGCCGCTTGAAGCGCCTCATAGCCTCGTTCAGGAACCCGAACCCCGGATGGATCCGGAAGGAATATACGGCCGTCATGAAGCTCGTGGACGGCCGGATCCGCCGCACGCGCGTCGTCAAGTATCTCTCGGCAAACTTCCTGCGCGCCTTCTACGGCGCAGGCATCGCGGGACAGCGCGGGGACTTCAGGCAGTTCATGTCCGGCCTCAGCCGGGCCGCGGACCTCTTCGAGCGCATAATGCCCGAGGTGCGCGCCGCTCTGGACGAACTTCCCCGGCGGGAACGGGCGCACAGGCTGTTCCTGCGAAACCTCGGTCACGGCGGCGTCAGCGCCTTCGCCCTGACCGAGCCGACAGCCGGATCAGACTCGGGCGGCGTCAAGACCATGGCCGTGCGCAGGACCGCCATGCTTGCCGCCCTGCCCGACGGCCGCTACGTCTTCTCGCCGACGGGCGAGCTCGACAAGTGCAAGCGCTACCTGATCGATGCCGACAGAATTGCGTTCTCACAGGACGGCATGGACTACCGGACGCCCGACGAAACGCTTGCGCCCATCCGGTACGACCGCTACGACTACGGTGCCGATGAAGGGGTGCGGTCCTACGAATACCGGGGTACGGTCTGCGAGTTCCACGATATCGGCCAGGTCCGGGCTTCCTCCACCGGACCGATGTACGAGTACTACAGCCTCACCGGCGCGAAGATGTGGATCACCAACGGGAGCCTGGCCTCGCAGTTCTGCCTCTACGCCCAAACGCCGGAAGGCGTCACGGGATTCATGGTGGACCGCCACGCCGAAGGGCTGAAGGTCGGCGCCGACGAGCGCAAGACCGGCCAGCGGGGTTCGCCGACGAACGAGATATCCCTCGACAGCGTGCGCGTGCCGCTTGAGGCCGTGATCGGCTACGAAGGCCACGGTCAGGTGAACGCCCTGGAGACCCTGAACGTCGGCCGCTGCGGCCTTGCGGTCGTCGCCGGCGCTCTCGCCCGGAAGCTCCTGGCAGAGGCGTTATCAAGCATCCCGCGGTCGGCAGAGCGGGACCGCCTGCTCGGCGAGGCCGCCGCCGTCCAGTTCGGCAGCGAGTCTCTGGCCTACTACCTCGTCGGCCTCTTCGACCGCCCCCATGAGTCGGTGCGCATGGAGTCGGCCATCGCCAAGTACCTCTGCTCCGAGGACGTCCATGAGATCATCTCGCTCATCGAACGGGCCTACGGACCTGCGGGGCAGACCGAGCAATTCCTTCTGGAAAAGGCGCGGCGCGACGCCCGCATCCTGAATATCTACGAAGGGACCAATGAGGTGCAGCGGTTCCTCATATTGAAGGACCTGATCGCTCAGGCGGCCGACTGGCCCCTCCTGCCGGAGCGCCTGCACGAGCGGCCGGATGATGATGCCG
Source organism: Nitrospirota bacterium (assembly GCA_020052615.1). Classification (GTDB taxonomy): domain Bacteria; phylum Nitrospirota; class UBA9217; order UBA9217; family UBA9217; genus JAAXXJ01. The sequence continues at coordinate 30,659 of JAGVOT010000098.1, read as the reverse complement.
CGATGACGCTCGGCAGATTGAAGAACAGGCTCCGGTCGCACGCCCTCGCTGCCCGGGATAGGCTTGGCGACGCAGCGTGGTCCGACGCCATGCTCCAGCCCGGCCTCTTTCCCCTTGCCGAGATGGCGGGCGAAATTCTGCGGTTCGAATGCGTTCTCTACCGCGTCGAATGGCTGAAGGGACGCCGTGAGGTTCTCGGATCGGGCTACGTTGATCCCCTTCTTGCCGCCGGACAGCGCGCGTCGGAGCGCGCGACGGCACAGCTTGAGCATCTCGACCGCTCGTTCGCCAAAGCATGGGACTGGATATCCCGGGACCTCGACGTCCCCGAAGTGCGCGCGGCAGATGCGGCCCTGGACCGGGCGACGGAAAGGGCCGCCGTTCATCGAGACCGCATCGGCCCCGTGGCGTCTCCACTCCGCATCCTTTCGATCATCAGGCCGGCAGCCGATATCTCTCCCCTGCCCCGGCTGACCGAAGGGGTCCTCAGCGAGCTCGTCTGGGAGGTCGATCCCCTCGACCGGTCAGCACTGGATCAGGTCCTCGGCATCAAGGCGGCAAGCGGTCAGAACGTGACCGTTGACGTGCTCATGCCCGGAGGGGTCGAGCGTGAGCAGCTGCTGAGATCGGCCGCCCCCACTGCCGATCGCCTGATCAGGCTGGACAGGTCTGATCTTGGCGCGACGGGTCTGGCCGAGGCCGTAAGGGAACTGGAGCTGAGCGGGAGATACGATCTTGTTATCGCGGGGGCAGGTTCCCTTGACGGCGATCACCCTATTGCGGCTTTTCTCTCAGGGGCTCTGACGAGACCCTATCTTGCAGTTCCGCGCATTGCGCCAAAGGCGGATGGTTCAGGAATCGATGGCGCTGTTATGCCGTCGGTCATCGGGGTCACTCAAGGGTCGCCAGCCGGAGAGCGCAGCATCAACGAACTGGCGGCCGCGCTCTCACGAAGTGTCATGATAATGAAACCCTCGGCGGGCGCACCTGCCAGGCCCCCGCGTTTCTCACGTCCTGCTGCCGCGTCGACGACGATGAAGGTCATCACCACGGTCAATGAGGCCGCGGGCTTCCTCAGGGACTATGCTGCGACGGCAAGCGCGGCGAAGACGGACGATTATGCCGGGGCCATCGGCAAAGGACAACTGGCTGCCGGACCTGTTGTCTGGTCGATCCTGGTACACGCGGCGGGAAAGGATGACCTTGCGGCACTCAGGGCCTGCCGCATCGCCGCCGACCTCTTCGGGAAGAGCGCCTGCGTCCTCGTCGCGGCGCCCAGGGACCGCTGGCCGTCCCTGCTCGGCCTCGCAAAGGCGAACGGACTGGACAAGGCCTTCTGCCTCGACACGAAAGACGGCGCTCTCTCCTCCCGGGGCAGGATCGAGGTCCTCGGGCTCATCAGGGAAGGAGCCGGCTCTCCCGTGATCGTCGCGGGGGCGGCATGGAACGACGCCTTCGGAGCGGCAGCAGGCGAACCGGCCTTCAAGAACCCGGTCCGGTTCGCATCGGGCATCACCCGGCTCCAGCGGCATGCCGACGGATATCTCGTGGCCTCCATTCCTGCCTACGCGGGCAAACTGGTGAGACAGGAACAGGTAGCTGACGGGAGCTCGTTCCTGATCATGAGCAGCGACGCAGAACTTCCCGCTCAATCAGGGCGTGAGAGCTTCACCGCAGCGGCTGTGCACATTGAAATGAAGCCGGACTGGACCGCCCCGCTCCCGCCGCCCGCGGAACCGACGCTGTCCGCTGCCGACGTGATCATCGACATCGGTTACGGCGTCAGGGACGGATCGGGAATGGAATTGGCAAAGGAGCTCAAGAAAAAGCTTGAAGGAATGGGACTGGCGCCAATGTTCGGCGCCACGCGCAAGGTCACGCAGGACCTCAAGCTTTTGCCGCTGGAAGCCCAGATCGGCCAGACCGGGGTACGGGTGAACCCGAAGATCATCATCTGTCTCGGCATCTCAGGCGCGCCTCAGCATATCGACTATCTCGGCACGCGCGCCGAGGTCCTGTGCTTCAACAAAGATCCGGAAGCCCCGCTCATGAAGCTGAACCAGGCGCACCCCTCCCCGCGCGTCCACCCGATCGAAGGAGACCTGTTCGTGACGGTGCGGGAGCTTATCGGGAAGCTGCAGTAATAGAGAGAGGAGATCTTACCGTTGAGGTAACGCTTATGTGCAGAAACATCAGACCCCTCTTCAACTTCGAGCCGCCGGTGACGGACGAAGAGATCCGCTTGGCCTCGCTGCAATTCGTGAGAAAAGTGAGCGGCTTCACCAAACCATCGAAAATCAACGAAGCCGCGTTCCTTGCAGCCGTTGACGAGATCGCTGCGGCATCCGGCAAGCTCCTGGGTTCGCTGGTAACGAACTCGACGCCGCGGACCCGGGAAGAAGAGGCTGCCAAAGCGCGGGCACGCGCTGCAAAGCGATTTCCCAGGTGATCGGTCATCAGAAAAAGGCCTGATCGGAACCGGATGTTCCCCATGACAGGCGGATATGATGTGATTGTATCATCTGCTGACAGGACCTATTTTTGCCGTCATTGCAAGGAGCGTAAGCGACGAAGCGATCTCGAGGTGCTTGACCATACGAACCCCGAGATTGCTTCGCTTCGCCCGCAAAGACACCGAAGAACGTTTTTAAACAACCAGCCGGATCCCGGAGGTGAACGATGAAAAGCAAAATGCTGTTCTTTATCCTGTCTCTCGTACTGAGCGGCGCTATTGCACATGCAGCGGACAAGCCCGGCAGCCTGACCATCCGGGGGGACAACTTCACGATCTCCGCGAGGGAGCCGCAGGGCTGGAAAGGAGACAGCACAAACGCCGTTTTTTCCCGCGTGAACCTCGTCTTTTATCGGACCAATGAAAATATTCAGAACGCCAAAACGCTGATCAGGGTCCTGGTATCGAAACAAACGGAAGAAAACACAGCGGAAGACCTGAAATACGATATGGAGGGCTATCGAAAGCAATATGCGGACGTACAATTCAAGGATATGCCTATGAAGCATCCCGCGTATCGGACCTATGCAAAATTTTAATCGCTCGCATTCCCCGCAGCAAGCTGCGGGGAATGCGCTCGCCCCTCGATTCACTACACGTCCCCGTGCTCTTCGGTAAACGCCCTCGGCAGAGCAGATCTACAGCCCGTTCAGCTGCTGATAGATCTGGCTCATGATCTCTTCGGCCGTCTTTCCCCGCACGCTGTATCCCTTCGAGTCGAAATCGAAATAGGCATAGCCGAAGGAGTAGCATCCCTGCACCCACTCAGTCTCGGCAAAGGCCAAGAGCGTGGCCTGGTACGCCCGTGCCTGTTCGTCGTAGTCGCTCGCCGGTACAGCGACAGCAGGCACGAAATCCCCGATCTCCGATGAAGTGACCGCGTATTGCTGTATCGCAGATGTGTTGGCGGAATAGTACGCAACCTCGGCAAAGAGGAAGGGTTTATTTGCAAAGCGAACCGATATCGGCTGGTAATAGGTGGTCAACTTATCCATAGCGGCAGTATACATTATCGCGACCGGATCGCTGTCCGTTCCGGCCAGCTGCAACCACCACTTGTCGCCCAGATAGTCAAGATTCCCATACCAGTCGTATTCAGGCCGCTCCACATGATAATCCGTCGTGAGCTTCCCGGTATATACTGTTTTGACCGCCGCGATGATGCTCGTCCATTTCCCGTTGATATACGTTGTCTTCGCGCTGTCCGTATCATCGGCCCAGTTGAAGTTCGGCAAGATCAGCAGTTCCACGCCCTCCTGCTGGGCGATCCTGGCGTGGTACATCAGGACCGCTTTCACCTCGTCGAAGAACTGGTCGTACCATGCCTCGCTACGCGACACCGCGAAGCCGGCTTCTTCCGTGGCACCGGCTGGATAGGGGAATCCGCGGAGCGCCACCCTAAGGCCTTCAGCTTTAATTGCCCTGATGTGGTCCAGCTGTTCCTCAGGTGTGAAGGAGTTCCACCCCGGTTCAGCGATGGGGTTGTCCATGTTCATGATGCCCCAGACCGATGCGACCTGGACCCACTGGGCATTTTTACTTTTTACCCGCGCGATCGACGACGTCATCAGCGGCCGCCACGCTGACCGCCAGTAGTCGATAAATTCCACGCCTGTCTGGAACGAGCCGGTCAGCCGGGACACGATCGTCCCTGTCATGCTCGTTGAAACGGTGGAAAGGGCTGTCTCGCGCGTCTGGTGACGCCACGCGGAGATCGCGTCGTTCGAGGACGCTCCCCCGGCGCCGCTGTTGATGGTCCGGTACGCCGGGGGGTTCGTGTCGGTCCCCACGGTCTCGAGACCGATGGCCGGGTCGCCGTTCCTCACATAGCGGTAGTTCACGGTAGTGGATGGATCGGTATAGATGACGAAGGAAGCTGTTGAAGTGCCCGCAGACCACATCTTCATGGGCCCATACCCGCCCCACTCGTCGGTCGTGACATAGAGGTTGTCTGCAGTGCCCGTCGGCGAGGTAGCCGTGAGTGTGACCGGAACGTGCCAGGGCGCCTTCCAGGCCACGACCGTGTCGTTCACGGTCATGGCACCGGTAGCGCAGACAGACCGGACCACGGCGTTCCCGCTCCCATCGCGCTCGTTGTTCACGTGGTTGTGGCCCAGCGTGTACGTATAGTTGTAGCATGAACCGGTTCCGAGGTTGGCAGTGTAGGTCCAGATGTTCCCCCCTGCCGATGTCATGTCGATCATGCGGGCGGTTTCCACGGCCGAGCCTTCATTCACCGGGAACATGCCCAGGCGATAGGTGTCGCCATACAAACGGGGGACCGCGCCTGCCGGCGTGCCGGCGGGCACGGCGACGTTGAACGCGACATTGACCATCGTCGCGGCCGCCATGGTCACGTTCGCTGTGGTCGTGCTCGCAGACAGGACCGTTGCCGTTGTCCGTGCGGGAGCATATTCGCCGTTGTCCGCCCGGAACGTGATCTCGCACGGCCCGGCGGGTACGCCGTACACCCGGTAGGTCCCGTCCCACCGCGTCATGGTCTGATGGGGCCCCGCGGAGACGCGGATACCCATGAGCGGATTGCCCGCGCCATCGGTTACGGTGCCGGAAAGCGTGCCGGTCGATCCGCTCACGAGCGAAGTATCCTCCCACTTCGCTATCGCCTCACTTACCATGCCGCCCTTTCTGACCACAGCTTCGCGGAAATGAACTCCCTCCGTATGAGCGCGGAGAACATATGTCTCCTCTTTGTCCCAGTCAGCGCTCAGCGTTGTGCCCCGGGTGTAACGATAGCGGAGGATGGTTCCCTCGGCCGCGGTCACCGATGCCTGCCAAACAGCAGGTGCGTTTGAAACCTTGGTCATGGCAACTTCCTGCTCGTCGACGCCGAACAGCATGCCGGTCCGGAGGTAGATCGTGTCTCCAACGGGAGTATTCGAAGGCACCTTGACCTGCAGAGTCATGGTCTCTACCGGCGGAGATGCCGGCGGTGTGCCGCCGCCTCCGCCGCCGCAACCGGCAAACTGGATCACGGCACAGATCAGGGACATCCATGCTGTCATGATGGAAAAGGTCTTCCCCCACATAAACCCTCCTTGAAACACTATTTATATTGTCATCACCATTTATTATAGTGGCTGGGATGCAAATCGTCAATAGGAAATTATGGCCCGGGACAGTTGCAGAATGTATGGTTGATGGTCTCGTAAAAAGTCCCCCGTGCTGTCATTGCGAGGAGCGGGGGCGACGCAGCAATCTAGATTTATCAGCCGGAGACGAACTACGAGATTGCTTCGCTGCGCTCGCAAAGACGGCTTTTACGACTTTTTACGAATACATCATGGTTGGATGCTGCAGAAAACAGGGAAAAGGGCTGTCAGGCAGGAATGACCGGGCGATCCGGGAAAGGCGGGGTTATTTCAGCTTTTTTACAGGACCGGAGCGGAAGGCATATGCAGAACATCGGCCTTTCCCTGTCCCTTCTTCTCGATGAACTTCTTGACGGGGGTATAATCGTGCTTTTGGATGCTGTTCACGATCTCCTGGGCCTCGTCATCTTCGACATCGTCAGGAGAAATAGACGATATCTCGGGCACGATGAATGCCGGGGGCTTGTCCATATAGCTCGTCAGCTGATTGTAGAACTCCCGCTGGCACCGTCCGATGTATCCTCCGCCGACCAGCACCTTGTCCGCCTTGACCCGCTGCAGGAACCGGTAGAGCACCACCATCGCATCCATGTCCAGGGACCCGTTGCTCGACGTTTCCGAACTGATATAGTAGACCAGGGGGCTGGACTGGGTGGTGGAGTTCAGGTAGAACGTATAGGACAGGGGGGCAAGACTGTCCGTCTGATAGTTGCCCGGCAGAACGAGGATCAGCAGGTTGTCGGACTTCGCTATCTCGCCGATGAAGCGGGCCTCATTGTCGAGCTGGAACTTCAGCAGGTCGTACTTGGCCTCACTGTAGGTGCTCCTTCGCTCCTCGCGAAAGAAGAGCGAATATGCAGGATGCACCATGATCGTGACCGCCTTGCCCCGGGGGGAGAGCGGTACGGCGTCGGCAGAGGACGCGGTCAGCCGGGCGATCGCCAGCGGCTCCGGGGACTGGGGATAGCGGTGCAGTATCTCGGTGAAGCGCCTTCCCGGCGTATCGGAAGCGGTGCATCCGGCCGCGGCGAGGAGGACCACGATGGCGAGGACGGCGAGCAGTACCCCGACGGGCTTTTGCGATCCTGTTGTTGTAGCACGGCATATCATGATGGCGACGTTCTCGTTCTCTCGATATTTGGTTGGCTGCTTTTCCGGGCAGAAGGAAAGACAGGGCCTGGAGGCACGCATAGCCGTCATGCGCGGTTGCTGGGACGGAGGGCTATCTTCTCCCACGTTGCTTCATCAAGCTCGTCCAGGTACTCCTTGATCGGAAATTCCTTGCCGCACGACGTGCAGCGCATGGTGACTTTCCTTCAGCCGATCTTGAGCACCACTTCCTTACTGCAGTCCTTGCACTTCATAATAGACCTCAAACTGCTGATTTCACCGCAGAGAACGCAGGGGTCGCGGAGAAAAAACAATACGATGAATGACTCAAGATTTCCGTCACGCTATTTGATCCGTTCCCATCAGACGTTTCTCTGCGCTCTCGCTTAGAAGCGCCTGCTTTTGGCTGCGCACGCTGCGGTAAAGAACGCCTTTATTCGACTACATCCAGCTTGATCGACAGTTCCCGGAGCTGCACCGGGGTGACCCGTGACGGCGCCTCGGTCATGAGGCAGATCGCCTTCTGCGTCTTGGGGAAGGCGATCACGTCGCGGATGGACTGGCTCCCCGTCAGGATCGCCGTCAGCCGGTCGAGGCCGAAGGCCAGGCCGCCGTGGGGCGGCGCGCCGTACTCCAGGGCCTCGAGCAGGAACCCGAACTTCTTTCGGGCATCCTCTTCGCTGATATTGAGAAGGCCGAACATCTGGGATTGCACGTCCGAGCGGTGGATGCGGATGCTGCCGCCGCCGATCTCGGAACCGTTCAACACGATGTCGTAAGCCTTGGCACGCACCTTGCCGGGATCCGTCGCCATGATCGGGAGGTCCTCGTCGAAGGGGGCCGTAAAGGGATGGTGCATGGCGTCCCACCGTTTCTCGTCGGCGTTCCACTCCACCAGAGGAAAATCGGTGACCCAGAGAAAGTTGAGCTTCTTCTCGTCGATGAGGTTCAACCGCTTGCCCATGAGCAATCGTAAATACCCCAGGGTCTCGGCGACGATCCTGGATCTGTCGGCGATGAACATCATGAGGTCGCCGGGCTTCGCGCCGAGACGGGTCGCCATCTCCCTGACCTGGCCCTCCTTGAAGAACTTCGCGATGGGCGATTCGAAGCCTCCATCGGTCACCTTGATCCAGGCAAGCCCCTTCGCTCCGAAGACCTTTGCCTCGTTCGTCAGGTCGTCGACCTCCTTGCGCGAGAGGCCCGACATGCCGGGGGCGGCGAAGCCCTTCACCTGCCCTCCCAGCTCGACGGCCTGGATGAAGACCTTGAAGTCCGACGCCTTGGCGATGTCCGAGACGTCCTTCAGCTCGAGCCCGAAACGGGTGTCGGGCTTGTCCGATCCGTACCGGTCCATGGCGTCCTTGTAGGAAAGGCGGGGAAAGGGCAGGCTGATGTCGCTTCCTTTCACTTCCTTCACCACGGCGGTCAACAGCTGCTCCATGAGGCCGATGATCTCCTCCTGGTCGATGAATGACATCTCGAGGTCGATCTGGGTGAACTCCGGCTGGCGGTCGGCGCGCAGGTCCTCGTCGCGGAAGCACTTCACGATCTGGTAATAGCGCTCCAGTCCCGCGACCATCAGGATCTGCTTGAAGAGCTGGGGGGACTGGGGCAGGGCAAAGAACATTCCGGGGTTCACCCGGCTCGGGACCAGGTAGTCCCGGGCGCCTTCGGGCGTGCTCTTCGTCAGGAACGGCGTCTCCACATCGATGAACCCGCTGCCGTCGAGGAACCGCCGGACGGTCTTCGTAATGGCATGGCGGGTCATCAGCACCTTCTGGAGGCTCGGCCTGCGAAGGTCGAGATACCGGTACCGGAGGCGCAGGTTCTCGGCCACGTCCGTTTCATCCTCTATCATGAAGGGCGGGGTCTTTGACTCGTTCAGGACCGTAAGCTCCGAAACGATGACCTCGATCTCACCGGTTGGAAGCCGGGGATTCATGGTGTTCTCGGGCCGCGGCGAGACCTTTCCCGTAACGGCTATGACGTATTCGCTCCGGACATCGCCGGCGAGCCGGTGGGCCTCTGCCGCGACCCCGGGATTGAAGACCACCTGGGTGATGCCCTCCCGGTCGCGAAGGTCCACGAAGATCAGACCGCCGTGGTCACGCCGCGTATGGACCCAGCCCATCAACGTGACCTGCCTGCCCAGTTCCCGCTTGTTCAGTTCTCCGCAGGTATGCGTCTTTTTGCTGTATTTCACGTTTCACCGCTCCCGTCGTCCATAATAAAAACAGGTGGGATAATATCACCCCGCCCACGACAAAGTCAAGGGGAATCAGGCTGTTTTTCAATATGTTAGAGTAATAAGAATCCACCACGGAGGCACGGAGAAAGATCACTGAAAATCGCGACGGGTCATTGCGAGGAGCGTTTTCTGCAACGAAGCAATCTGTATCTCATTGATTTGTAAAAAGGCGAGATTGCTTCGCTCTGCTCGCAAAGACGGCTAGAATAGTTTTTCGACGGCCTGCTCGGTGCTTCATTCCATGGCTTTGTCGTTCTCCGTGACTCCGTGACTCCGTGGTAAAGCCCTTCCTGATTATCCTAAAATCCTCTTGACTTTTCCCCTTATATGGTTAAAATGCAGGGTCTTCGGGAAACCGATTATTTTTTTAACCACAGGATCGTTGGAGGAACAGGGAGATGGCGGAATTAAGCAAAACAGCAAAAGCGGCCACCAAGCGGGCCGTTGTGAGCAACAACCCCCAGTGCTGCGGCAAACCCATGCAGGCGGCAAAGATGATGACCACGTCGGGCAAAGTTCGCGGCATGATGTGGCTCTGCGACAAGTGCTGGAAGGAATCGAAGATCGAGTAGACGTTTTCTCTGCGTTACCCGGGCGATGAACATACTGTTCATCGCCTTTTTTTGTCTCCCCTGCCCGGGGCAATTATCGTTTGCAATTCCCCGCCTGTTATGCTACTTTTTATGTCGTTCCGTTGCGACAATGCGTAAATTCACCGCGAAGGAGATTTGGTACATCCCCATGGCCCTCTTCCCGAAAAAGATCGACTTCTTCGAGATCTTCGACCGCGCCCTCGACAACCTCTCCAAAGCCACCAACGTCCTCGTGGACATGCTGAACAACTTTGAGACCTTCGAAAAGAAGGCCAAGGCGATCTACGAGTTCGAGCAGGACGGCGACATGCTGACCCACGACATCATGAAGGAACTGAACCAGACGTTCCTTACCCCCATCGACCGCGAGGACATCCACGAACTGGCTGCCCGCATCGACGACGTACTCGACCTCATCTGGGCGGCAGTGGACCGCATGGCGGTTTACAAGATCGAGAAGCCGACACGGGAGGTCATCTCCATCGCCGAAGACCTCCAGATGACGGCGGACATCCTCAAGAAGGCGCTCCGGGAGCTCCGGGCCAAGCAATATGCTCATGTCCAGGAGCACTGCATCGAGATCAACCGTCTCGAGAACCGCATCGACCGCAAGTACCGCGACGCATTGGGCAATCTCGTGAACGGCAACAACGATCCCATCTATATCATCAAATGGAAGGACATCTATACGCTCTTCGAAGACGCCTCCGACCGCGCCGAAGACATCGCGAACGTTCTCGAAGGGATCGTCCTGAAACATGCTTGATATCCTGCTGATCATCATCTTCCTCGCGATCTTGTTCGATATCAGCAACGGCTGGAACGATTCGGCCAACGCCATCGCCACGGTCGTCTCGACCAAGGTGCTTACGCCGCTGGCCGCCGTTACGATGGCCGCGGTCATGAACATAATCGGAGCATTCCTCACGACAGCCGTTGCCAAGACCATCGGCAAGGGCATCGTGGACCCCACGGCGGTCACCGACCTGGTGATCATGGCGGCCCTGGCGAGCGCCTTTCTCTGGAATACCATCATGACGCTCTTCGGACTGCCGGTCAGCGCGTCCCATGCCCTCGTGGGCGGCATCATCGGTGCGGCCGCGGCTTACGGCGGATTCGGCATCCTGAACTCCGAAGGCATCACGAAGATATTCACAGCCCTCATCGTATCTCCCTTTCTCGGGATATTGATCGGATTCGGCTTCATGAAACTGATCCTTAAGATCTTCGGGGGGATGGCGCCGGGAACGATCAACAAGCATTTTGGCAAGCTCCAGATCATGTCTTCGGCCTTCATGGCATTCGGCCACGGCTCGAACGACGCCCAGAAGGTCATGGGCATTATCACCATGGCCCTGCTCAGCCGGGGCACGATCAGCACTCTGGAAGTCCCGGTGTGGGTTATCTTTACAGCCGCGCTTGCCATGGGTATTGGGACCTTTATGGGCGGGTGGAAGGTAATCAAGACCATCGGCATGAAAATGCTGAAACTCCAGCCCATCCACGGATTCGCCGCCGAGACCTCGGCCACGATGATCATCATCGGCGCAAGCCATTTCGGCCTTCCCGTCAGCACCACCCATGTCATCTCCACGGCGATCATGGGCGTGGGAGCAACCCAGCGCCTCTCTGCGGTCCGATGGGGCGTCGCCGGAAAGATCATCATGGCCTGGGTCCTGACCCTCCCGGTCTGTATCGTCCTGGCATGGATCATCGTCAGGCTCCTCGAGTAACACCTTCCCCTCTCCCATGCTCTCCCCTGAGTTCATCAAGCGTTTCATCCGGAACGCTCTCGGTTGCGGTTGTCCGGAGGATCTCTTCCGGTCGATTGACGTGCGACTGAAGTTACGTCTGAACAACTTCATCGTACTGGAAGCCGCCATCATCATCGGCAACCGCTTGCTCGTCTCTATAGCGGATGCGGGCTCGGCGGGATGCATTGAAGAGCATCTGCCGGTGCTCTTTTCGGCGGGAAGGAAGGAGCGGGAGGCGAAAGGATTGAACCGGTTCAGGCTGGTGCTGGCCGCGGATGAACCGGAAGCAGCGAGGGCGGCCGCGGAAAGGCAGTTCGAGGAATTGCGAGGCGGCGACGAGAAGATACACCTGCATGTCATCAGGAAGAACCAACTGCCTTTTTAAGGCGGGGAAAACACGCGGAGACGACGAAAGCAAGAGGGTAAGAAAATAGGAAGCAGGATTTTAGCTCTCGTTCATCCGATGCAAGCCATGCCTGTTGTTTGTTGTTGATTCACTGTTTTGTCCCCGTGACGGGCTTGCATGCCCCCCCGCAGGCGCAGGCGAAGCTGCCCGCCTTCGCCTTTTCAAAGGCCTCTTTCCCCTCGCGCCAGCAAAGCCCGGCGATCACGAGCGTTCCGATCGAATCGAAGCCCCCGATCCCGGTAAATTTATATCCCAGGCTCGCGACGAGCAGGACAACGGAAAGCTGGAGGCAGGCGCGGGTGCAGGCGGCATCGGACAGAATGGCCTGCGAGTTCAGCGCCTTCCCGACCTTCACCTTGTAGTGGATCAACAGCCACATCGTGGCAATGGAGAGGAGCGAGATCACGATGCCCCAGAAGGTCGTTTCGGGCTTGTGCCCCTGATAGAGGTTAATGGCCGCCGTTATCGTGAGTCCGACCGTCAGGATGGCAAAGCCACTGCCGGTTATTTTTAACGCGGTCCGCTCAAAATGATCGGCCGTTTCGCCCTCGTTCTTTCTGATCCGCCGTATCATGTGCCAGATGCCGATGCCGGAAGCGACCTCCACGAAGGAATCCAACCCGAACCCGAAGAGCGCGAAGCTCTCGTCCTCGAGCCCGAAGAGGACCGACACCAGCCCCTCGCCGATATTGTAGAAGATGGTGATCAGCGCCAGGACATTGGCCCACTGGTAGAGCCTTGATCGTTCTTTGATGTGTACTGGAATGAGTGTTTGCATTTATGCGGTATCGTTATACCACCAAGGCAAAGGTGATCCGGCGTTGTGGTCCTTTTGTTCACTGCCGGGCCTGTTTTCATCGTCCTCGTGGTCGATCCTCCTCTATATTAGCCTGCATCGGCAATCAAGATATTGGATAGCATACGGAGACACCCCCACCGGTTGTAGCTGTGAAATCGGCGCGATGCTATTATGCATCAAATTATAATTTTACATTGATTTCCCATCATATTCATGATACAGCTTCATTACATCAGCGAAAAGAAAGCCCCGATCCATGTACTGCCAGGCATTCCCTGGAAGAGTCAACGGAGGGCGATCATGAAGGACATCGGCAGGATCTTGCGGGAACAGCGGGTGGCTATCGGCCTTGAGATCGGCGATATAGCCAAGAAGACCTGCATAAGCTCCCGCTACCTCTGCGCCATGGAGGAGGGCCGGTTCCAAAGCATCCCCCGCGTGTATGGGAAAGGCTACCTGAAGATCTACGCCGACCTGCTCCATCTCGACCTGAAACCCCTCCTGGCAATGTACGAAAAGGACAGGCAAGACCGGATCGCAAGCCCTCAAGCGGTCTGATCGGACCATAGCGAAGCCCCCTGCCGGTTCTTCTCTGACCCCGCGTCACCGCGTCGACCCGTCGGCCTTTCCTGTATACCGTCCCCCGGTCCCCGTGTCGGTTCTTCTTGCCCCCTAGACCCTGCCGATCTATTCGAACAGTTTGTTCGTCTCCCGGAGCCGCATGGCGGTCTCCTTCAGCATGGCAAGAATGAAGTCCGGAGATTCATTCATAAGATGTGAGATGTTCTGACGGCTGATCAGGACCAGTTCCACGTCGTCCTGCGCCACCGCGTCGGCGATCCTCGGCGTGCCGAGCAGGAAGGACACGACGCCGAAATACTGGCCGGCGGTCACTGTCGCGATGACCCTCCCCCCCTTCCCGATGTTCACCGTCCCCTTGAGTACGGAAAACATCTCGTCTCCGGCAGCCCCGTCGGTGAATATCGTTTCACCCGGCCCATATCGCACGATGAACCTCTCCTCGATCGCTGCCGGCAGGCCCCGCTTCCCGGCCATAAGGCGCTTCAGGAAGGCCGCCTCACGCCGTTCGAGACTTGCGGCGATCTCCGCTCCCAGCAGGAAGACCACAAGGGAGTAGTATATCCAGATGATGACCACGAAAAGCGACTTAAAGGAACCGAAGGCAAGACCATACCCGGGGTTGAAGGTGAGGAACCTGTGGAACAGGGGGCCCATGAGATACCAGAGCGCCGCGCTTATCATGGCGCCGGCCGCGAGGTTCGCGGGGCGGAACTTCCGGGAAAAGGCCAGGTAGAGCAGAAAAAAAGCCGCCGCGATGAACAGGTACTGCACAAAGCCGCCGAGGTAACGCGGCGCTTCCGGCAGGCTGAACCATTGATCGGCGATCGTCAGGGCGACGCCGGCCGCGGCAATAGCGGTGATCCCCAGCAGGAAAACGACGGTAATGGCCAGGTCTATGAGCTTTTCGAGCAGGAACGGCCTTCCCGCCCCGGTCCGGAAGATCGCGCCCAGGGCGCTGCGCATGTCCGAAACGAGCGGTGTGACAGCAAAGAGGAATATGATGAGGTTCAGCGCTCCGAAGGTCCGCTTGTGGGTTGCGATGAAGCTCACTTCGTTCATGATCTCCCGGCTGTAGTTCGGGATCACCTGTGTTGCCAGCTCCTGCACCTTGCTGAAGGCCTCCTGAGACGACCCGATCGTCATACCGAGCAGAGCGGTGAGAAGGAAGAGTGCCGGGATGAGCGCAAGCATGGCGGAGAAGGCCATGGACGAGGCGGCGGAGAGATCGTTGTTCCTCCGAAAGGAGGAAAAGGTCTCGGCGGCGATCATCCAGCTCTTTTTTGCGATATCGGGAAGGAACATGCGGACACCATTGACGCTCCCGGAGAGTAAAATTTATTATAGAGGGAGCGGGAAGAAATAGCAAGACGGCGAATGACCGTGGGGCTGTCAGGTCAGTGAGCGATGCCCCGGGTGAGCAATTCCTTGATGAACTGCCGGATGAGGCGCCGGTGCTGGTCCGAGACCTCCACGAACTTAAGGCCCATGCCCGGTTCCTTGTACGGCCCCTCGTTCTTTGCGTAGCTGTAGAGGACAACGGCCTTCGCCTGCACCTCGCCGCCGTCCAGCATGATCCGGACCGGCGTGACGGCGTTTTGGGGCTGGGGATATTGCGTCCGCACGTAGAGGCCGCCCTCGGAGATGGCCGAGGCATACTCGGTCCGCGCTGACCCGCCCATCGCCGTGCCGTCGCCCACGATCACCTTCACCGAAGTGCTCAGCCGGATATGCTGCCGCGGCGTGGATTCGATGAGCGCCTGAAGCTTCTGGTACAGCGTGTCCGGCTCGACATCCTTGTTGAACCAGGCGGCGCATCCCAGGCGTTCGCAGTCGGCCTTCACGGCGGGGTCCGTGACCGACGTGAGCATGACCACCGGGATGTCCTTCAACCGCGGATCGCCCTTGATCTCCTTCAGCAGGGCGACGCCGTCCGTGCCGGATAGCGTGATCTCCGTCATCACGGCCGCCGGCGGGTCGGTCTCGAGGACCTTGAGCGCCTCCGCCGCATTCCGCCTGCTCACGACCTTGTACTCGAGCCGCTTGAGCAGCATGCCCCAGTAGAACAGCGTGGTCGCGCTGTTGTCGACGAGAAGAAGCGTGCGTATTTCCCGTGCCAATACCGTGACGGTCCTTTCGTGGTCCACCTCTGACGAGGAACACCAGCAATACGCTTTAGGATAGCATTAATGCGGGGGTTAATCAAGAACGAGGAGGTTCCCTGGCGGGGTATTTTCAGGGTACCTACCGGTCGACAGGCGATACCAGGGCCGATCAAACAAAAAAAAGCCCCGGCAGATGCCGTGGCTCTAGGTGAGAAAAGGCCTGGAGATCTTACAGGCTCTGTGTGGCAGCGATGGATGAAAGGGGAAGCCTTCGCACGCTGGTCGGAACGAAGGGCCGGAATGCATCAATATACGACGACCTGATTTCTTCCGCCGGCCTTTGCCCGGTACAGCGCCTCATCGGCGTGATCGACGAGCACTTCCGTGCTTTTTCCGTGGAGGGGAAACGTTGCAACGCCTATGCTTGCGGTTATCTTGTTCACGACGCGGTCCGATATCTCGCGCGATAGATCTGTTTTGGCGATGTCCGCCCGGACGCGCTCGGCCATGCGCGCGGCAAAATACGTGTCTGTCTCCGGCAGGATGATAACGAACTCGTCGCCTCCGTAACGTCCGATGATATCGATGGACCGCACGGCATGCGTCATCACTTCCGACATTCTCTTCAGCACCCTGTCTCCCGCCGCGTGTCCGAACTGATCGTTAATGTCCTTGAAGCCATCGAGGTCCAGCATGACCAGGCTCATCGTCTTAGCGTACCGATCGGACCGGGACAGCTCCTCCCGAAGCCTGCTCATGATGCATCCCCTGTTCAAAAGACCGGTCAGATGGTCGGTGATCGCCTGCTGCTTCAACCTCTCCGCTTCTTCGGACATTTCCTTATGATCAAGCACGGCGGCGGCATGGGACGCACAGGTCTGCGCGAACCGCAGGTCCACATCATCGAAAAGCTCCCCTGTCGTCTTATCGGCGAAGTTCATGACCCCGACCACGCGGCTGCCTATCTTGAGCGGCACGCTGACGAACGAGGACGTCTTGTATTTCGGCAGGTTCTTCTTTCCAATGCGGGGATCATGCTCGACATCCTCGACCAGTATCGGTTCTCCCATTTCGGCGACCTTCCCCGCGATCCCGACTCCCTTGGGGACCCTGACGCGGTGAACCGGCTCGCTCATGATGCCTCTTGACGCCTCGAGCAGGAGTTCATCGGTCTCCTTCTCGATCAGCATGATCGAACCCTGCCCCGCCAGCAGGAGCTCCGCCGACCGGTCCAGGACCCTTTGGAGAAGGTTGCGGTAGCTCTCTTCGGTGGTACTGTCGTCAACGATGTTCAGCAGCGAGGCAAGACGCTCGATCTTGCTCCTGAGGCTCGCCTGCATATCAACGGTTTCGAGGGCGAGCGCCGTCTGCCTGCAGTATCCTCCGATCAAGCGGATATCGCTGTCGGACAAACGACCGCCGGATATCACGAGCACATGGTCGATCTGTCCATGAACGGCGACGGGGAAAACCGCAACAGCCGAGCCCCCCCGCTCTTCGTCGCCGACGAGGGAGCCATACGTATTTCCCCAGCTTACCCACTCCGCGCCGGCATACAACTGACTGATCACCGGATCTTTGCCGTCCATCATGAACCTTCCCGGAATGTTCCATCGCTCCTCGCCAACCGATGCGTGATAGCACCCTGTCTGCTGGTCGCGGGAAAGGACCGAGATCGTATGGTCAGGAACAGCGACGGCCAGGTTCTCCATGAGCTTTTCGAGAACGCTATCCTTGTCCATGTTTGTCAGCATGCTCCATAAGTTCATGGCCGCCTCCAGACCTCGGTAGTAAACTCCGCGATGCTCGTATGATTGAACGGATCTGATGATGGCTATGATGAGAAATGCACAGGATGCGGGTTCCCCATGCCGCGAACTCCGCGCACCCTGCATAAGGGAATGCCGTCGTAGGATTATCCGGCCGCTCGTGCACTCTTTGGAGCGGAAGCACGTAGAGGCCGAACTCGGCAGCACGATGCCTGAACTCAAGAAAGGTCAGCTGGATGCGCAGGTCGCGCAGCCGTGCGGTAAATCTCAATGTGACAACCGCACGCTGTCTGTTCAAAGCATCGGGGTAGAGCTGAAACTGCTCTCAAGCAGTATGTAAGCAAAAACGATATATTATTGTTGCATCGACTCGATATTGCTGTAGTATTCCGCAACATTCTGCTCCCTGCCTCGGCATTTTCCTGACGGAGCAAGCAACGAAAGAGAACGCCCGGATCGACAAATCATGAAGCATGAATTTCCGATATCATTTGTTATATATTGCATCATTTTGACCACGTTTGACTGCTACCCTAAGAATACCCCTCGCCGGGTATCGTCATTCATACATATTTTGATATACTTTGCTATACTTATCTAGATCGAGATCACGATCGCCGCTCTTTCAGACTTCAGACGGATCGACAATGAGGTTTTCGCATACCATCAATGAAAGCACTTACCTTTACCATCGACAAAAACCTGCGAATTCGATCATGGAACGACGACCTTGAATCGTTCACCGGCATGGATGCGTCTTTTGCCATAGGGAAGAAATACTTCCACCTCTTTCCTCAGTTCCTGCTCCATGAGAAGGACGCAGTTGCGGAGGCCTTTCAACGGGAACGAACGGTCTCGATGAAGCGGCATGCATTCCGATGCCTCTCCCACCATCGGATGGCCGATATCAAGATCACTCCGCTCCGGACCGGGAACGATGCGATACAGCAGGTACAGATCGCTTTGCATCCTTCTGAGCCATGCACGGTCGGACGCCAGTTGGTCGATGCGCAAAAGCTCATAGCGATCGGAAAGATCGCAGCAACGCTCGCCCATGGCGTCAGAAATCCGCTGAATGCGATCAAAGGGGCGGTTGTGTACCTGCGCGACCGCTATGCGCACGAAAAGCCCCTTGTTGAGTTCACCGAGATCCTCGAGGAGGAGATATCGCGGCTCGAGAATTTCATATCCCGCTTTCTGAGCACCACGACGTTCGACAGCGACATTTCGCTGGTCGATATCAACGAGGTCGTCCGCAAGATCAAGGTCTTCATTTCCCTGCAGACCCATACGCGTGAGATCAAATGCAATTACGTTCTCGAAGCGGTCCCCCCGATCCAGATCAGCGCTTTTCATCTCGAGCAGGCGACCCTGAACATCATCAACAACGCCATTGAGGCCATGAAATCGGGGGGAACGCTTACGATCAAAACATATCTGACCCGGGAGTCCTCCGCCCCGTTCATTGCTCTCGAGATCTCGGACACCGGGACAGGCATCGACCTGCCGGTACACGCCGCCGACAACATTCAGCATCCTCCGCAGCAGGGTCGCGGCTTCGGCCTGTTCATCGCCGACGAGATCATCAAATGCTACGGCGGACACCTGAAGATCCGCGGGGAGCACGGTAAAGGAACAACGGTCTCTTTCTTGCTGCCGGTGAAGGATGGTACTCTGCCATGAAGAATGCTTCTGTTCTCGTTGTCGATGATGATCCGAACGCCACAAGGGTATTGTCCGCGATCCTCAGGGCGGATACCTACTCGGTCCTCGAGGCCATGTGCGTCGATTCTGCGCTCAACCTGATGAGAGCGAACCCTGTCGACGCGATCATCACGGACGTCAAGATGCCGGGCAAGGACGGCTATGAGCTTTTCGACTATGTGAACACCCATTATCCGCATATTCCGGTGATGTTCTTGACCGCCTACGGGAAAGTCGATTCCGCCGTCTCCGCCCTGTCAAAAGGCGCGTTCTATTATTTCGTCAAGCCGCCGGATTACCAGAAACTGAAACAGATCCTCGCCAGCGCCATCTCGCAGAGCAGGCAGAGCTCCGATCACGGTCTGCCCGACGAGGATTCCTTGCCGGTGAGCAAATCGATCGCCATGACGCGCATTTATCAGACCGTCGCGGCGATCAAGGACACGGAAACCAGCATTCTGCTCTCGGGAGAGACCGGCACCGGGAAAGAGGTCATTGCGAACTATCTCCATTATCATAGCGTGCGGCGCGCCAAACCGTTCATTGCCGTCAATTGCGCCGCGATCCCGCGGGAGCTGCTGGAGTCCGAGCTATTCGGATACGAAAAAGGCGCGTTTACCGGGGCCAGCCAGAGCCGTGCCGGAAAGTTCGAAGAAGCGGCAGGGGGAACCCTCTTTCTCGATGAGATCGCGGAAATGGATCCCGCGCTGCAGGCCAAGCTGCTCCGCGTCCTCCAGGAGCGCCAGGTGCAGCGCCTCGGAAGCAACGGCAAGATCGACATCGACTTCCGCCTCATCACATCGACCAACAGGGACCTCTTCCGTGAAATGGAGGCCGGCAGGTTCCGTGCCGATCTTTTCTATCGGATCAACGTCGTGTGCATCGAACTTCCCCCGCTGCGCTACCGGAAGGAAGACATTCCCATGCTTGCCACGTCCTTTTTGACCTCGTTCGAAAAACGCGAATCCAAGCATCTTCGGTTCTCAGACGAAATGATCGATGTCCTTACGCACTATCCGTGGCCGGGCAATGTCCGCCAGCTGAAGAATGCCATAGAACGCGCTGTTGTCATGTCGCCGGGCCCGCGGATCACCATCAACCATCTGCCTGACGAGATCAGGACCTACTGCGGCGAGAACAAGCATCATGACGCCGTCATGCCGCTGCGGTCGCTTGAACTGCAGGCCATTCACGATGCCCTGGCCGCATGCAACGGGAACAAGTCATCGGCCGCACGAAAGCTCGGCATATCCCGGAAGGCCCTGTACAGCCGGCTGAAGGCATCATGACCGAGGAACGTCTGAGCGGACGCCGATACTGCCATGAATGATGAAGAAAAGTATAAGAAGCTTTACCTGACCCTGCAAAACATTTCGAATGCCACCGTTATCACGGACACGATCATCTCGATCGGCGACCATCTCCTGGATGTCGCCATTAAATACGTCGACGCGGAGTCCGGGTCCCTCATGATCGTGAACGAACGAGGGGGGCTTTCCATCCTCTCCTCACGCGGGCTGGACGCGTCCTACATTAACACCTTCTCCACACAGGACAGCGACGGGATCTCGGGCACGATTCTCAAGAAACGGGCGCCTGTGCTGGTCCAGGACATTGCACAGCACCCTGAATTTCTCTCTCCTGACAGGCAGCATTACAAGACGCGCTCCTTCATTTCCTGTCCCATCATGTTCCGAAGCCAGCCGCTCGGCATCATCAACGTCAACGACAAGAAGGACGGGGCTCCGTTCACGCAGGACGAGCTGGACCTTCTGCAGATCATCGCGAACCATACTGCCGTGGCACTGGAGAACCATTATCTGCTGAAACGGCTGAAAATTGCCGCAGCCGATCTGGAGCAGATGAACAGGAGACTGATCGATTCAGACATCATCAAAACGGAGTTCTTGAAAAGCATCTCCCACGAGCTCCGCACCCCGCTCAATGCGATCAAGGGTGCGATATACTATCTTGGCAATCACGATCAAGCATCTCCCGGCGAACGTCGCGAATTCCAGGACATCATATCCTCGGAGGCCAGCAATCTCGCCAATACGATAGACAACTTCATCCGTTTCCTCGAGATCGAGGACGAGTCGCTTTTGCTCGACAAGACTCCCGTCAATGTCGCCGAGGTCCTGAACGGTCTTTCCTCTGCCGGTCATCTGAGATCGGCCTTGTCGACCCGCGGCATCCGGCTGTCCATAGCGCCCCTATCCGGCCCCCTGTGGATCGTTGGCGATGCGCTCAGGATCGCCCAGCTGTTCACGAACCTGCTGATCGGCCTTACCCACTATCTCACTCCTGATGATGCGATCGATCTTTCGCTTTCGAGCACCAACGACACGATCTCCTTCCACATCAACCTGACAAAACCGCTGCCGCGCACCATTCTCCAGCAGCTGAACAGCGATACGTCGTTGAATGCTTCAGGATCGGACGACGATCGCGTCAGGTTATATTTGGCAAGAAATACCGCGATCGCCCATCGATGGACCGTCGTTGCCAGGAACGAGGCGGCGACTTCGCAGATCGTTATGACCTGCCCCCTCAATCGAAAGGAGATCTTGAACGCCTATGTCAATAAAAGCATCGATCTCTTTGTGGAATACATCTCCGAATCCATGGGTATAGACATCTGCTCGGTCATGCTCAGTGATGAACTGACCGGGGAGTTGAGGGTCGCAAGCGCCCGGGGCCTCGATGACAAGGTGGTCAAAACCACCAGCATCAAGCAAGGCGACAAGATCGCGGGATGGGTGGCCCTGGAAGGGAAACCTGTCTTCATCAGCGATATCGAGACCGATGCCCGGTTCGCAAAAAAAAGCATCCCCCAGTACAACAGCAAGGCCCTTATGTCCCTTCCCCTCAAGATCGGCGACCGTGTCGTCGGCGTCCTGAACCTGAACAACAAAAAATCGTCCCAGCCCTTTAGTCAGCAGGATTTCGAGCGTGCCCTGGCGTTGATCGATTCCTTTTCCGGGCATCTCCGCCATGCATATTCAAAGCAGTTCAGCGAAGCCGAAATATTCCAGCTCATCGAGACCCTTGACTCGAAGATCACCTATCCCTTCGCGACGCGCCGGCCGCAGGGCTAGACGCCCACGGCCTCTCCCGCCATTGATCTGCTGTCGTCCATCGCCCGCACCGTCAGATTGGAGATCGATAAAGAACGCCCTCTTGTGCCCCGGGAGTTCCGCGAATAATGGCCGGTCATTAAAAGATCGTCATGACCAGGCCGATGCCGATGGTGACCGGAGCATACTCAACCGTGGCTTTTACCGTCTGCGCTCCGCTGGCAACGTTCTTTTCCAGTTCGATGGCCGACCCGCTTGCTTCCACATAGAGGAGCATGCGCCTGCCGAGCGCCGCCTCAACGCCGACCACTCCGCTCACGCTGCTGTCGGAGAACCGTGTTGGGACGCCGATGATGCTTTCGTCCTTGGTCACATGGATATATCCGATGCCGCCATAGACGCTATATGCCTGAGATAGACCGATCTTCCCGATAAGACGCCCTTCATAGGAGGTAAAGTCACCGGTCGTGTAGATGCCCTCGATCCCGATATTCTTCGACGGCCACAGAAGGACCATGCCGCCGCCGGCGAGATTCAAGGTATTTCCGTAGAGCCCCAGCCCCAGGTAAGCCCTTTCCCGACCCTTCCCCCCTGCATCGACGGCAGGACCTTTCCCGTCCTCGGCCGCCCCCTTTTTGCCCCGTGCTTCCCGCCGGTCGGCCACATCGAAGGTGCGCGTCCTTCTGGCGAGACGGCGCTTCATATCGTCGCTGTACACAAGGATCTCGACCCGGTAGGCGCCGACGACCGATGTCTCGTATTCCTTCGGAACGGTTATCGTTCTGGCAGCGTCTTTTGAGACCCTGACCTTTTTCCAGTTCCACGACCGGGACCGGTTATCAGGCCGCGTCACGACGGCGATGACATTGACCACACGGGAGGCGCC
Organism: Nitrospirota bacterium; assembly: GCA_020052615.1. GTDB lineage: Bacteria > Nitrospirota > UBA9217 > UBA9217 > UBA9217 > JAAXXJ01. The sequence continues at coordinate 8,004 of JAGVOT010000098.1, read as the reverse complement.
CGCCGCTCGCCGCGACAGACCGACCCGCGCCTCGATGTTCGGATGCTGGCCCGGTGACAACCGGGCCGGCGCCACGGTTATTTGGCCCAGGTCAATGTCACCGGCAGCTGCGGCGAATGCGAGCGAAGCCGTGGACAGTGCGCAGCACGCAAACGAGGCGATCACGAGCATGGCTAGGACCATCTTCTTCATGTGCTTATCGGGCATGACCGCGGTCCGCCTCTCTCCCGCCCCCCTCGGATCAGCCGGCACGAAGCGACGGGCAGGGCCCGCATTCAGCAGATCGGATGTTGCCATGGTCCCCTCCCCGGCATGCCGGCGGCCCCGTTTCATGGTCGGCAGAGACTTCCTAGATCTCGATCGAATAAAACTCATCGTTGAGGCGAATCTGCTTGCTGCGAAGCACTTCTATCTCTCCGTTCTTTTTCCATTTATCGAGCACTCTCGTAACGGTCTCGCGCGTCAGGCCGGCCATGTCCGCCAGATCCTGATGCATCAGCCTCACCCGCAATACCGTTCCCTCCGGGGTCTTTTCGCCGTACGTTTCCGAGAGCATGTTCAGCAGCATCTTCATTCGCTGTGCCGCGTCGTTGAAGGTCAGCATCTCTATCTTTTGCCATGCGTCCCGGAGCCGCGAGCACAGGATCTTGAGAAGATTTTCCATCACCCTTCGCTGTGTATACAGCAAATCGTAGAAGTGGTCTTTTGAGATGATCGCCACGTTCGAATTCTCGACCGCCAGAACAGCGGCCGGCGATGTCCTGCCGTCGATCAGGGACAGCTCTCCGAAGAACTCTCCCGAACCGTGCAGGGAGAGGATCGCCTCCTTTCCATCACGACCGACACGGGAGATCTTGACCTTGCCATGGATGATGATATACATGAAATCGTTCGTTTCTTCTTCATGAAGGATCGTCTGGTTCTTTTTGAAATCCCGCAGGACGAGATGCTCCTTGATCTGCTTCAGGTCCTTGTCGGCAATTGAAGCAAAGAGCTCGATATCCTTGAGAATGCCGTTCCCTCCGCGTTTGGCGTGGCTGGGGACTTCCGCGACCGATCGTGCGTCTGAGCGGGACATTTTCTTCCTCCGGTCTGCAACGGTCCTTTTGCTTGTCTTAGTACGCATCATTCACGACCTGTGTTCACCGATGAAACTTCCTGCAGCAAGCTGTATTATCATCAACATCAAGCCCGATCGTCGCATATTTTCCATTGCCTATCATATTCTTGGAGCGCTTTTTTATTTATCCATCATGTGATCACAATCACATAGATTCCGACGATGTAATTGTATTCTGCTGTCAGTTTTGTACAGGAACGGACAGGTTTCTCGAGCAGGCGCCTGTCACCATGCTGCGGATCTTAAGGAGGTACAAAGAAATGGCTGCACTTATTACTGCGCTGTCTGTTTATAAAAGAGCCTCTCGCGAGCAACGGCACATGCTTCGCCTCGGCATGCTCTCTTTTGCCGCGTTTGTTATCGTTTCGTTTTCACTGTACGGATGCGGCGGGGCCGTCTCGTCGGGTGTGCAGCCGCCGGCAACAGCGACGAATGTGCCGCCGCCGGCAGCAACGGGATCAGCGACCCTGAGCTGGGCAGCGCCGTTGACCAATGTGGACGGCACACCGCTCACCGCTCTCGGCGGATACAAGGTCTACTACGGGAACGCCCCGGGCGTCTACACCTCCGTAGACGTTGGCCCGGTGAGCTCCTGCGAGCTGGGCGGGCTCACCAAGGGGCAGATGTACTATTTTACCGTGACCGCCTACGATGCGAACGGCAACGAAAGCGATTATTCGACGGTCGTAAGCAAGATCATCGGCTAGTTCTCCCTGCGCCCCTGCTGCTGCCGGACAGCGGCAGGGGCGTTTCCCCGGCGACGCGCAAGACCACATGACGTGATCCCCCTTCCTGCCTCCTTCATGCCCTGACAACGGTTCCCATCTTGTGAAATCCATTCACTGCGTTGCGCGTGTCAACGACCAGCGCTGCGTTCTTGACGATCAGCTCATAGTCATAGCATGAGTGGTCTGTCGAGATCACGACGCAATCGTACTTCTGGAGCGTATCCCGGGTAAGGGGCACCGATTCCCGCTTGACGTCATCGATATGCAGTTTCTGTGCGCGGGGGATATAGGGATCATTGTAATCGACCGCCGCCCCTTTTTGCGTCAGGAGCTCGATCAGTTTCAGGGACGGGGATCCCCGCGTGTCATCGATGTCCTTTTTGTACGTCAGCCCCAGAATGAGCACTTTCGCGTTCGCGATGACCATATCGTTCCTGTTCAGGGCGTCGACGATCTTCTCCACCACATAGTACGGCATCGAGGTGTTGACCTCCTCCGCCAGCTCGATGAATTTCGTATGAAAATCGAACTCCCGCGCCTTCCAGGTGAGGTAGAAGGGGTCCGTGGGGATGCAGCGGCCGCCGAGGCCCGGCCCGGGATAGAACGCCTGGTATCCGAACGGCTTGGTCTTCGCCGCCTCGATCACCGCATGGATGTCGATGTTCATCCGGTCGAACAGGACCTTGAGCTCGTTCACCAGGCCGATGTTCACGGCGCGATAGATGCTCTCGAGGAGCTTTGCCGCCTCCGCTATCCGCGTTGAGGCTACCGGAACGGTCTTGTGCACCACGGCGCTGTACAGGGCATTGGCGACCTTCAGGCACGCGGGCGTGTAGCCCCCGACGATCTTCGGGATCGTCATGGTGGAATACTGCTGATTGTTCGGGTCCTCACGTTCCGGGGAATAGGCAAGGTAGAAATCCCTGCCCGCCTTCATGCCGGTCGCTTCGAGGACCTTTCTCATGTCCCCATCGGTCGTTCCCGGATAGGTCGTGGACTCGAGCACCACCAGCTGTCCCCGATGAAGATGCGTCGCGATCGCTTTCGTCGTCTTGAGGACATAGGAGAGGTCCGGTTCCCGGTTGTGATTGAGCGGCGTCGGCACGCAGATGATGACGCAATCCGTCTGTTTCAGGTGCGCGAAATCGGTCGTCGGGTGAAAGCCGCCATTGGCCTTGAGCAGCTGCATTTCTTCATCGGGAATATGCTTGATATAGGACGTCCCCATTTCCAGGCACTTGATCTTCTCCCGGTCGACGTCGAAGCCATAGCACTTGAATCCCGCTTTCACGAACTGTATGACGAGCGGGAGGCCTGCATAGCCCAGCCCGATGACACCGACCGTCGCGCTTCTTGCCGCAATCTTCTCAAGCACATGCATGATGTTTTCCTTTCCCGGGACGGAGCCGCACCTGTTCACCCGGCACGCTCTCGATGCCCGCGCATGGATGCGGGAGGGGGCGGCGGGCCACCCGATCCGCTGCTCTTCTCCCGCCCGGCCGTTCCTCATTTCCAGGCGCATTGCGCCCGCACAGTACGATGCAGCCGCAGCGGCCTTTCGCGGGGAGCAAAGCGGTCCCCGGCGATCTCGATCTGGTCCCGGAGTGCCGCGCCGAGTCCCCGTTGCGCGCAATAGTGAAGGTATCCCACGTCGTGGACGTCCACTCCGATGAATGCGCAGGCCATCGTATCCGCAGCCAATGCGTCGGTCCCGGCAAGGGCCACGCCCAGGGAGACCGGTTCGCCGCGGGTTGGCCCGTCCCCTTCCATGCCGACCATCCCGTCGATCACGGCCAGGTCCGGCCAGACGTGCTCTGCGATCTCCGCGATATTTCGATTCGCCGTTCCATAGCTGCAGTGCACCGCTTTCCGGTCGCCCTTGTGCACGGCCGCCATGGCCATATTCTTGATCGACAGCGATACGACGACCGTATCGTGGGTCTTGATCTTCGCAGCAGAGATCCGGTAGTACCGTTCATCGGCCAGCTGGCGGGAGATCCGCAGCGTCCGGCTCGTTCCCCCGGGCCCGCTCACCTGCACCGGCCGATACTCCTGCCCGCCGAGGTCCACCAGTTCCACATTGTACTCATCGATCAGGGCCGTATAGCCGAAGTTCCTGTATGCGCTCAGCGTATCGTGGCACGATGCCTCTGCGATCAGGATCTTGCCGGCGTACACCGTACTGATAATGTCGAGGATGCCCCGGACCTGGTCCACATGGCTCGCTGCAAGGGGGAGCCGTGAGGAAACGAGATTTGGCTTGATGAGGGGCTGCCGGAAGCGAAGCTCCCTCGCAATGTCGCCGACGAGCGGAACAAGCGCCCGCCTGACGTTCGCCCGCCGGTCATTCCCCCGTATGAATGCTATGCGCGTCATGAACTGCCGCACTCATGTGCGGTGATCCGGTGTAAGGTCGCATGGTGATGCGGAGCACTAGGGCGAGCTGCGCGGCTCCGGGCTTCCCGGGAGCGCGGCGAACGTCGCCGCGACCGTACAATCCGCCTTGATCGCACTGGTCGTATACGTCGTCCCCGTCAGAGTGCCGCCGCAGGCCCCTCCGACGGCCGCCGCATAGCCGGCGGCGGGGGTCACGGTAAACTGAGCCGTTTCTCCGTCGTTCACCATTCGCGCGGTGTTCGGACTGAAGCTGCCGTTCGGTCCCGCCGAGGGCGTCACGGTATACGCGGCGGCCGGAGGCGTGGCAACAGCGGCCCTGAGATACCGCTCCCTGGCGGGAATGGTGATGTTGCCGAAGGTCGATGGATCTTTCAGCGGATTAACGGGCGGCCAGGTCAGATTTCCCCACCAGCCCGGCTTGCCGCTCAGATACAGCGAGTCCGGGATGTTCCGGTCGGCGATGGCAGGTTCCCACAGGACCGCCCTGTTGAAATAATCATAATTGCCGTGCCGCATGAGCGTGGCCTTGGTTTGGGGATCGTTGCCTGACGCGCTGCAGTCGCCGGTGCCTCCCTGATACCCGAGCTTGTAGATGTCCGGCCTGTTGGCATAGCAGTCTGCCGTCAGGTTCTCGGTCTCGTACCGCACATAGGCCGGCCTGATATGGGGCGTCCCGAGGATATTCCCCACAAAGGTCAAATAGGTCTGCTGAGCGTCGAGAAGCGCAGCATGGAGATCGTCGGTCCTGCCCGGCTGCCAGCCGAACAAACGGTTCCTGAACCAGACGTTGTGCGACGACGATCCCCAGTAGTTGTCGTGCTGGGCCATGATGCCCAGGTTGCCCTCGAACAGGTTGAAGTAGGGATGGGCGCCATGGGTGGCGAAATCCCCCTCCTGGAAGGTGGGGCTGTTGGTATACTGAACGTCGGTGCTGTAATTGTAGGCAATGACGTTGCCTGCGCAGGGGCCGTTGAAGGCCACCGCGAGCAGGCACTCTGCCATGATGTTGTTCTCGACCAGGCCATCGGTGGCCCCGTCCCAGAGGGACACGCAATAGCCGTGGTCCTGGCCGTAACTGTCGGCGAGATGAAAATAACTGTCGCGGACCTCGAACTGGTAGCTGTACGTCACTTCCAGATGCCGTTGTCTGCCGTTCTTGAGCTCCACGTTCTTTATCCAGCAGTTCGAACAGTGGGTCATGGTGATCAGGTTCCTGACGGGATAGGCGGTTCCCTGCGTAACCTGGAGGTCCTCGATGCCCGCACCGTCCACCAGGGATTCGAGCTTTCGCACGCCCGGCGCCGCCGCGGCGACATAGTTCCAGTACAGGCCCTTCTCGAGGGTAAGGGTATTTCCGAAAAAGCTTTTCCCGGCGACCCGAATGAGCTGGCCGAGCGCCCGGGTGCCGTCGCCGCTTCCGTCGTCGAGGTCGTTGCACCATTTGCAGGCGCCGCCCGTCCCGACATGATTGACCGTCGTCTCGGTGGTGTCGTTCTTCTGGTCGATCAGCAGGAAATCTCCCCCCGTGATCGCCGATGCGTCCGCAACGGTGATGTTCGTGGACCCCCGCGTATGGCCGCCGGTCACCGCGATCGAGGCGGTCATGCCCGCGGAACCGCCCATGCTGACCTTCTGGTGTCCCGACCCCGTGATGTTCAGGATCGTACTGCCCGGTCCGGCGCCGCGCACCGTGACGTTCTTGTTGACGTTGAATCCGCTGAAAAGCGTGAACGTCCCCGCGCTGAGCATGACCACGCCTTCGGCGGGACAGTTCTTGACGGCCGTCGCTATGGCAGCTCCATCATCGCCGCCCGACGGACGGAGCGTCGCGCATACGGTCGTCCGGTGGGGAATGCCGCCGGAGACGCCGGGCGTCCAGGTGATCCGGCGGTCCGGACCGACGATCTCGGCCCCTGCTGTCCCAGCGAAGAGGGAGGCAATATGCACGATGCTCATTGCGGCGATCGTGATCGCACATCCCCTCCCTGTCTGTGTCTGTGTTTTCATGGTTGCCTTTTTGCGAGAATATCGATCTTCTACGCGTACCGCATTGCATGCCGCTTTCGCCGCGTCACAGCTCGATCTGCACGCCCTTGGCGTCATCGGCACGCACGCCCTTCGGCAGCCGCCGCGTCATCCAGGCCGGGGCAAGGTCCCCGGCAAGGGACAGCAGCCGGGTGATCGGGCTGGCCCCCCCGTACAGGGCCAGGGTAACGAGCAGGTACAGCGACAGGCCGGTCGCCCCGGAAAGCAGGAGGCGCACGGCGATATTGAGGCTCCCAAAGGGAACCGCGATCGCGTCGACGGAACGAAAGAGATGGTAGGACGCTGCTCCCGCCGCAAGCGCGGCAACGGCGTATCTCCAGATGGAGGCCAGCACCGCGCCGAAGGTGATCTGGATCGGCTGACCTGCATACCACAGGCCGATGCCGGTCAGCAGGTAGAACGACAGGGTCCAGGCGGCCGCGACCCCGGCGGGGCCGAAGGGCATGCCCAGGACAAAGGAAAGCACCGTCACGACCAGCTCGACGAAGCCCCAGCGGAACAGGCGGTCGGCCCGTCCCAGCGACAAATGCAGCCAGCTGTTCGTATAGTAGATGAGCAGGATGCCGACGCCCGGCCCGAAGTACATGAAGATGTCGGCGGCGCTCGTCCACTGCGGCCCCAGGATCAGCAGGATCAGGTCATGGGCATTGACCGTCAGCAGGAGGCTCAGCGCCATGCCGATGAAGGCGAGGATCGAGACCGCATCGAGATAGTATCGCCGGTACCGCTCCGGCTCGCCGGTCAGCCTGCTCAGCGTGGAAAGGGCGACATCGGTCAGGGGCGCGGTCAGCTGGTTGACCGGCAGCGCAAAGATATCGTAGGCCTTCTTGTAGAATCCCAGCGAGAGCGCGCCGAAATAGCGCCCGACGAGCAGGATGTCGGCGTTGCGGGAGCTGTAGTTCAGGAAAAAGTTCCCGTAGACATGGGACGCGTAGACGACCAGGGACCGCACGCCGGTGTTGCGCGCGGGCAGGCCCGGCCGCCAGCTGCAGAACAGCCACACGCACACCGCATACACGAAGGGCTGCGCGACCGTGTTGACGACGAGCGCCCAGTAGCCCCATCCCATCCACGCCAGGCCGATGGCCAGCAGGAATCCCGCCGTTCGCGCGGCAAAGAAGATCGCCGACGTGACCTTGAACTCCATGTTGCGCTTCAGCAGGGCTGCATGAATGTTCGAGAGGCCGGTGAAGATGATCGAAAGCGCACAACCGAGGGCGATCGCCTCCAGCCGCGGCTCGTGGTACAGCCAGGACAGGACCGGCGCGGCCGCCATGAACAGAAGGGTGAGCCCGAGGCTGATGGCGATGTTGATCCAGAAGAGCGTGCTCACGAGCCGCTGGTCCAGCTCCGCCTTCTGCATGATGGCCTCGGTAAAGCCGTTCAGGCCGACGTTCTGCAGCAGCAGGCTGAAGGTCACGACCATGGCGACCAGACCGAAATCGTCAGGCGCCAGGAGCCGCGCAAGCACCACCGTGCTGATGATGTGCATCACAAAGGTCGATGCCTGGGAGAGGACCGTGAAGCCCGCGCCTTTCACGGCCCGCTGCTTCAGGTCCGTCAGCAAATGACCGGTGTTGAAATAGTCGCTCATGTCGATGTTGTCATCCTCTGATTGAAGCTCCCTGCAGCAAGCTGCGGGGAATCTTCGATCCTCAAGGTAGTACTATTTATTCTAATCGCTCGCTAACCCCGCAGCAAGCTGCGGGGAAT
>JAGVOT010000039.1 GCA_020052615.1 Nitrospirota bacterium | reverse complement strand
TTCGGGGTCTTTGCGAGCGAAGCGAAGCAATCTCGTCGTTAATCTTTTCATGCACTACGGGATTGCTTCGTCGCTCATGCCCCTCGCAATGACAGATAAAGAGGCCTTTTTCAACAGCCTATTAATGATCTTGATCTAACTCTGAGTCCTCCGCGTGCTCGCTTAGAAGCGCCTACTTTTGGCTGCGAGAGACGCCCTTTTTTATTCCGGCTTGTCACGGTTGCGGGTACTTGCCCGTTCCTCGATAGCGGGCGAATAACCGCTCAATTCTTCGGAACCGAAGAGGTGATATATCGGGGCGGTACTACCGTCTATTTCTTGAGATGATCTTGATGGATCGACCGTGAAGTAGACGGGCTTTCCGTGCGGCTCTGGTTCGATCAGACGTTTCCCCGGTCCATTGCCCCGCAGCTCCCCGCCGACCTCCTGCTGGTACTTGTTCAGCGCCTGGACGGAGTTCCATCGGGGAGACCAGTATCGTGAAATGAGCGATGCGGGCGGCTGCTCCTCAGACCCTTCCATGGAGAAGGCGAGGGAAGTATCGGCGTCTTCCGGCGGCTTTTCCTCGCTGACCGAGACATCGGCGCGCATGGATGTGCGGCCGCTGTATCGGTGAGGCTGGCGGGGCACCTTCGATCCCTTGACCCTGAAGTCCGCAGGAGGCGCGATATCCCCCACCGGAGCAAGCAACGGCAAAGCAGTGGACATGGCTGTCGTCACGCCGTCCAACGACTTTATCCGATCAGCTTCCGTCCTTCCTGCCGCGCTCATTATAGCATGTATCCACTTCCAGCCGGCCTGAATGTCGCCCGGGGGGACGAACACCGGGTAGAACCGTTGTGCACGGGATTCATTATTGACCAGCGTACCGCTCGACTCGGCGAAGGTGCCCGCGGGAAGGACAATGCCGGCCCGCGACGCCGTCTGCGTCATGATATGGTCGATGACGATGACGTGCTGCGCCCTGTCCAGGAAAGCCTGTACCTTTCCCCCGTCGGCCCTGCGGTACAGATCGTTCTCGAGAATGATGACGGTGTCCACAAGGTCATCGTCCATGACCGTGAACGCTTCATCAAGGTTCCTGCCCCCCATGATGCCGAGGCCCATGCTGTTGCATTCGGGGACGGCATAACAGAGCGCCGCGTCCCTGCCGCCTGCACAGAGGGCGGTTGCTATGTTTGCGGCAGCCTGGATGATAGACTCATTGAACAGGCTCGTTCCGGAGATGACGAGCGGCTGCCTGGCGCCTTTCAGGGAAGACGCGATCTCCCGGGCAAACAAGGCGGTTTCCTCATCAAGTCCGTCAGCATCCGGAGCGGAGGGGTCCAGTTCATGGGCGATGGCAAAACCGAGCCGCGCGATATCATCGGGCAAGCCATGCCACGTCTTCAGGGCGATGTCGTCGAGCCGCGTACGCTCAGGCGAGGCGATGTACAAAGGATATCGCGCCCCCTGTCCCGCGTTCCGTACACCGGCATCATGCCACTGGGGGATCTTGAGCTTTTCAGCCGCCTCGAACTCCTTCCCGCGCACGGCCTGGCGAAGGGAGAGCGCGAGGAGCGGCGCCGTATTGGTGAGATCCTCCCCCAGGACCACGATCGCATCTGCCATGCGGACATCGCGCAGGGAAGGCGAACGGGCGGGGCCTTTCTGCCGGATATCGATAATCAGGGACAACAGACGATGGTCAGGCCCCGACATGCCTGAATAGAAATTGTCCGGTCCCACCAGGGAACGGAGGGCATAGTTGGATTCAAGGGATGCCCGCGGAGAGCCTATGCCGATGACGCCTTTGCTGGACGAAAGGACCTCGGCGATATGACCGAGGGCGGATGCCTTTTCAACGGGCTGGAGATCCCCCTCACCCTGACCACTCCCCGACAGGGAGAGGGGTGACAGGGCAAGGGGCGTCCTGATCCGTTTCCCGCTGTTCACGAACTCGTAGCCGAACCGCCCCCGGTCGCACAGGAAATATCCGTTCACCTCATGATGGTAGCGGTTCAGGATGCGGCGGAGGGTGCCGTACCGCTCTCCGGCAATGGTGTTGCAGCCCAGGCCGCAGTGAACGCAGATCGAAGGGGCAGTCTGCAGGTCCCACTTGCGGGCGTAGTGCTGCTTCAGCGTCTTGTCGGTGAACACCCCGGTGGGGCAGATCTCGACCAGGTTGCCGCTGAACTCGCTTTCGAGCGCGCCGTCCTCATGTCTTCCGAAGTAGACGTGATCATGGGCGGAGAACACGTTCAGGTCCCTGCCGCCGGCATAGTCGCGGTAGTACCGGACGCAGCGGTAGCACTGGATGCAGCGGTTCATTTCGTGGTTGATGAACGGGCCGAGATGCTGGTTCCGGTGCGTGCGCTTTTTAAAGCGCGTCCGGCGCCCGGTGTGGCCGGTCATGACCGTCATGTCCTGGAGGTGGCATTCGCCGCCTTCATCGCACACCGGACAGTCGTGGGGGTGGTTCAGCATGAGCCACTCGAGCACGCCCTTCCGGAACGCCGTTGCCTCGGCGTCGTCCACGGAGATGCGCATACCTTCGGCAACCGGCGTCATGCAGGACATGATGATCCTGCCCCGCATGTCCTTATCGTCCTTGAACTGCTTCACCGCGCACTGCCGGCACGCGCCGATGGCGTGCAGCGCCGGGTGCCAGCAGAAGTAAGGCAGGTCGAAGCCCAGGGAGAGGCAGGCCTGGAGGAGGTTCTGGCCGGACTTGACCTGGTGGGGCTTGTTGTCGATGTAGATCGTGATCATAAAAAACCTTTGCCACGGATTTTCACGGGTCAAAGTCCTGATAACGGCGGATAGTGCACTATTTAAAAAACACGCCGAACTATTTTCAATTTGTCACCAAAGTTAATAAGAAGGCCTACTTTAATGCCTGTAGCTTTAAGATAATTCATAAGTTGTGCCTCATGCGCTTTCGACAGGATAGAAACAGCCTTCAATTCGACAAGCACTTTGTCCTCTATGAAAATATCAGCAAAGTATTCACCGACCAATTTCGATTCAAAATACACACTGATAGGCGCCTGTTGTACGGCCTTTAGATTCCTTTGGGCAGTTTTGATCATCATGGCATTTTCGTAGACCTTTTCTGAAAAACCAAATCCCAGCTGGTTATACACGTCATATGCGCAGGAGATGATCTTGTCTGTAATCTCAGAATGAAGTAATTTGTTATCCGACCTTATCATCTTTCAAATCCGCCTTCTCCGTGTCTAAGATGTTCTCCACGGGCATTTCTTTTCCCGTATATGCCTCTCAAAGTCTTCGCGAAAGTACTTCAGCACGCTCTGGAGCGGCTCAACGGCGCCGGGAGCGAAGGCACAGAAGGTGTTTCCCGGTCCCAGGAACCTGCATTGCTGCTCCAGGATCGAGAGATCTTCCTGCTCGCCCCGGCCGTTCTCGATGGCATGGAGGATCTTTACGATCCATGGAAGGCCTTCGCGGCAGGGCGTACACCACCCGCAGGATTCCCGTGCAAAGAAGAGCTCGATGTTATGAACGAAGCCGACCGGACAGGTCCTGTCGTCGAGAACGGTCACGGTGCCGGTGCCCATGCGGCTGCCGGCCTTTGCCACTGAATCGAAATCCATGGGAGTGGCCAGATGTTTCGGCAGCAGAAAGTCGGTCGAAGCGCCTCCCGGGACCATGCCGCGAAGCGCATAGCCATTCTGCATGCCGCCGCCGTGGTCCTCGATCAGTTCCCCGATCGTGGTGCCCATGGGCAGCTCCCAGGCGCCGGGTGACTTCACCCTGCCCGAGACGCCGTAGATCTTTGTTCCGCTTTCGCGGCCGACGCCGAGCGCTTTAAACCATTCCGGCCCGTTGTTGACGATATGGTGGATGTTCGCGACCGTCTCAACGTTGTTGACGATCGTGGGCCGGCCCCAGAGGCCGCAGGCCAGAGGGAACGGAGGCTTGGCACGGGGCACGGCGCGCTTTCCCTCGAGGGCGTTGATCAGCGCTGTTTCCTCGCCGCAGATGTACCGGCCCGCACTGGAATGGATGCGGATATCAAGGTTGAATCCCGAACCGAGGATATTCGGCCCGAGATAGTTCTTTTCGTACGCCCCGGCGATCGCCTTGTTCAGCCGCTTCCCGGCAAGGGAGTATTCCCGGCGCAGAAAGATGAAGGCCTTCTCGGTCTGGACCGCGTAGGCGCTCACGATGATGCCCTCGATGATCTGGTTCGGATCGCCTTCGAGCAGCAGCCGGTCCTTGAAGGCGCCGGGCTCCATCTCATCGGCGTTCACGATGAAGTACCGGGGCTGCGGCACACTGCCGACTGCCGGCACGAGGCCCCACTTCATTCCCGTGGGAAAGCCTGCACCGCCCCGGCCGCGAAGGTTGGAGGCCGTGACCATCGCAACGATGTCCTGGGGCGTCAGGGCAAAGGCCTTGCGCAGGGACCGGTAGCCCCCGGCCTTCTCGTATTCCGCGAGGGAGAGAGGTTCCGCGTGGGGACGGATATGTTGAGTTAAAGGACGTTCCATTTAGAAAACCTTTGACAGGATAACAGGATAAATCCAGATAACATCTTGTAACCACAATGACACAGAGAACGAGAAGAAGATACATTCTTTGATTAAAAACTAAGTCAAGAGAATCTGGTCTTCATCCGTCTTTATCCAGTCAATCCTGTTATCCTGTCGAAAATCACTTGTATTTCTGCAGTATCCCGTCCACCATCTCCGGCGTCACCGGGCCGTGGAGCTCCTCGTCCACCAGCATGGCCGGCGCCCGGTCGCAGGCGCCGAGACAGGCCGCGGGCAGGAGGGTGAACCGGTTGTCCTGCGTTGTCTCTCCGAAACCGACGCCGAGCTTTTTCCGCAGCAGGTCCAGCAGCGGGTCGTATCCCAGGGACCAGCAGACCATGCTGTCGCAGAGGGCGATCACGTGCCTGCCGACGGGCTTCCGGTAGATGTGGTTGAAAAAGGTCGCCACCCCGTCCAGTTCGTCCGGCGTCACGTCGAGCAGCGAGGCGATGTCCCGGATGCTCTCGTCGGACACCCATCCGCGGCGCTTCTGGACGACCATAAGCGCCTCGATGCTCGCGGCCTCCTTGCGCTCGGCGTGGACGAGCTCCGTAGTGATCTCTTTTATTTCTTCTTCGGTCAGCATAAGATCAAAATCTTTGACACAGATCAAGTCTGATTAAAAACTCTGATAAAGTCGGATAAAGCATAATCTTCTATGTATAAGGAATAATCCGCCGTTGTCAGGCCTTTCATCTGTGAAAATCCGTGTCAAAGGTTATTTCATCTGTCCAGGTCCGCCAGAATAAAATCAATGCTCCCCAGGATCGCCAGCAGGTCCGCGATCATCAGTCCCTTCGCCATCTTCGGCACCATCTGCAGGTGGGGGAACGAGGGCGTCCGGATACGGGTGCGGTAGGAGTGGATATCACCGTCGCTGATGAGGTAATACCCGTTGTTCCCCTTGGTCGCTTCGATCCCCATGAACGCCTCGCCGGCGGGGATCACCGGACCCCAGCTCACGCCGAGGAAATGGGTGATGAGCGTTTCGATGTCCTTCATGGTGCGCTCCCTGACCGGGGGCGTTGCAAGAGGGTGGCTGGACTTGTACGGCCCCCCGGGCATGTTCCTGACGCACTGTTCGACGATGCGAAGGCTCTGGCGGATCTCCTCGACGCGCACCACTCCGCGGTCATAGCAGTCCCCGTTCACCGCGGTCGGGATGTCGAAGTCGAAGTTCTCGTAGCCCGAATAGGGCCGCTTCTTGCGGAAGTCCCAGTCCATGCCGCAGGCGCGGAGACCAGGTCCGGTCACGCCCCATTCGATTGCTTCATCGAGCGTGTAGGCGCCGACGCCCTTGGTGCGGCCCTTGAAGATGGCGTTCTTCATGACAAGCTTGTCATAATCGGCAAGCCGCGGCGGGAGGTATTTCAGGAAGTCCCTTATGAGCCGGTCCCATCCCCGCGGCAGGTCCTGTGCAAGGCCGCCGATGCGGAACCAGGCGGGGTGCATGCGGCCGCCGCAGACCGCCTCGACGATGTCGAAGACCCGTTCCCGGTCGGTGAACATGTAGAACACGGGCGAGAAGGATCCCACGTCCTGGGCAAAGGTCCCGTACCAGACCAGGTGGCTCTGGATGCGGAACAGCTCGGCCATCATCACGCGGATGACCTTGGCCCGGTCCGGGACCTCGACGCCGGCGAGCTTTTCGCACGCAAGGACATAGGCGAGGTTGTTCATCACCCCGCCGAAATAGTCGATCCGGTCGGTATAGGGGATGTAGGTGTGCCAGGTCTGGCGCTCGGCCATCTTTTCCGCTCCCCGGTGGTGGTAGCCGATGTCGAGCACGGAATCCCTGATCTCCTCGCCGTCGAGCTGGAGGATGATGCGCAGCAAGCCGTGGGTGCCCGGATGCTGGGGTCCGAGGTTCAGGAACATGAGATCCGAACCGTCCCCGTGGTCCTTCATGCCCCAGTCTTCGGGACGGAACCGGAGCGCATCCTGCTCGGCATCCATCCTGTCTTCGGGCATGGTGAAGGGGCCCATCTCCGTGGCGCGTGCGGGATGGTCCTTGCGCAGGGGATGGCCGTTCCAGGTCGGCGGCATCAGGATCCTGCTGAGATGAGGATGGCCTTCGAACTTTACCCCGAACATGTCCCAGGCTTCCCGTTCGTACCAGTTCGCAGCCGGCCAGATGCCGGCTATGGATGGCAGAGAAAGGTCGGCACCGACAAGGGGGACCTTTATGCGGATGTCATCGTTCCGGTCAAAGGAGAGCAGGTGGTAGACGACGGTGAAGTCGGACGCCGGCTGGTCCTGACGGTTCGCGCGGACCCGTTCGTCGATGACCGTGAGGTCATAGAGCATCCGGTAGGGGTGTTCGACCGATGACTTGAGATGGCGCAGGACGTCGCGGGCCTTGTCTCGCGTCACCCAGACCGTGGGGATGCTGTCCATGGTCGGCTGGACCGCGAGGATGGCCTCGTTGAACGAGGTTCTCAGATCTTCAATGATGGTAGAATGCGCCATAAATATGACATGTTATTTGACACTGAGGACACTGAAAAATATGAAGAGAATCTCTGAGTCAAAGAAAGTGTAACTGATCTGAGAATATAAGAACACCTTCGACACAGATAAATGCGGATGAACATCCTGATAACAGCGGATTAATCATTAGAACAATAAGATAATGCTTTATCCGCCCTTATCAGAGCTTTTGATCTGACTTGATCAGTGTCAGAGGTTCTCTTATTGTTCTTTACAGTGTCCTCAGTGTCAAAGAAGATCATAACTCATCAGGCGACGGCAGGACGGTCGCTGCCGCGCGCTCCTGCCGCTTCAGGTCGCGCATGCAGGGCGGGTCCGGCCGGATCACGCCCTGCGGGCCGGCGACCCAGCTGAGCGGACGGCGTTCTTCGCCGAGCTTCTCACGGAGCAGCAGCAGGCCTTCCATGAAGGCCTCGGGACGGGGCGGACAGCCGGGAACGTACACGTCCACCGGAAGGAACTTGTCGACGCCCTGGACCACGCTGTAGATATCGTACATGCCGCCGGAATTGGCGCAGGACCCCATGGAAATGACCCAGCGCGGCTCCATCATCTGCTCGTAGAGCCGCTTGATGACCGGGGCCATCTTGATGAAGACGGTGCCGGCAATGATCATGAGGTCCGCTTCGCGGGGCGTGCCCCGGATCACCTCGGCCCCGAACCGGGCGATGTCGTACTTGCTCGTGAGGCTCGTGGCCATTTCGACGTAGCAGCAGGAGAGACCGAAGTTGAAGGGCCAGACGGAGTTCTTCCTGCCCCAGGCAAGGACGTCCTGGAGGCGGGTCAGGAGGAGGCTCTGCCGGACGGCGTCGTCAAGGGTGGGTGCGGATGCCTTGGTGAGGGACCAGTTCATGGATGAATAAACCTTTCTAATAGATCTTTGACAGGATAACAGGATCGACAGGACAAATGCGGATAAAAGATACGAACTTTAACCCAATTAAAGAAAATATGATGTTGACGTTCCCGGCGTCTTTGTGGTGACAAGGTTTTATCGGACGTTATCCTGTCATCCTGTCCAAAATCCTCTGATGTTATGGTTTTCTTTTCCTTGGGATTATTCCCCGTGTCTCCATGTCACCGTGTCACCGTGTCGGTTTTCTCTTCCCCCAGTCCAGCGCGCCGAGGCGCCAGAGGTAGACAAGCGCGGCGGCAAGGACGCCGATGAAAACCAGCGCCTCGGCATATCCCGGCCATCCGGTCTCCCTGACGGCCACGGCCCAGGCATAGAGAAATGCCGCTTCCAGGTCGAAGATCAGGAAGAACACCGCGACAAGGTAGAACTTTATGTCGAAACGCACCCGCGCAGTGCCGGTGGAGACGATGCCGGATTCGTACGGTTCCGCAGTGGCACGCTCGCGGTGGCGCTGTCCCAGTACATAGGAAAGCCCGATCATTGCCGCAACGGTCAGGACAATGGCCGCGAAATAGACCGCCAAAGGCCAGAGAGGCTGGTTATCGATGGGAGGAACAGGCATGGTAAAACTCCCGTGAAATCGGACTGTTAAGAGAATACCACAGGCGGGGTTAAAGTCAAGCTGCGGGGCATCCCGCCGTGTCAGGCGCCCCGCACGGAACAACGTTGACAAAGCCGGTCAAGATTGCTAATGTACAGAACATATTTTTCCATCGAAAAGGAGAAGATCATGAACAACCTGTTGGGAACAATGCTGGTCATTCTGCTGCTGGCGACGACGGCGCACGCCGAGACGCCGGTCGAGCTGAAGACCGCGAAGGACAAGCTCAGTTACAGCATCGGCTTCGATATGGGCACGAGCATCAAGCGGAACGAGGTCGATGTCGACCCGAACATCGTCACGAAGGCGATGAATGACGCTCTGTCGGGAGGGAAGCCCCTGATGACGGAGGAGGAGATGCGTGACTCCATCAATGCCTTTCAGAAGGAGATGGTGGCCAAGCAGCAGGAACGCAGGAAGATGACGGCAGAGAAGAACAAGAAGGAGGGCGCGGCGTTCCTGGCCGAGAACGCGAAGAAGAAAGGCGTGAAAACGCTTCCCAGCGGTCTCCAGTACGTGGTCCTGGCCGGGGGCAAGGGCAAACATCCCAAGGCGATCGATACCGTGACCGTTCAGTACCGCGGCACGCTGATCGACGGCACCGAATTCGACAGCTCCTACAAGCGGGGCCAGCCCGCGACGTTCGCCCTGAACAAGGTGATCAAGGGATGGACCGAGGGTGTACAGCTCATCAAGGAGGGCGGAAAGATCCGGCTGTTCGTCCCGTCGGAGCTCGCCTATGGCGAACGCGGCGCCGGGGCGCAGATCGGACCCAACGCCGTTCTTGTTTTCGATGTCGAACTGCTGTTGATCGGGCCGGCCCCGCAGGCTGCGCCCCACTCCAAGGGGACGATAACGGCAAAATGAAGGTTCCGACCCGATCAGCAGTTTTGGCCGTACTGCTCCTGGCATCCTTCCCGGCATTTTTTGCTGAACAGAACGCGGGCGCGGCCGCAAGGTCCGCTCGTTCCCAGGCGAAGGAATGGTTCGATAAAGGTTCGCAGTACGCAGGCCGGCAGCAGAATGAATCCGCCATCGAGTCATACACGAAGGCCCTTGCGCTGAACCCTGGTTTTGTAGAAGCGTTGTCGGCCAGGGGAACTGTCTATGTCCGTATGGGGAAGAACGAGCGGGCGCTCCAGGACTTCAACAGGGCCCTTGCCCTGGACTGGAAAAATCATACCGCCTACAACAATCGCGGGATGATCTATTTCAAGAAACAGGACCTGGAACGGGCCATCGCGGATTTCTCGAAGGCCATAGCCGGGAGCCCCAATACGATAACGTACCATCTGAACCGTGCGGCCGCGTATGCCGGCATGAAACAGTACGAGAAGGCGATTGCCGATTATACGATCGCCATAGGGATCGATCCGGCGAATGCCGATGCCTACGCGGGGCGGGGGGGCGCATGTCATTCCCTGGGGAGGACGGACCAGGCCGCGGCAGATCTTAAAAAGGCCTGTTCCCTGGGCAGCGAGTCGGGATGCAAAAGCGTAAAGGCACTGAGGACGTAACATATATACCGCGGCCTGCAGCTGAACGTTATTGTCAAAAGCAACTACCTGACAAAAAGTTTTCACGCAGAGGGCGCTGCCAAAAGCAGGCGCTTCCAAGCGAGGGAAAGGCAATCGAGGAGTCAAAGGCCTCATACTTCGGGGTTTAAACCCTCTTTTGACTTCCTCTGCGTCCTGGGGTAAAAGAAGATTTCGACATTCTGTTTTGCCTTGTCAAGGAGGGATCATGAAGGTCATCGCATTCAACGGAAGCGCACGGAAGGACGGGAACACCGCCATCCTGCTCAACGCGGTGCTGGACGAGATGAAGGCCGCGGGGATCGAGACGGAGCTGTACCAGCTCTCGGGCAAGCCCATCCAGGGGTGCATCGCCTGCATGAAGTGCTTCGAGAAAAAGGACAAGCGCTGCGCCGTGGAGAAGGACATCGTCAATGAATGCATCCAGAAGATGGTCGAGGCCGACGGCATCCTGCTGGGATCGCCGACCTATTTCGCCGACCTGTCGGCGTCCATGAAGGCGTTGATCGAGCGGGCCGGCATGGTCGGGCGCGCCAATAATGACCTGTATCAGCGCAAGGCAGGGGCAGGTGTCGTGGCGGTCCGCCGGGCCGGCGCGTACCACGTGTTCAGCTCACTGAACGCCTTTTTCCTGATCGGCCAGATGATCATCCCCGGGTCGAGCTACTGGAACCTGGCGCACGGCAGGCTGCCGGGCGAGGTGACGAAGGATGAAGAGGGGATGAAGACCATGAAGCAGCTCGGCCAGAACATGGCGTGGCTGATGAAGAAGCTCCAGGCATAGAAAAATTCCTTACGGAGGACATAACATTGCGGCACATCGACAACAGCAGGCAATCGCTTTACCTCGTACTTTTCCTGGCGGCCGCGATCGCGGTATCTGGATCCGTTTCATACGCCCAGGGAACGGAACCCCAGGCGGTTTCCCAGCCGACCGGGACGCCCTCGGCGGCACTATCACAGGCGACGTCCCCGCCCGCGGCCTTGCCGGAAGCGGCCGAGGTCCTGAACACTACGGGAAAACTGAAGCTGGAGATCTCCGCCATGATCGGCGTCGGGTCCAAGTCCATCGATGTGGGGACAACGACCGGCGGCGACTCGGTCAAGGTGAGCGGCGGCGGGGGCGCCGGACTTGCTATCACCGCGGGGTATGGATTGTCTGAGAGCCTGGATTTCGACGTATCCCTGGGCGGCCAGAGCAGCACCGAACAGCCGGCGGTAGAAAATGCCGATGCAAGCTTTTCCCGCGGCTTTCTCCGGGCGACCCTCAAGTTTCTCGTGCCGGTCCGGGACCGGATCCGGTTCAAGTTCGGCGGCGGGGTGGGGCTGTACAGTGGAGGAGAGCTTGACATCGATACCACGCAGGTCGCCGGCGGCAGCCGCGACATCGTGAAGTACGACGATGCCACGGGCGTTCACCTGGTGGGCGAGCTCGAAGCCTTGATCCGGAACGACTTCACCTTCGTCGCCGGGCTGCGCCTGTATTCGGTGAAATACAAGGTTGATACCTGGCAGCAAAACGGCGCGGCGATGCCGGTCTCCACGCTGCGCGACGATGTCCGGAACCTCGACGGGAGCGGGGGTGATATCTTCATCGGGCTTGCGAAGTATTTCTGATCCCGGCAAAGAGGCGGGGTGGTGAAATGAAGGGGAAAACGTACGGGATGCCGAAAGGCATCCCGTTTTTATTCCGGTTGGCTTATGAGGGGGAACGCGGCGGTCACGCGCCGCCTTCTGGCGCGTCGCCGTGGACGCGCCTTGTTGAAATTCTCTTTTTGCTTTATTACGAGCAAGGCCAATAACACTTAACGAAGCAGCTTATCATAATCCGTGTGCGTGCCGA
Organism: Nitrospirota bacterium; assembly: GCA_020052615.1. Taxonomy (GTDB): domain Bacteria; phylum Nitrospirota; class UBA9217; order UBA9217; family UBA9217; genus JAAXXJ01. The sequence goes on along the minus strand of JAGVOT010000039.1, from coordinate 23,422 downwards.
TCCAAAACCAGAGAATGCCATCTTCGACGTTGACGCCCAGAGCACGGTAATGAAGGCCGATACGAACTGACCTGTAAGTTTTGACTTGTTTTAAATGGAGAGAAGGATGATGAGGATTTTCTTTCAAAAGTTCGTAGCTTTTGCGTGCAAGCTCTTTGACAGGATCGGGGAGAACTTCAAAGCATGTCCAGAAATCCGGTGAGGCATAATGTTTCAAAGTTCCCGGCTCTTCCTACGTTTGTGCGCGGCGAGTGCTTTTGCTGCTAACTGATCGAGCTTTCCGGCTTTAATATCATTTTCGATCTGACCGTCCCATTCGGCGGCGTCGAATTTCACGAACCAATTCCGGAAAGAAGCCAGCTCATCGCGAGAAAGGTCCTTAATCTCGTTTTCCAATGCTTCAACTTTACTTCCCATGATTATATCCTCCACTGAAAATATTTTATCATTATTAACAGGGGCAGGTCTACTATTTTTTGAGATAGTAGCTATTCTTCATCAGAAAGTGCCTGGTTTCCAATGGATGAAACCAATGAGGCCAAGGATGCCGATTGTCAGGAAACCGATGCCAGTGAGGACTGCCATGAAAAGGCTGATCTTCTCTTCCCGCTGACCCAAATGAAAACCCCAGATTCTATTTTGCCCTCTGACGACAGCAGCGGCAAAACGCTTCCGCCATATCAATAGGGCCAAGCCGACCGGGGCTGAAATGATCGAGGTTATGTAATGTTTCTCTGGCATATCGCTATCAACGCGCGCGTGAGGAGCGAGGCTTTCGCGACTCACTCGACGCGCTGGTTAGCCTTTTCTGAAATATGTATGTAAAAGTGCTGCGATGACGGTGAATACAAAAAGCCATAAATAATAAAGTCTGACAGGACGAATATCAACGTCACCTTTTATATCGATTCGGTCGTTTCATCGAAGTTGGCTTTCACTGCTTTGGCTTTTATCGCTTTCAGGATGGCAACGTAATTCTTGTAAATTGATGATTCAATTGTCACTCGATATTTCGGTTTGTTTGGCATTTCGTCAGAAACCGAGATCGAAGTTACAAAGGATCCGGCATTGAGCCGTGTCGTTGTAATCGAGTTTACCCAAACCCATTCGCACCCGATATCGGGTAGCAGAAGCCGCGACATAGCTCCGGCCAATGAGCTACCGTGTTGAAGTCTTCTTATTCCATATTCATCTATTTCGATTATCGGTGGGGATATTTTCCAGAGAAGGTATGCCAGACCAATACAGATGAATGCGAGCGGATAGACAAACCATCCGACATAATACTTCAGCAACAATAGGATGGCGCACAGCGCAAATAACGCGCTAAATATTTTGAAGGGAGAAGTGCTTGCGATAAATGTTTCTTTTGCCATATCTTTTCTCGGGGTTAACCAGTTATTGATGGGACGGAAGCCTGCATCTACATTTATATACAAACATCTACTTCAGGAAGCAGGTCCTGTGCACGCTTAGTCCATGCTGTCAGACCGCGCCGACGATTTTCTCGAACTCGGCGATGACCTCGTTGCGCTGGTTGCTGATCCTGGCGGAGAACATGAAGAACTTCGCTTTCCTGCCATGGAGCGTCACTTCCGCTGTCAACGTGTCCCCGGGCACGGCATTCCTCTTGTAGCGAACGACCTTCTGTACAACATAGGGTTCATGGTCCATGTCTTTGAACGCAATTGCGATAAGCGCCGCCGCAACAAGGCAGACAAACTCGTCCTGCGCGTATCCCGGATAGGTGGGGGCGCCGGGAAAATGACCTTCGAGGTCCCGGTCATCGTCGTGGATCTCTTTTATTCCCCTGATCATGCTCGCATCTTCGGAATGATGGAAAACTCCGTCGATCTTCCTGAGGGCTTCTCCCCGGTGCGGCAGGATCGATTCGAGGCTTTTCCTGTTGTAGCAGGTGAACAACGCGGCCATTGATATCTCCCTTGTTCTTTCACTCCCTGTCACCCCGTCACCGTGTCCCCGTGCCGGTTTTGCTTTCTTCCCGTGTCTCCGCGTCCGCAACCTTCCCGCCCCACTCCCTCAGCTTCCCGCTGATGAAGTCGATGATCTGCTGGTGCTCCGCGTCGCCGCGGCCGGTGATGGTCATGGGCTTGCCGAACTCGAACCAGACCTTTTTCGACACGTCCACTTTGCCGTAATCCTTCAGGTACTTCCCATTGCCCCAGGCGTCGGTCTTGAGGGCGATGGGGACAACGGGCACGTTCGCTTTTTTTGCCAGCTTGATGCCGATGGTGTTGAACTGGGCGGGGTCGAAGACCCCGGTGCGCGTGGTCTGGGGGAAGATGACGATGGAGCGGCCGGCCTTCAGCCGTTCCTCGCCGCCCTCGAACACGGCCTTGAGGTCGTCGCGGGGGTTCGTGCGGCCCACGGTGATGGGGTTCCGGGCGCGCATGATGTGCTTGAAGACGGGATAGTCAACGAGGCTCTGCTTCACCACGAAGGTTGAGTCCTTGAATTGCGAGATGATGCAGGGCAGCACCATGGTCTCGAGGGTGCTCATGTGGTTGCCGATGAAGACGCAGGGGCCGCTCAGGTTCCTGAAATTGTCGACGCCGTTGATCTCGATCGTGGCGCCGATCTCCTCGAGCGCGCGCAGCGTCTCCAGGCTGTTTGCGACCCAGTCCGCCGTGAGGTATTGCCCGTGCTTCGCCTTCGAGCTCCCCATCCAGACGGTGGAGAACAGGCGGGAGTAGAGCCTGACCTCGGGCAGGAACCTGCCCAACAGTGAACGCGGGCCGGCTCCGGTCCGGTAAGAGCCGTTAACGTAGGTGATCGTATCCAACGGGAACTCCTTGGTCGTGAGATCGGTGCGCTAGACGGTCACAGTATAGCATCGGCGGGGGTGAAGGTAAAGAGGAGGATCAGGTTGTCAGGCTGAAGATCCCGGCTATGTCATTGCGAGGAGGGCTATATGCGACGCGGCAATCTCGAACTTGTGGCTCGTCGAACTGCGAGATCGCTTCGCTCGCAAAGAAGGCTGAAAGGGGCAGTGCTATATCAGGTTCGGGGAAGGTCTCTGGATATGATAGCCCTGGGCGTAGTCAATGCCGGCGGTGTTCACCTCGTTCAGGATCGATTCGCTCTCCACAAACTCGGCAATGGTCTTGATGTTGAGGCGGGTGGCGAGGGACGCTATGCTGGTGACGATCTCCCTCGCCATCGCGCTGTTGCCGTCCAGGGTCCGGATGAACTCGCCGTCCACCTTGAGATAGTCGACAGGGAAGTTCTTGAGGTACTGGAACGAGGAATAACCCGCACCGAAGTCGTCGATGGCGAACCGGAATCCCTCATCCTTCAGCTGACGGACGAAGCTTTCGAACAGACGGATGCTCTTGACCGTGTCCCGCTCGGTGATCTCGAAGACCATGTCTCCCGGTTTGATGGCGTAATCGCGGAACAGGGCGCGAATGGTGGGCATGAAGTCGTTGATCACCATGGCCTTGGGGGAGAGGTTCAGGAACAGCGTGCCGGTGTAATTCTTTTCCGTCACCATGATGAACGTCTGCTCGATGAGCTGGTAGTCGATCTTGCCGATCGCGCCCATGCTTTCCGCGGCCTCGATGAAATCCGACGCCGGGATGACCCGATCGTCCGCGACGATCCTCGTCAGCACCTCGTAGGCCATGACGGACCTGTTCTTGACGTCGATGATGGGCTGGAAGTAGGGAACGATCCTTTTTTTCCGGTGCTGGAGCGCGTCGAGGATCATGATGTTCTTCTCGCTGAGGTTCTTGAGCATCTCCACGTTGTCGCCGTCGCTCGGGAAGGCAAGGTTGTCCTTTCCCGCCGATTTCGCCTGGCCCAGCATGCAGTCGGCCAGCAGGAACAGGTCTTTCGCGTCCTGGGCATGGCTGGGGAACACCGCAATGCCGATGGAGATCGTTTCCTGTACGACGCTGCCGTTCGGAAGCGTGATCGCGTGGCCCCGGAGGCCGTCCATCAGCCTCCTGGCGACGACGTATGCCTGCTCCTCGTCGCATACGGGAAGGATGGCGGTAAAATTATCGCCGGCGAAGCGGGCGGGGATGTCTCCCTTGCGCACAGCGGCCCTCAGGATGTCGGAGAAATCCTTCAGGAAGCGGTCTCCGACCTCGTGACCGTACGTATCGTTGATGATCTTGAAATTATCGACGTCGATATGGAGGAGGGAAAACTTATACTTCTGGCGCTTGGACCTCTGGGTCTCGTACTGGAGCAGGTCCCAGAAGGTGTGCTGGTTATACAGGCCCGTCAGGGGGTCCCGCGTGGAGAACGTTTCGGCCTCTTTTGCGTACCTGGTCAGCGACTTGATGAGGACTATCGTGCTTGCGGCCGGGAATGGCGAGAGCGCCAGGATCACCAGGGTCAAGATGTTCAACGGCGCGGGCAGATCGAGGTCGTATGAGAGGAGGATGATCGAGACAAGGGCCATGGAGAGAGACACGGCAAGGGAACCGGCAAGGAGGATCGACTTGATCTTTTTCAGGTCTACTGCCATGGTATATATGTGAAATCCTTGGGTTTTTTATACCGCGGTCAGATCGAGTGCAATAAGCATATCCTTCCTGCTAGATGTTGTCAAGCGGAGAGAAAAAAACTTGCATTGACCTTGAAAAAAAGAGAGAATGGCGCCATGAAAATTCCATCGTTGAAACAAGCGGTTGCGCAGATGGTGATGCCGCGGATCGAGGGAAAGCAGCTTCCTGACGCGTCGTATCGCAGTGCGATGGCTGCGCTCGCCGAGGAGGGCATCGGCGGGTTCATCCTCTTTGGAGGCGATATCGACAGCACGCCCCGCTATCTTGCAGAACTTCAGTCCCGGGCGGAATTCCCCCTTTTGATCTCCTCCGACGTGGAGCGCGGACTCGGCCAGCAGCTGGAGGGGGGGACGCATTTCCCGAGCCAGCGGGCCGTGGCATCGGCCATAGGACGGCGCTCAAAGAAGGACCTGGACCTTCTCGACCGGATGCTCGACGCGGTCCGCGTGGAGAGCCGGGCGGCCGGCATTCACATCGTTTTCTCGCCGGTCATGGATGTGAACAACAATCCCGACAATCCCATCATCTGCACCCGGTCATTCGGCGAGGACCCCGAGACGGTGGAGTGGTTCGGAAGGCATTACATCCGCGGTCTTCAGAAACCGCGGTCAGACGGCCACCGGGACCTTCTTGCCTGCGCCAAGCATTTTCCGGGCCACGGGGACACGGACCAGGATTCTCACTCGGTCCTGCCGATCATTCGCGCCGATCGGGCACGGCTCAACCATGTGGAGCTGCCGCCGTTCCGTGAGGCCGTGAAGGACGGCGTGGGCACGGTGATGATCGCCCATCTGCTGGTCCCCGCGCTGGACCCGGTGAAGCCGGTGACCTTTTCGAAGAAGGTCGTGACGGCGCTCCTGCGCGAGGGAATGGAGTTCAGCGGGCTGATCGTTTCGGACGCCCTCGACATGGGCGCTTTGACGGGCGAGTATCCCCAGGACGAGATCGCGATCCGGGCCGTCGAGGCGGGCATGGATATCCTGCTCCATCCCGTCGACGCCAGGGCCACCATTGATGCCGTGGTAAAGGCCGTGGAACAGGGGCGGCTCACGGAAACGCGCATCCGTGAGTCGGGGGACCGGATCATGGCCGCGAAGAAGCAGCTCGGGCTATACGAAAAGGAACAGAAGCCGGCCCGGAAGATCGACTACGAAAAGCACCGGAATATCGCACGGGAGCTCGGCAGGAAAGCGGTTTCCCTGCTCAGGGGGGATAAAAAGAAGCTTCCTCTCGACAGAAAGAAGGGCGTCGCGTGCTTTGTTCTCGATGATGACGGTCAGGGGATGGGTGCGACCTTCTCCCGTGCGTTGATGGGAGGCTTCGGAACAGTGACCACAACGACGCTGACGCCGGACGTAAGCTCCGCAGATCTTTCATCTCATCTGGATCTCAGCAGCGTCGGCTCTGTCGTCATCGCCGTATTCTCCCGGATATCGGCGTCCAAGGGACGTTCAGGCATTTCCCCGAAGCTTCGCGATGCCGCCTTCGACATCCTCCGGCGGGCAAAGGCCGCGGGAAAGCGCTCCGCCGTCATATCCTTCGACAGCCCCTATATCCTCGATCAGTTCGAGGACGCCGACGTTCTGATCGCCGGCTACGACCGCATGGACGCGATCCAGGAGGCGGCTGCGGAGATGCTGGCAGGAAGCGTCTGAGGTAGGGGCAACCCTGCGTGGTTGCCCTTCAAGGGGCGGCCACACAGGGCCGCCCCTACAAAATACACAATGCCCCATGATCCGCATCATCCTATGATCTCTATCATTCTCATCTTCCTCGCCTTCGCCCTCATCCACAGCATCACCGTTGCCCGCTGGTTCAAGGACCTGTGCCGGCGGGCACTCGGCGAGACCTTTATGCGCGTCTGGTACCGGTTCCTGTACTCCATGGTGAGCGGCATTACCGCCGCCATTGCCGTCTACTTCATCGCACAGGTGCAGGACCGGGTGCTCTGGCAGGGGCCGCCCTGGTTCCGCCTGATCATGCACGCGATCCAGATCGCGGGTGCTCTGTTCGGCGTGCAGGCTTTCCAGTACCTCGATAAATGGGAGTTCATGGGATTCCGGCAGGTATGGCGGTATCTCGCCAGGAAAGAGGTCGCCGGCAACGGCGAAGGATTGACGCAGAAGGAACTGGTCACGACCGGCGTCTACGGCATCGTTCGCCACCCGTTGTATGTTGCGGGCATTATCATCTTTACTTTCAGCCCCCCTGTCACGGTGAACGGCCTGACGATCACCGTACTCGCGGACCTGTACTTCCTCTTTGGAATGCTCATAGAAGAACGGCGGTTCCTGAGGATCTTTGGCGATCAATATCGGGAGTATATGAAGAAGGTGCCGCGGATGGTGCCGAGATTCTTTTCACCACTGAGGGAAGGCGGAAAAGGATGACCATTGCGGCCAATATCTTTCGTGCCAGGGCGATCTCGACCCTGACCGTTTACGATGCTATGATAATGTATAGTTGTCTTGTTCCGTCATCGCAACCCCATGCGCCCGCCGGACGAACAAGTCGCTGAGCGGTCTATTGGGCGATCTCAGCCCGGGACGGAGAAAGGTTCTCTATGATCTGGATAGCATTCATCACGTTTGTCCTGTTAATGCTGGCGCTGGACCTGGGGGTCTTTCACCGCAAGGCCCACGTTGTTTCCGTCAAAGAGGCCCTGGCCTGGTCTGCGGTGTGGTTTGCATTGGGGACCGGCTTCGCCGTGTTCGTGTACTTCGCCTACGACGGCCAATGGTTTGGCCTTGGCTCGGTTGCGGACGCCGTTGACGGCCTGCCGAACGACGGGGCGACGGCAACGGAGAAGTATCTGACCGGCTATGTCGTTGAAAAGTCGCTCAGCGTGGACAACATCTTCGTGATCGCCATGGTCTTCGGCTTTTTCTCGGTGCCGCCGCTCTACCAGCACCGCGTGTTGTTCTGGGGGATCCTGGGCGCTCTGGTCATGCGCGGCGCGATGATCGCCCTCGGCGCGAAGCTGATCGCCGAGTTCCACTGGGTCCTGTACCTCTTTGCGGTCTTCCTGATCCTTACCGCGGTCAAGATGCTCTTCCTCAAAACGGAACAGACCGATCCGAACAAGAACCTCGTGGTCCGGATGACGCGGCGGTTGTTCCCGGTGACCGCGCGGTTCCATGGCGAGCATTTCTTCGTTCGAGCCGGGGCGCCGGCGTCACGCGAGAGCGAAGTCCCCGGTGCGCCCCAAGCGCCCGATGAGGTCGTCGAAGCGGCTCGACCGGGCAGACTGCTTCTTACCCCGCTCGCGCTGGCGCTCGTCATGGTTGAGACGACCGATGTCATCTTCGCGGTAGACTCGATCCCGGCGATCTTTGCCATTACGAGCGACCCGTTCCTGGTCTTCACCAGCAACGTATTCGCGATCCTGGGTCTCCGGTCCCTCTATTTCGCCCTGGCAGGGATGGTGAAGAAGTTCCGATACCTGAAGGTATCGCTTGGACTGGTCCTGATGGTGGTAGGTGTGAAGATGCTGCTTGCCGAATGGCTGAAACTCGCCCTGGGGAAGCACTTCAACCTCTATTTGCTCACGGTAGTCCTCTTGATCCTGGCGGCGGGCGTGGCAGCATCGATATTGGTGGAGCGTCGTCGAATGAACACCGAATAAACAGATGGGGCTGACGGTTGCCCGCGGTTCCCGCAGATCATCGTCAGGTTTATCCCGCCGCTTTCGCATGCGGAGCACTTCCTTATAGAGGGTTCGATGTTGTTCTGCCGCAGGAGCGTGCTGACCGCATTCACATTGCAGACGATCGAGCATCCCCTGTGGCTTCCGGCCCGTCCCGGGAAAGACCTACCCCTTCTTGTGCTGTCAGTATCAAACTTAAACGCATGCATATCCGCGCGTATCCGGATCCTGATCGGCTTTGATCACAGTCATGATCGGTTTTGTTATAAAGCGACAGCCTTTGACACAGTTAACGGCGGATTTGATTTATGAAGAAGCAGACCAGGACTTTGAATTATCCGCTCTTATCAGGGCATTGATCCGCCTCGATCAGTGTCAAAGTCATTCTTCAATACTGCGATGTACGGCAGGTTCCGGTACTTCTCCCGGCAATCCATTCCGTAGCCCACTACGAATACGTCGGGGATCTCGAAACCCCGGTAATCGACAGGTACAGCAGCTGTCCTGCGTGAATGCTTGTCCAGCAGCGTAACGACCTTGATGCCGGCTGAGCCCCGCTCCCGGCACCGTTCAATAAGGAACGTGACGGTGTTGCCCGTGTCGATGATCCCGTCCACGAGCAGCACCTGCTTCCCGCGGATATCGATGTCGATGTCTTTTTTCACGGTTACGGTCCTGGAGGAGACCATGGCGCTCCCGTAGCTGGACAGATGGACGAAATCGAGCGTTACGGGGATGGTCAGATGGCGGCTGAGATCGGCCGCAAAGATCGCAGCACCCTTCAGGATGCAGATCAGCACAAGGTCCTTCCCCGCGTAGTCCTGGGATATCCGGCCGGCAAGCTCGGCAACCTTCTGCTCAATGGCCTGCGCGTCGAACAGTATTTCGAGGTTCTCTTCCAAAGCGGTCCTCTCTTGGTGCGCCCTTACTTGCCAAAGATATCCTACACTGTTAGAATTGTAAAGAGAGGATGTAAGGGGGTGATCGTCATGAAAAAAGAGGCTTTGCTGATCATCGACATGCTGAACGACTTCGTGCTGACCGGCGCGCCCCTGGAGGTGCCGGAAACACGTAATATTATCAAGAGTATACAGGGGGAGATCAGGGCTGCCCACTCCGCAGGCAGGCCGGTGATCTATGTATGCGACAACCATGACATGGACGACAAGGAATTTGGGAAGTTCGGCTGGCCTGCTCATGCGGTCAAAGGGACCAGAGGCGCCGATATTGTCGACGAGCTCGCGCCTGCGGCGGGGGACCGGATCGTCCCCAAGGACACCTACTCCGGCTTCTACGGCACGCGGCTCGATGAAACGCTGAAGAAACTGAACGTGAACGCTCTCAGGCTCACGGGCTGCGTGACCCATATCTGCATCCTGTTCACCGCCGCGGACGCAGTTCTGCGGGACTACGCGGTCACGGTGGTGGAAGACGGGGTGGCCGGCATAACGAAAGAGGACCACGACGCAGCGCTTCGCATCATGAAGAATGTCATGGGTGTAACTATCGTGAAGGCGGACAGGGAGGCGGACGTCAGGAAAGCGGCATAGGCTGTAAAAACGAATAACGGTCGAGAAACAGTCGATAACCGGCGGTCAAGAAGATCGGAACGGACACGACGGCCGGCCGTGTCTCGAATGATGACTGCCGACGGAGGTTCTTAGCATGTTCTTCACTGCAGACCCGAAAGACATTCTCGACGGCAAGATCACGGATGTCTATTTCGAGCGGGCGCTCAAGATCCTCAAGGCAAAAGGCATCGACCCGGTCGTGCGGGCGGAGTTCATCGCCAAGAGCCTTCCCGAGGCATGGAAGTGGGCGCTTTTCACCGGCATCGACGAGGCGCTTCCTCTCCTGAAGCATCTTCGCGTCAAGGTCAGGGCCCTGAACGAGGGGACGGTCTTCTATCCCTACGAGCCGGTGATGGAGATCGAGGGGCGCTACCAGGATTTCATCGTCTATGAAACAGCGCTGCTCGGGCTGATCTGCCAGGCGTCGGGCATAGCGACGAAGGCCGCCCGGGTCAAGAAGCTCGCGGGCGACCGGCTGGTCATGAGCTTCGGGGCGCGGAGGATGCACCCGATCCTCGCGCCGATGATCGAGCGGAACGCCTATATCGGCGGATGCGACGGCGTGGCCGTGGTCAAGTCCGGCGAGCTGATCGGCGAGGCGCCCCTGGGGACGATGCCGCACTCGCTTGTTTTGTGCATGGGTTCGACGGTGGATGCCATCAAGGCCTATGACGAAGTGCTGGACCCGGCGTTCAAGCGCGTGGCGCTCATCGACACGTTCCTGGACGAGAAGTTCGAGACCCTCAACGTTGCCCGGGCCATGGGGGAGAAGCTCTATGCCGTGCGGTTCGACACCCCGGGCTCCCGGCGCGGCAACTTTTTCCGCATACTCGAGGAAACGCGTTGGGAGCTGGACCTCCGGGGTTTCAAAAATATCAAATTCTTCGTGAGCGGCGGCATCAACGAAGCGGACATCCCGGAACTCAATCCTGTCGTCGACGGATACGGCATCGGCACCTCCATCAGCAACGCCCCGGTCATCGATTTCGCCATGGATATCGTGGAAATGGACGGGAAGCCCCTGGCCAAACGGGGCAAGTGGTCGGGAAGCAAGCGGCTGATCGCTTGTTCATTGTGCGGCGAGCGCAAGGTCATTCCGAACGATATCTTCGGAAGCACCTGCTCCTGCGGCGGCGCGTTCAACGATCTGCTCGTCCCCGCGCTGGACCATGGCCGGCAGCTGATGACGCCCGAACCGCCTGCCCTGATACGGCAGCGGGTGCTCGAACACATCGCAAGACTGCCGCTGTAGTTCGCTGTGCCGTTACGGGCCTTGCTGGATGGGGGGGATGCCCGTCGGAGGCCTCCCGGGGAGACCTTGGCCCGGCAGGGGCTGCGTTTGGGCCGGGGTGAACATGAACTTCCAGTCACTGTATTTTTGCTTGTTCTCGAAATCCTTATAGGGATCCTCGAATCCCTTCGTCTTGAGCGGTTCCTTGTCGCTCTTGCTGTACACGCCGGTTATGCGGTTTCCCTTGGTCAGGTCCCTGAACACCTCGAAATCCTCGCCCGTTATGGGGTCCTTGTACTTCTGGCGGAGGTGGCGTTTGCCCGCTGCTGAACGGCCGTCTTTCAGAAGGTCGTCGATGTTCTGCGGGTACTGGAACCTGCCGGGGAAGGAGCTGTAATAACGCTCAATGGCGAGCCGGTACTGTTCACCGCGGAACAAAAGCTCCTCCTCCTTTTCCCGCATCATCACGTTCTGCCAATACTTCCCCGCCGACCCCAGGGATATGCCGATAATGACGATGGCCGCGAGCAGGGCGATGTAGGTAAAGCCCCGGGACGAGTGCGAAGTGCGGAGTGCGGAGTGCGAAGTAAGAGACTGTTGATCTCGGGATGTCGCCTTTGTTGGATCATGAATAGTGGATCTTGAATTCGTCATTCCACCTTCCCCTGGCTCACGAACCTGCCGTCGCATTCCGAGAAGACCTCAAAAGCGGTCGCTGCCGCTCCAGGGTTCGCCGGCTGGAACAGGCGGACGATCGTCTGGGGTTCCGGCTTCGCGGTCAGTTCAAAGGTGAGGGCGCCGTTCCTGAACGAGCCCTTGATGCTCGTCCAGAGGACCTTTGCCCCCGGCGGGAGCGTCTCGATGATCTTTGCTTTGACCGGACCGGTGGGCGACGAGACCAGCAGCTGCGCCGACGCCACGCTGCCCGCTACTTCCTGCGCGGGAACGACGGCGAGAACAGCGGACCTGAGCAGAACGCTGTATGGCGACGTCGTGCCCGCGGTCAGGGCGGACTGCGTCAGCGAGAAGGGGATCACGACGGTCTTGCCCTTTTCCGCGGCATCCAACAGGACCGCCGGCTTGCCGTCCGGGAAGACCGCGACGGCCTGTGCACCGCGCTTCCGGGGCGGCAGAGCGTTCCCGCTGATGGGCACGGTGCCTGACAGGCCGAGACCCGAGTCGCCGGAAAACGTTATGGCGGTAGCCTTGCCGCTTAATGCCGCACCGAATTCGAAGCCCAGGGCTTCCGCAACGGACCGGCTGCGGTCTCCTGAACCGGCCACGACAACACCGTGGCCGGCCGCAAGACCGCTCCGGGCCGCCTCGACGGTGTCCAGCATGCCGTTGATCTCGAAGAGCACGTAGACGTTGAACACACCGGTCAGCGCCTGGTTTGAAAAGTCCTCTGCCGCTGAGACGGTCTTTACGTAAGCCCCTTCCTGCTCGAGCGATTCCTTGAGGAGCTTTTCCGTAACGGCCTGTTCTATCGCGGTGCTGTTCTCCCCTCCGGCAAGGATGAGGATGCGAGGCACCAGCGCTGCGGACCGTTTGATCTCCACGGGGCCCGATACCGTGAGGGCCTGTTCGGCGAGCAGAAGGTCGGCCGTAAGCCCCCGCGGCTGGTTCACCGCCGATGCCCGGAGACTGACCGTGTAGGCCCCCCGGGGGAAGTCCACCTTCTCGATCCGGTGCGTTCTCGCGTCAAGCGAGAACGGGAGCTGCTGGGCGTAGACCAGCTGCTTCGTGTCGGAGGAGCGGACCTCGAGCTTGATCGATCCGTTCGTGGGCCGGACATTGCCCGCGTTGCGCACGTCGTATTTGACCGGGAAGGACCGGCAGGGAGCGGCGGATATGGGCGTTCCCTCAAGCGACCCCTTGAGCAGCAGCGTGGGAAGGATCGCAATACCCAGGGAGTCCGTGGTGATCGGTCGTGCCGAGCCCGCCTGGCCGGAGATGAGGTAGGTCCCTTCCTGCGGGGTCTGCATGTCCAGGACACGATCGATCGTTCGTGCGTCTCCCGGCGCGACGTCAGGCAGCGTAAGGGTGTCCAGGGTGTTCGTCCTGCCCTCGGGATCGGTGGCCTGGAGCTTCACGGTCAGCGATGCAAAGGTCTCGGCGGTAAAATTGACAATGTTGACCCGGTACCGTACTTCCTCATCGGACCGGAAGGAGGTCTTGTCCGGAATGAGTCTGAGCACGACATCGGGTATGCTCAGGTCGATCGATGCGGCATTGTTGCCCTTGTTCGTTTCCACGACCTGACCGTCCCGGTCCACGACGGCGAAGAGCGCACGCGTGCCGGCCTTGCCGGCCAGGGGCCATTGCACCACGACGACATACTGCTTGCCCGGGGGCAGGGGCGGAACAACGACCTTCTCGATCAGCTTCCCCCCCGCGGCCGGGTCCCCTTCGTACAGCACAGCCTGTGTCTGACGGGATTCAACTTTTCCCTGGTTCGTGACACCGACGCCTATCTCCAGGACAGGCGCGATCGGATCGGAGGTCTTGACGGACGCCACGAGATCGGGAAGGCGGGCGCCGTAGATGATCCTGATCTCGCGGCCGTATTCCAGGTCATCGCCCGAGGCAACGGCCTTGAGCGTGTGGACGCCGAGAGCGAGGTCTTTGAGCGGCATTGTGAAGGACGCCACCCCCGCCGTTTTTACCTTTTCTTTCCGGAGGCGCTTCCCGTCGAGGAACAGCTCTGCCTTCACCGGACCTTTTCCGTAGGTTACGGCGGTTATCGATACGGGGCCCGAGGCCTCGTAGTACAGCGGCTTGTCGGCCTGCAGGGCCAGTATCGCGGAGTCGCCGGCATCGTGGAAGAACCGGCCTGAGAGAAGCATGAGCGGCTCGCGGGAGAAGCCGGGCCCTTCAGGCAGGCGGGCCGAGAGCGTATAGCGGAAGGACCAGATGCCCGCGCGATCAGGTTTGAAAGGGAGGGACAGAACGACGTCATTGCCGCCCGCCGCGAGCGAAACAGCCGTTTCCTTGCCCGGAAGCACCCTGCCATCGGGGCCGACCGGCTGCACCGTCAGGACTGACTGCAGCGCCTGGCTCGAGGAAAAACGGAACGATGCCGTGACCGAAGGGGAGCCGCCGGTTGACTGCGGTATGATGGAAGCACCTCTGCACGCCACCCGCGCGCCTTGTACTGCTATGGGGATCTCGCCTTCCTGGCGGGCCCCTGCCGTGGTCTGGAGCTCCCAGGTGAGCGGATAGACGCCGGCGGGAAGGGCATCGGGCACCGGCATTTCGATGACCCTGTTCTTGCTGATCAGATCGCGGTTGACCGATCCGAGACCGGTGAGGGAGAGTTCCCCGGCCACCATTCCCGTCACCGAGATCCTGATCTTCTGACCGGACACGTACCATGGCCGGTCAACGCTTATGCCGCTCTTTTGAGAGGCTGCGATGGCCATGCTTCCCCGGGCAAGGGACCTGCCGCTTCCATGGTAGAGGGCATAGGAGACCCGGTCTCCCGCACGACCCGCCGGAACCTCAACGGACGCAGATCCCCTTTCCTGGGTGATCCTGACAGGAACTTCCTGTCCGGCGACCCTGGCAAAAAGGTCGTATTTCCCCGCAGGGCCGGATGTTCTCATTACGGAGAGATCGATCTTGACCCGGTCGCCCCGGTGTTCGAACGAGGGCAAGGCCGAGAAGCCGGCAGGAACGGCGGCCAAGGGTTGAGGCGCTTGCATGACCGGGGGAGGCGGCGGCGACTGAGGGAACACCTCGAACCATGCGTCCCCGCTCTCGGCAGGCGATGTGAGGGGCCGTTTTTTTTCATTCTGCAGGACGTATTCGATATGGTATATCCCCGGCGGCATATCCGCCGGGATCCCATAGGTGATCGGAAGGGACCCCTCCTGGGAGGCCGCGAGGTCCAGTGGATAGGTCTGCTCGTGCCTCGGCTTGTCCAGGGATGGTCCCATGATCATGATCTTGACCGAAGCGGATCTTCCCTCCTCGGGACCTCTGATCCCGAGGTTCGCGGTAAACTGCTCTCCCGCTTTGAACCGGGTGATCCGGCCCCCTGATTTCGCCCAGAGGACCATGCCGCGGAGCAGGACACGTTCGTCGTCGGCAAGCAGTCCCTGTGCGTACGATACATCGCTCATGAGGGTCGTGACCGCGAT
This sequence comes from Nitrospirota bacterium, assembly GCA_020052615.1. Taxonomy (GTDB): domain Bacteria; phylum Nitrospirota; class UBA9217; order UBA9217; family UBA9217; genus JAAXXJ01. Next base: position 8,294 of record JAGVOT010000039.1, on the reverse strand, counting down.
CCAGCCCTTGCCGAAGGCATAGAGGACCAGGGTGGGAAAACCGTCCTGCCGGGCAAGGAGCACGCGGCCCGATTCCGGGTAGGCCGTCAGGTACCCGTCGGTTTCGATGGCGGGCGCGGCCTTGCGCAGTTCAGCGAGGATGGGGTGGTCGCTCCGGGGCGACGACGCACGGAAGAGGGGACCCGAATCCTCGGCCCAGCCCGCTCCGGTGACGGCGGTCTTCGATCCCTCGGGAAGGGGAAGGCCGGCATACTCGTCACCCTTCTGCTGGGCGAAGCAGAGGACGATCCCGCCGGAACGAACGTATTCGGCGAGTCCGGCACGGAAGAAGTTCGACGAGGACATCCCCGAAAGGCCGCCCGACGGGATGATGAGCAGGGGCTTGGTCCCGGACAGGCCCGCGATGTTGTCAGGCTCCACCAGCACGGAGGATTCGCGATACTCCGCCAGGAGCCCGGTCCACGCGGCTGCCGCGCCGGCCCGGAGTACGGCCGCATCAGGACCGGCAAAGGCCTCTTCCTCCAGCGACTGGTCGGTGATCCCTTTCCGGAAACCCGTGCGAAGCGACCAGCCGGGGTCTTGTTTCCTGAGGGCCGGTCTCGCCGGGGCGCCGCTCCAGACGCCGCCGGGCTGATCGCCGCCGGTCAACATGCTGTCGGCCGCGACGGGCTCAGGCGCCGCTTGCGGTGCGGTGACGAACAGCGAAAGTATCCAGAGAACAGTGAGTGCCGATCGTTTCATAAGAGGTATTGTTATCCTTGCAGGTGATGCTTCTTGAAGGGATGATATGATTTCCGAAGTAGTTGCGCCCGGCATGCGGCACTTCGACCGTTGACCGCCGACCGACGACCCGTGTTCTGCGACTAATGCTATTCGATGAACGTGACCCGGTTGATCTCCTTGAGCGTGGTATCGCCGGCCAGGACCTTGGCCAGGGCAGACTGGCGGAGGGTGGTCATGCCTTCGGAGATGGCGGCCTTCCGCAGCTCCGATGACGGCCGCTTCTCGATGATCATCTCGCGGACGCGGTCCGACAGGTCCAGGAACTCGGTGATGGCCTTTCTGCCCCGGAATCCCGTGTAGTTGCAGTCCTTGCATCCCGCCGCGTCGGCGAAGGAATAATTCTGGTAGCGTTCGGCATCCATGGCCGAATCCTCAAGCTCTTTCGGAGAGATCCGCACCGCCTTCTTGCATTTCGGACAGAGCATGCGCACCAGACGCTGGGCCAGGATGCAGTTGAGCGCCGAGACGAAGTTGTACGGTTCGATCCCCATGTTCAGGAACCGTCCAAGCACGTCGAAGGCGTTGTTCGCGTGCACGGTGGTGAATACGAGGTGGCCCGTGAGCGCTGACTGGACGGCGATCTGGGCGGTCTCGGCGTCGCGGATCTCGCCGACCATGATCTTGTCCGGGTCGTGGCGAAGGATGGAACGGAGGCCGCGGGCGAAGGTGAGCCCCTTTTTCTCGTTCACCGGGATCTGTGTCACGCCCCGGAGCTGGTATTCGACGGGGTCCTCGATGGTTATGAACTTGTCCTCGCCGGTGTTGATCTCGGTCAAGGCGGCGTAGAGGGTCGTGGTCTTGCCGCTGCCCGTGGGGCCGGTGACCAGCACCATGCCGTAGGGTTCGCGGATGCTCCTGCGGAAACGTTTGAGGTCATTCTCGTCGAAGCCGAGGCTGTCGAGCCGCAGCGAGTTCACGCCGGCGGTGATGGATTCCTTGTCGAGGATGCGGATCACGATGTCCTCGCCGAAGGCGGAAGGCATGATGGAGACGCGGAAGTCGATGGTCTTGCTGCTCGTGCGGATCTTGAACCGGCCGTCCTGGGGAACGCGGCGCTCGGCGATGTCCAGGTCGCTCATGACCTTGATGCGCGACACGATGGCGCTGTGGAACTTGATGTCGATGGGCTCCGTGGCGGGATAGAGGACGCCGTCGATGCGATACTTGATCATCACGTTCCTGTCCGTGGCCTCGATGTGGATGTCGCTGGCGCGCCGCTGGATGGCGTCGAAGACCGTCGTGTGGATCAGTTTGATGATGGGGCTCTCGTCCTTCTCGATGGTTTCGAGGGAGAGGATCTCCTCGCCGCCGTCGTCCTGCTCTTTCACGATGGAGAACTTGAAGTCCTCGGACACCGTCTGGAGCGCGCGCTCCGAGGATCCGCTCCGTTTCAACGCCTCCGCGATGCCCGAGGGCGTGCTGACGCAGACCTCGATCTGGCGCTGCAGCAGCAGTTCCATCTCATCGATGACCGGGATGTTCGTGGGGTCCGCCATGGCCACGATCAGCACTTCGCCGTTATCCTCGACGGGCACGAACTGGTAACGCTGCATGATCTCCAGGGGGGTTGCTTCGGCGAGCGCGGGCGCGATGCGGAAGTCCGTGAGGTCCACATAGCGGAGGTCCCGCTGCTCGGCAAGAGCCTGTGCAACATGCTCCTCGGTGATGACGCCTTCGGCAAGAAGGATCTCGCCGATGCGCTTCGCCCGGTTGTCGCCGCGCGCCAGGGCTTCGTTGATCCGCTCCGCCGTAACGATCCCCTTGGCAGCCAGGATCTCGCCGAGCCGTTTTCTCCGGAATGACGTCATTTCAGTCTCGCCCCCATTTCGAATATCGGAAGGTACAGCGCCACAACGATGAACGCGATCACGATGCCCATGGTCAGCATGAGCACCGGCTCGATCATGGTGGTGAGCACGGTGAGCCGGTTCTCCACTTCCTGCTCGTAAAAATCGGCGACGTCCTCCAGCATCTGCGGAAGGTCTCCGGAGGATTCTCCCACCTCGATCATCCGGACCGTCATGTCCGGGGCGAGCTTCGTCCGCTCCATGGCGTCGGCAAGGCTCACGCCCTCGGTCAGGAGCTCCCGGCTTTCCAGAAGCCGCCGGGCGATGACGCGGTTGCCGATGACCCCGGCCGTGGTGTCCATGGCCTGCACCAGCGGGATGCCGCCCCGCAGCACCGTCGCCAGGGTGCGGGTGAGCTGGGCCATGATGTACTGGATGATGAGCGTCCGCACCAGCGGGGTCCGGAGCAGCATCGTGTCCAGCGCCTTGCGGCCCGTATCGCTCCGGTATCCGAGGTACAGGCTGATCCCCCCGGCGACCAGGGCCACGGCAATGACCGGCGCGCCTTTTGAAACGATGTCCGTAAAGCTGATGAGCAGCGACGTCAGGAAGGGCAGGGAGCCGGACTGGTCACTGTACATCTGGGTGAAGTTGGGGATGATATAGAGGAAGAAGAGCGCCATCACACCCACGAGCGCCAGGACCAGGAACGCGGGATAGGCCAGGGCGGTGACGAGCTTGCGCCGGACCGTCAGCATCCGCTTCTGATAATCAATGAACCGCTTCAGCACGTCCACCAGGGCGCCGCTCTGCTCGCCTGCCCGCACGGTCGCCGTGTAGAGGGGCGGGAAAAAGGCGGGATGGGACGCCATGGCGTCCGACAGGGCGGTGCCGCCCTTGACGGCTTCGATGATGCTTCCCAGGGTCGTACGGTATCCGGGCTTTACCATGCGCTTGTGAAGGATCTCGAGGGCCTGCACGATGGGGAGCCCAGCCTTGACGAGCGTCATGAACTCCTGGTTGAAGATCAGGAAGTCCTTCTGGCTCGCGCCGGATCCCCCGATGCCCGCCCGCTTTGTCCTGACGTCGAGCACCAGGTACCCCCTTGCTTCCAGGGCCTGGCGCACCTCCGAGGAGTTCGCCGCCGTCAACTCGTCGGTAATCGCGGTCCCATCCTCACGAACGGCTTTATAGGTAAAAAGGGGCATACGCACTGAATAATACAGAGAAAAGAACGGGAAGTCAATGAAGGGATGGGGAACCCGCGCGTCACGCGCCGACTTTGGCGCGTCGCTGTCGAGCGCCAGGTTGGTCTTGTCAGTTGGCCGTTAACCGCTTGTTTATTTCATTTTGGATATCGTTGAGAATTGATTCGTTGGCACCGATAACAAGAACCGCCAGACGGTCCGCAATAAAACTACCAAAGCTAGTATTGTTCAAAAAGAAGAAGGCGATATCTTCCAGCGTTTCGTTATCGTGCCATGTGGTCATTACGAGATTTTCATCACTGACCTCGCCACCATTACGCTTAATATCCGCCATATCAATCGAATTATCCCAAGATGAGCAGTTAAGTCCTGCGCAGACAGCATAGCGGCAGCCGGAAATCACAATTTGATCGCTTAGGACTTCTTGTTCTCTAATCGAAATATTAGCATCAGCGATATAGATAAGAGCAGCAAATTCCGCTCCTTTAAATGGTGAGGTAAAGCTGTAGGGTCTTTTAATTTGGAGATATTGAATGTTCATATTTAGCGATCAAAAGCTTGGTGTAGATCAACGCGCCGAGGCCACGTCGGATTTGCCACCAGATGGGTCGGCACTGCTGCTATTCCACTCCAAGACTCGCTGGACCTCTAGCTGCACCTGATCATCTTTGTGCAAGATCAGGAGGCGAGGCGCGCCTCGCTCCAGTACAGGATCGGTAGTGTCAAGAATCCATTGTGCAAAGCCTCGTTCAACAGATGCTTCCAGATCTTCCATAAAGGTAATAGCATTGAGGGCAAGGGAGGGTCCCGACCACTTCCGTTCAGGAGCGAGGTGAGGATCAGATGGTTCCACTCCGACTCCGACGCGGATTTTTTGTCCATTTTCCGCTTCAATCTCAATACTCTGCGGCCACGAGCCGTGGACTAGCCCGTTCCTGAATACTTTCCACATTAGACCGCTGACGTCGGCATACTTATTGTTTATTGGCTTAAGGAATTTCTCAGTATAACGTTTAACATTGACTTCAGCATTATTGCCCCCGTTGAATATACGAGCTACGTATTCAAGCGCTAAACAACAGCCGGAAGCCAGTAAGAAGTTTCCGCCTCCCAACCCATTTTTTACGTCTCGGTTTGAGTCAGCCAAGTACGTCTGAATTCCAAAACGAAGCGTTCGAAGATCGCCAAGTATGCAGTTATTTATCCAATCGATAAGTTGTTGCTTGTCGCTAAAAGTACTGGCAGCAGGGGGCATATCTCGAACGAGCGCATAAACTGCGTTAGCATCAAGCTTACACCCAGCGGGAATCTCTCCGTTTGCGTTGGTCTTGAACCGTTTCATTGTGCTAGACAAGCTTCACTCCGTGGCAAACAACATAGGCTATGCATGGGTTTATCTGATTAACGCGAAGATGAGCCCCGTTCCGTGGGGCTCGATCTTCTGGTTGAAATATGCGTTTAATCTACATACTTATATCAGGTTGCCTCATTGCCGTCATAATAATATGTGAGACCCTTGCGAATGAAGACCTCGCCAGTGGAAAACATGCGGTATTTGGTACTCTGTGGCGTACCGAAGGAATCGTAGTACTTAATTTCGCCGAGAACAAAAAGGGCGACAACGCCAGATTCAATATCAGCAATGAGCCTTGCGGTAAGTTTTTGGGGGTTATTTCTTATGTAAGTGACCTCTCCAGGCGCAAGAGCCGATGTAGAGGAATTATCAGCGAAGGAAAGATTGTCGAGGGGGTTATCAGGACTTATCGGGAGAACGTAGGTGCCAATGTGTTGGCTTGTTATGATATTGTGCGCAGGGGTCTGGCCGAAGTTCTTTACGATGGTGGTAACGGTCAGTACGCTATCGCTATCAAGAACCACAGACTTGTCGTCGGTTTTAACGAAGATATACGCCCGCAATTGTCTTTGAGCCGTATCAGACATAATTTCAACGGTTTTCTCGGCAACTTCGGCACTTTTTTGAGCAGCGGACGCAGCTTTTTCTGTATCAATCATGGTTTTTCGCATCAGACGCAATTGATAGAAAAAGAGAGCGGCCTGACCGAGGGCAACAAGGAGCATCAAACCAGTGAAGAATACGAGGCGCTTATTGATCGACGTTTCATTTTCGCGGTATTTACGCTCTTCAACTTTATCGTCTCTATCCACCTGTCTCTCAAGTGTCTCGATAAAAACAGGAGAATCCTTAGTACCGCGTGGGCCATTTGGGGATTCAGTCTTTATTTTGTTGGGTTGTTGTTGTGGTGGCTGACCAACTTTGCTTGGAGTTGGGACTGGATCTTGTGAATAAGCTATCATCGGCAGGGTCAATAATAAGACGATCATGATGATAATGCGAATCATAGATTCTCCATTGATTTTATCCGAATCAACTAGTAGTTGACTATGGGGGATAGTAAACACCTAAAAACCAGACCCATAGTAAAGCACGGATTTTCTTTCTTTACCAGTTTAGCAAGAATGATGCCTGGGACTCTTTCTTTGTGAAAACGAGTATATTTTATGGCCTGTGGTGTGTCAAGGTTACTTTTGGCTCTTGGTTCGTGAGAGAACGTTCTCTCGACTCCGCCGTGCCTTCCCGTATTTATCCCGATGGGCAATAATGTCCGGGTGAAAGCCGTCTGTTGAGCCGCATGGATCACTTCCTCACTTCGTAGCGGGATTGGACGAATCCGGACGGAAAGGCCTTTGTCTCGATGTGGTCAAGAGCGATGTCCCCGGGGAGTTCGCCGAACAGGGGCAGCCCGCTGCCGATCAGAATTGGTATGCGTGTGATCGTCATATCGGTAACGAGCCCCGCCCTCAGGAAGGACTGAACGGTTTTGCCCCCGTCGATGTAAATCCGACCGAGCCCTTCGGCTCTTAGCTTTGCTGCCAGCATTTCGACAGGGCCGGCTGAAAGTTCCGCCTTTCCCACGGCCTGGTCGGGTATTGTGTTCAGCGTGCGGCTGAGCACCACGACCCGCATCCCTGCATAGGGCCATTCGGGGAACGACTGGACCTTTTCAAAGGAATTTCTGCCCATCACGAGGCAGTCCACGGTCGCTATGAATTTTGAGTACCCGTAGTCCTCGGGATCATTGGTGTCTCCGGCATTCAGGAGCCAGTCGATGTCGCCGTTCAGGCGGGCGATAAAGCCGTCGAGGCTGGTCGCTATGAACACGGATATTTTCATCGTGATCCGTTGTCTGCTCCATCATGCATTAAATAGTATGAAACTGTCATTGCGAGGAGCGCTTTATTGCGACGCAGCAATCTGGAAGTGATTGATATTCTCAGGACCGACTCAGCTTCGCTCGCAAAGACGGCTGAATTACTTTTTTTTCAGCGGACTGCCAGGAGAGCGCTTCGGGCGCCAGGTCATTTTCATGTACCGGTCGCCGCCGGCAAGCTCGTCGAGCATCTGGGCAAGCCTGCGCTGCCGGGTGGGCTCCAGCTTTGCCCGGGTGATCCAGCCCAGGTAATCGTTCTGCTGGTACGCCGGCCGCAGACGATAGGCCTCCATGACGCCGTTCTCGAGAAGGGCCTTCCGAACGAAGGAGGGCATTTTCTGTCTTGGTCGGGTGAGCCGTGATTTTCGGCGTTCTTTCATGACCTTTCGTTATGGCCTGCTCGACAGCGCGATAATGACGCGGCCGATAAATACATAGAAAAGGTAAAGCCCCGCGCCGATGAGGCCGCCGTTCAGGGACCCCATTATGATCGGACCGAAGCGGGGCGGCCGCTCCATGACCCGGAAAGACTCGGTCACCGACCGGAAAACAGGGGCAACTTCGGCGAATCCTCCCTCCTCGGCCGTAAAGCTGATCACATATGCCCGTTTCCTGCCCGGGACGAGGACCTGGTGCGTCTTCAGGAGAAAGGTCTTCGAAACTTCCTGCGTATGGCCGATCACGTGCTGCAATCCGAATGCGCCTTTCTCGGACATGACGGGTTTGGACGGCTCGAGCACGACGGTCAGGGGCGCTGTGCCGGTGATCTGAAGGGAGGCAAGGCCGTCCACCTCGACGATGGACGATGATTCCATCGTGTAATCCTTGATATGCTTCTTAAATTCCGTCGTTATGGTTCTTGCCGCGTCATCCTTTTCCGATCCCGTCAGGGGAGGAAGGTTCTGCTTCAGGGGCATGACCACGACGTTAAAGGACGGTGCGAATTCATCCGGTGTGCCTGGGATCCTGATGAAGCTGACCTCGAAGCCCGGCTTCGCGATCATCGCCTGGAGCTCCTTGGGGAAGCGGTCCTTGTATTCCTCGATGATCTGTTTGAAGTTCTCCGGCGTGAGCTGGAGCCATTCCCGGGGCGGGGCGAGCGCGAACCGGTGCTTGATATTGACGTAGGCGTCCGGAAGCAGGTCGGTCGGGGAGGGGGAATTGAGCCACCACGCCGCAGCCGCGACGATGATCAGGAGAAGCCCGATCACGATGAGAGGGGCCGGCTTCGCTCCGGGCCCCATATCCACCGGCGGCACGGTGGCCGCGGGCGGGGACGGCGGGGT
>JAGVOT010000080.1 GCA_020052615.1 Nitrospirota bacterium | reverse complement strand
CGAAGCTCCGCGAAGGCCTGCTGGACTTCGACGATCTCGAGATCTATGCCTACCGCCTCCTGCGGTCCCCGGAGTCGCCGGACGTCCTCTACTGGCTCGACCGGAAGGTCCTCCACTTCCTGGTGGACGAGTTCCAGGACACCAGCGACATCCAGTGGGCGGTCCTTGACCGGCTGACCGAGGAGATCTTCGCCGGCCAGGGAGCGGACAAGCCCCTGGCTCCCACGCTGTTCGTGGTGGGCGACAAGAAGCAGTCCATCTACCGATTCCGCGAGGCGAACTACCGGCTTATCGATCTCATCCGGGAGAAGATGGAACAGCTGCCCGAGGCATCGCGGGAAATCCGGACGCTCGACAAGAACTACCGTTCCGCGCCCGAGATCGTCGATACGGTCAACAGGGTCTTCGAGACGCTCTGGAGCGGAGAGTACCAGTCCTCCGCGCCGGACCGCAAGGACAGCGCGGGAAGCGTGAGGCTCATTGAGCTCCTGGCGGGCAGAGCGAATGAAGATGCGGACGGCACGACCGAAGCGGGCGTCCTGGCAAGAGAGGTCAGGACGCTGATCGAGAACGGGACGTCCGTCTATGAACGGTCTGTGCCCGGACAGGAGATGCTCGAGGGCGGGGGCAAGTCGCGCAGCCGGGTGCAGCGCGCCGCCGGATACAGCGACTGCGCGATCCTCATCCAGACCCGGACAAAGCTCAAAGAATATGAAGCGGCCCTTCAGGCCGAAGGCGTCCCGTTCCGCGTGGTGGGCGGCATCGGCTTTTACGAGGAGAACGAGGTCCAGGCGGTGCTGAACGTGCTCTTCTTCCTGTGGAACAGGGACGACCGGTTCTCCCTGGCGGCAGCGCTCCGTTCCCCCCTCTTCGGGCTCACCGACCGGGACATCCTGAATATCTGCCTGGGCGGGGACATGATGAACGCTCTCCGGCGGGGCCACCCTTCGGCCGGCGAGCTGCTGGACCGCTGGTCGCGGTATGCAATGACGGAGCCGCTTTCCGGGCTTGTCCACCGCATCATCGGCGACGCCGGCGCCTACATCCGGTTCGGAAGACGGAACCCCCAGGCGATCTTCAACCTGGACAAGTTGCTCGATACGGCGCGCGAGTTCGACCGCAGGGGCTACACCACGCTTCAGGATTTCGTGGAGTGGGTGAAGAACATCCGCGATTCCGACCAGCGCGAGGCCGCGGCGGACATGAACCTGCCCGGGTCACGCGGCGCGGTAAGCATCATGACCGTGCACAAGGCAAAGGGGCTGGAGTTTGCCGTTGTGTTCCTTCCGGGCATGCATCAGCAGCCCCGGTCCGTCACTGCCGGACCGCTGGCCATTGTCGAGGACCGCGACGGCATCGTGCGCATGGCGGTGAAGGACAAGGAAAGCACGCTCTACGAAGAGCTGTGGACGCGGGAGCAGGAAGAGCTCCGCCGCGAGCACCAGCGCCTCCTGTATGTGGCCATGACGCGGGCACGGGACCACCTCGTCATGCTCGGGACCCTTGAGGCCGGGAACAAGCCCTTCAAGCAGAACTCCTGGCTGTCCTGGCTTCACCAGGCGCTGCCTGCCGCGGAGATCGCGTCTGAACCGGGTCCCCGGGTCATCGAATATGCCTGCCCCGACTGGAAGGCCCGCATGCTGCCGATCGCCGCGCCTTCTACGGGACCGGACCGCCGGGAGCGGACAAAGCACGGCCCGATAGACGCGGACCGGGTACTGGCGAACATCGTTCCCATCTTCGCCCCCCCGTCGCCGGAATGGAGGAAGGCGACCGACTATATCATGGAGGAAAAGGAATGGTCCCTTGAACAAGCATCTGCCCCGGAAGGCGGTCCGGTCTCGCCGCTCATCCGCGGCAGCATCTTTCACCGGTGCCTTGAAGAGCATGCGAACACGGGAAGCTATGATCTCGCGGAGATCGCGGGCGAGTTTCCCGCTGTCCGGGCGCTGAGCGGGGAGGAGCGGGAGCGGTTCCTTGCGGCTGCGGAGCCTGTGGTCCGTACGGTCACGGAAAGCGAAGAACTGGCATGGATATTCCACCGTCAGCCGACGGCATACTCCGAGCTCCCCTTCCTGTACCGGAAAGGGAACGAGATCGTAAGCGGCGTCATCGACCGCGTGATCGTCAAGGACGGACGGGGGTATGTGGTCGACTACAAGGCCATAGCCATCGAGAACAACGAGGCGCTGCAAACCTGGATAGACCACTATCGTCCCCAGGTCAGGATCTATTGCGAAGCGGTCAAGGAGATACTCCGGCTGGAAGCGGTGGAAGGATACCTGCTGTTCGTGGACAGCGGCCGGCTGGCAATGACGGTAAAGATCTAAGGACCCGCTAGAATGCAAAAGGGCGGCGGCCGAAGCCGCTGCCCTTTTTTATTCATCTCACCGCTCCTGTACGTCAGTCATCATGACCGCGGCCATGATGGCCTCCACGGCCATGACCGCCGTCACGGCCGCCGATGCTGATCCAGGGGCTGATCACGATGCCGGGAGAACGAACGTACGGATCGCCTCCATACGAATGCGGCTGTCCCATCAGGACCGGACCGCTTATCACTGCATAGGGCACCTGTTCGACGGCTATCACCGCCCAGGGTCCCCCCGCCTGCGCAGCGATGTACCAGCTCCCTCCTGAGGGACGATACCAGTAACCGCCATACAGTACAGCGCCTGCCGGCGGCGCGACGTAGTACCCGTTCGGCGCGTAGCCGTAGGGCGCCGGCGCCATGACAACTGGAGGCCGTTCGTCATAGAGCAGCCCGAACAGCGGGATGGATATATTGACGTCAACACCGGCGAGCGTCGCCGCGGGCATTGCCAGTCCCAACACAACGATCACACCAGCAGCAATAATTCCTTTCACGGTGAGTCTGTTCATATTGTACCTCCTCGGGTCCGGCACAGCAGAAGGATCGAAGCTCCTCGATTCACCGGATACACCTCCTGTATGCAAGAATACGATACTTCTTTTGAGCCGCCGATGTAAAGGTACGAATACCCGTGACGAGGGGTGACAAATACCCACAATTATTTTAGGACCGGCGAAAAGAGAAAGTGTCTTAAGCACTATCCGCCTTTATCGCCCTGCCGATCCGCCTCTTCTGTGTCAAAGACCTTATTCACTTCATAAGCTCCGCGTCAGATATTCTTCCGTTTGAGCCCGGCGGTCGTCAGCATGCCGAGATAGCATACATCCCGCTGCCGGCAGTTGGGACAGGAAACAACGCCGGTCAGGAAGATCACCATGACCGTGGAAACCAGCAGAAGGAGCACTGCGAGCCTGTCGCCGCGCGATCCGAGTATCACGAGGGACGGTCCGATCGTCATGGCGATGACCAGGGACCTGCCGATGAGGTTCTCCCGGCGTCCCCAGCGTTTTCCCAGATACTGCCTGTAGGGGAAGACGGACTTGGGATAGCACCCGCAGAACAGGTTTTCGTCATGATGATACGGGCAGGACGGGCAGAGGATGAGTGAATTGGCAAGGTAGGCGGCCAGGAAACCGGGGACCGGCGCCAAGGCCCACCAGGAACGGCCGATGAGGATGATCCCGAGAAGAGGCAGCGACAGGTGCAGGGCCAGGTGGAACACGATCCGCCCCCGGCCCGGAACGGAGCGATACGATAGTTCGAGGCTGCTTCCGGCATCTTCTGATGCGAGGCAAGCCGGGCATTTGCACCCGAAACCGCCGCCTGCGGCGATATGCTCTGATCGCGGTCCCATGGGAACACGTTACCCCATTACAGCGTCGGTTCAAACTGCCATGAACGGCCCCGATCAACGGGCGCCGAAATAGACGGTCCTGAGGTCCGCCAGCATCCCGACCAGGCGGTCGTCGCAGGCAAGACAGACGTCTCGATGCAGATCGGGCGCTATGGCCATGAACTTGTTCAGCAGATCGGGATCGAACCTCGTACCGCGCTCTTCCCGCATCATGCGCAGCGCCTCGTGATAGGACACGGGGTCCCGGTAGGGACGTCTGCTCGTGAGCGCATCGAACACGTCGACGATGGTGAATATCCTCGCTTTCAGCGGGATATCCTTCCCCCGCAGGCCCGTCCGGTAGCCTGTTCCGTCGTATTTTTCATGGTGATACATCACCACATCGAACGCGTCGCCGAGCCATGCGTAGTTCTTGACGATGTCCACGCCATGATCGACATGTGCCTCCATGAGCCGGGACTCCTCCCGCGTAAGCTCCGAGGGTTTGTTCAGGATGTCGTCGGAAACCCCGATCTTGCCGATGTCATGGAGGAAGGCGCCCTTCACGAGTCCCTTGATGCCCTCACGGTCCAGGCCGATCGCTTCAGCCATGCGGATGGCATAGAGCGTAACGCGGTAGTTGTGGCTGTTCGTGCCGCGGTCGCGTTTGGATACGGCGCTTCCCAGCGCCTCGAGAATGCCCATGTTCGCCATGGCGAGGTCATCGGAGAGGCGGATCATGTCCCGGCTCAGAACGATGATGACCGGATACATGGCGGCCGCGGTGACGAATATGACCAAGACCACCTGGAGCACCGACACCAGCAGCCTCATGTTGATCGCCCCCATCGCCCCGGGGTCCATCCGGTAGATCCCCTCGAAATACGCCACCACTTCGCCGGAGGCTATGCTGATCGGTGAGGACACCTGGATATAGAGCAGGCCGTCGATATACAGCTTCCGGTAGTCGGCCTTGACCGCGAGCGGCATCTTGCGCGGCTGTTTGCCGACAGCGTCCTCCACCTGCTCATAGTCCGGATCGGAGACCTTCAGGACCTTTTTCCTGTCGGGATCGTACAGTTCGATGACGACGAAATTCCCCCGGGAAATATGGTCGGACATGATATGTTCGGCCACCTGCTCCCGGACCAGTGCGAAGTCCCGCTCGTCCCGGAGAGACAGGAAGGCGACGTGATCAGAAAGGCTTTGCGCTTCCTTGAGGGCGAGCTGCAGGACATGCTCGTCGACCTTCTTTATCTCGAGGAAGAAGACGGCGGTCCCCGACAGCACGGACAGCAGCAGCGCGACAAAAAAGAGCCGCTTGATGATCCTGTTGCGTACTTGTCGCATCATGATGAGGTCAGAACGACTCCCAGGGATAGCCGACGATGATCGTCGTCTCGATGCCTTCTCTTCCCGTCGCCACATCGGCCCGCAGCACGATCCCCGAAGCGGTCACCATCCGGAAGCCCGTGCCGTAGGATGGGCGATAGATATTCCCCAGTTCCTCCCTCCGGTCGGCGACGCTTCCCATCTCGTAGAACAGGGCCACCTGCAGCACCGTCCGGACGTCCTTGGCAATGAAGATATCGAACGGATGGGCTTCCTCGGTCAGGGTCCACCGGATCTCGGTGCCGTAAAAGACCGTATGGGCGCCGGAATAGCGGTCGCTGGGATAGGAGCGAAGATGGCTCGTGCCGCCGAGGCCCGTCGCGGTACCGTAGGTGTTTCCGGCAATGATGTTGTTGACGATGCTGTCGCAATCGCTCTTCTCCTGCGGAGTCAGTGTCGGATCGCTGCAATTCAGTCCCTGTTCGCCCTCGATCACTGACGGGTTCGTCTCGCCCTTCCGGTCGACATGGGCGTCGGACCGGAAGTAGTTGAACACCCAGGTGCTTCGCTTGCCGAGGGGGAGATAGGCTGACGCATTGTACTCGATGCGGTAGAAGTCGGGATCGCTCGACCGCGCCGGCGGCGACCACCACCTGCCCACGTCCATCCGGAAGCCCTTGCGGGGATCGTAGTAATCATCGGTCAGGTCCCCCCGGACTCCGAGACCGTAGACGCTCGCCCTCCATCGGGGCGAGCCTTCCACCTCCAGAAGCGTGTTCCTGTTCTGGTCAAGGACCTTGTTCAGTTCGGAGCCGATCTTATAACCGCCGCCGTAGACTTCGAACCGCCTGTCGATGAATGTGGCCGTGAGCCGCCCGCCGGCGAACCCGTAATTGTTGAACTGGAGATAGGAAAAGTCGTGCTTGTCCGTCTCCATGCCCCGCTGTTTATAATTGGTGATCGTGGACTTTCCGAACTGGATTGCGGTCACATCCAGGAGAAACCTCTTGGGGAGAAGGTGGATATCAGTGACGCCGGCACCGCCGCCTGTCAATTCGCCTCCCAACGCGAACCCGAACAGGTCCGTGTATGACCCCCCGACGTTCATGCCGATGCCCATGACGCCGAGGCCGGCGCCCACGCCGGGAATGCTGTAGGGCATGGGAAAGACATAATAGCCCTGGTCGTTCATGAACTGGGTCTTCCGGCGGTCAGGAGCTGGATCTATGCCCGTCCCGGCGAAGCCCTGGTGGGCCAGGGACAGAGCAAGAAGTCCGACAGCGCAGTATCGCACGAGATGGATCATCATGATAAAAGTTGTTTTTCTTCCCGGCGGCGAAAGTACTCAGTGCTTGTATCAGGAGTCGAAGCGCTTTCTCGCCTCAGCCGCCAGGTCCTCGGGAAGGTTCAGGATCAGATCGGTCTGCAGCAGCTTCTGCAGGAAATAGTCGTCGTTCCGGTAGTTGGGATAGAAGTTCTGGCGGTTCACGATCTTGAAGAGGCAGCGGAATCCGACCGTTTCTCCGCCCTTCGCCGAATAGAGGGAGAAGTTGAAGCTCATATGGCCCATGCCTTCATACAGGGCCAGGACGCGGGTGATCCCGTCGCTGAGGTCGCGCAGGTCCTTGACCGTGATCCTGCCCAGGTCGCTTTCCTCGTCATGGACCGCCATGATCTCGTTGCTCCCCATGGGGGAGAACGCCGAGATCCAGTGCCACGCCCCTTCCTGGCAGATATAGCGCTCGCCCAGGGACCGCTCCTCGGCGATGAGGTCCGCGAAGTAGTGCGTGCCGTTCTGCAGAAGATAATACGACACTCCGTCCAGAAGACGTGCGTGATAGGTATAGGGCACCTGCGTCGCGAGCATCTGGACGTGAGGATGGACGAGGCTTGCGCCCGCAGGCTGAAGGTAGTTGGCGTTCACCGTCGCGAAGGAAAGGGCCGGGTCGCGCCCGGAAGCCTCCTTCAGATAACGCCTCGCCAGCGAGAAGCCGTCGGCCAGATGGGAGGAAGAGATCTCCCCGGGCCTCAGGAAATGGGCCTTTGACAGGACGATCACGGGATGGTGCGGCGCAAGCGAGAACAGGTTTGCGAAGAGGACGGCTTCGCCCAGCTCCATCCTGCCGCCGGGCACGACATCGTCGGGATAGC
The DNA here is from genome assembly GCA_020052615.1 of Nitrospirota bacterium. Classification (GTDB taxonomy): domain Bacteria; phylum Nitrospirota; class UBA9217; order UBA9217; family UBA9217; genus JAAXXJ01. Next base: position 4,631 of record JAGVOT010000080.1, on the reverse strand, counting down.
GGGCCGTCTTCGTGCGAACGCTGTCGCCGCAGAAAATGCAGTTCGCGGCGGTTTCCTCGGCCAGTTTATTGATCAGTTCCCCGTCGTTCTGGCCGAAGAATGCCTTTGCTTTGTCCTTCAAGTACGGGTTATAGATGCTCGTGTCGTGAAGCAACGGGTCCTTCCGGACCTCGACACGGTGCTCCTCCTCGGCGAAATCATTGAAGGGATTCAGCAGTTTGAAAGTTGAGGTATATCGTTCGAACTGTATTGCCGCCATGCGTGCCCCTCCGGGGTCTCAAGTCAATCGTCAGTAAAAAACTCATCTCAAAACAGAAATTCTATGTCTCGCAGCCAACAGCAGGCGCTTCTAAGCGAGGCGCAGAGTTCGCAGAGAACCCCTTAAAAAAATTAGACTTTCTGTTTTGATTTAACTCTGCGTTCTCTGCGTGCTCCGCGAGAGACGCCTTTATGATTATAGCGTGTCCGTGTTCGGTGTTTTGCTATCGCCCCGTGACCGTGTAATCCTTGAAGCTTTCCCGGGTATAAACGCCCGGCGCGGCATGGTCGCCCTCGGGAAAGATGAAGTCGACCCCCCGGACACCGTTTGCCTCGGTGAGCGAGTAGGTCGCCGCGGCAAGATAGTTCCGGGCCCCCGATGTACCCATGCGCTGGGTCAGATACTCGGCGCTGATGATCTCGACATGGGCGATGCCCTCCGCGACGTTCTGCAGCCGCAGCTTCGGCGGTTCGAGCGGGACCCCTTCCCCCTGGGCGCCGGCCGGTTCCGCTTCAAAGGCCGTCTTGTTCAGGGCGATGATGATCCTGTTGATGTCGCCCCTGAGGCCCTTGAGCCTGCTTCCCCGCACCAGCAGGTCCCTGCCCGCAGCTGCATCATACTCGACATGCCACGTATGGTCACGGTTGAGAACGGTGAGATCGTTCTTCTTCAGGAAAACGGCGCCCGCGATCAAGCCGGCGAGGACCACCGCGCCCAGCAGGGAGATCATGACGATCTTCTTTTCCATGGTCAACCATGCTCCGTCGTCATCATATCACAGCAGCTGCATTTGCCATTTCGCCTCGTTCCGCTCCGTATCCACGAAGGTCCGGACCTTCCCGTACTCGCCGTCATAACCGGGGGTAATGCGGACATTCCCGGCGCGCATGCGGGCGACGGCCTCGCGGAGCAAGGGAGAACCGGCAGCCTCGATATCGTCGAGCGGCGAGTCCATGAGGATCGTGTGCTCGTTCCCCAGCTGCTCCAGGAGCGCCAGATAGGCCTTGCTTACTTTTTTGCTGGTTACACCCACCTTCAGCGTTTCCGCAATGATCTCCTGGAGGGGGATGAGGGAATGAAAGATCGGAGCATGCTTCGGGCGATACCCCTCCTCCCGGTCGGCAAGCTTCTCGACGCGGCTCATCACGCCGACGGTCACCTTCTTGAGGCAGAGCGGGCAGATCTCGTTGCGCTGCCGTGTCTCCGTGGGCGACATGCTTACGCCGCAGGCCTTGTGGCCGTCGTGGTGGTACTTCCCCTCTTCAGGAAAGAACTCGACGGTCCCGAGATGCCCTTTCCCCGATCGCAGGGCCTCCCCTATGGATCCGTAGGAGATCGCCGAATCGAAGATCGTTGCCTCGCGCCCGATCTTTGACGGCGAGTGCGCGTCGGAATTGGAAATGAGCGTGACCCCGTCGAGGGCCGAGAGCCTCCAGTTCATGGGCGGATCGGACGAGAGGCCGGTCTCGATGGCGTGGATGTGCGGCGTCAGCTCCTCGAAGCATTCCTCGAGCGAATCGAACCCCGAGGCCGATCCGAACACGGAGAAATGCGGTGTCCAGACATGGGCCGGGATGAACAGGGCGTCGGGCGACGCGTCCAGCACGATCCGGAGGAGCGCTTTCGCATCGAGACCCAGGATCGGCCTGCCGTCGGAGGCGATATTGCCGATCCTGGCGAGCGACGCGTTGATCCGGCCGGCTGCGTCGAGGTCAGGCGCAAGGACAAGGGCATGGACCTTCCGCGTCCTGCCGCCCTTGCTGTAGATGCAGCTGATCTCGGCGGTGAGGAGAAAGGAAACGTCGGCCTTGCAGGAGTCCGGTACGCCTTCGCAGGGGAATTCCTTCTTGAGCGTGAACAGCCCGTTCCCTGCCGGTTCAAGTTTGTCACCCAGTTCCTGAACCCATTGGGGATGGGTGAAGTCGCCGGTGCCGATGACCCTGATGCCCTTGAGCTGGGCCCACTTTCCGATGCCTTCCGGGGACATGTCCTTGCTCGTTGCGCGGGAATAACGGGAATGGATGTGGAGGTCGGCGAGGAAACGCATGGAGGCAATTATAGCATTATCGGGAGGGAGGATAAACAGAATTTCGGTCAGAAATCGAGGGGGCTTTTGATCTCCTTGAGTGTCTTGCTCGGGACGCAGTGAGTGTAGATCATGGTCGTCCTGATATCCGCGTGGCCAAGAAGCGTCTGGATCGTGCGGAGGTCGTAACCTGCCTGAAGCAGGTGCGTGGCATACGAATGGCGGAAGGTATGGGACGTGACACGCTTCGTGAGCTTCGCCTTTCGGACCGCTTCGCCGAAAACCTCCTGCACGCGCGAATCATGCACATGATAGCGCCGCGATTCTTTCGTTTGAGTTACAAAGGTCAGAGACTCCTGCGGTATGAACCATTGCCAGATAAGTTCCTTCGCGGCCCGCGGATACTTCTTCTCAAGCTGATCGTCGAGAAAGACCCCGGAGAAACCCGCGGCCAGATCTTCGTCATGTATTTTTTTTACTCTCTCCAGCTGAGCATGCAGTTCCGGGAGGAGCGTCTTCGGCAGAGGCACGGTCCGTACTTTTTACCCTTTCCCCGGACCGTAAGGATACCCGTATCGAAGTCGAAATCCTTGACCCGAAGCATGCATCCCTCTGAAATGCGCAGCCCGCAACCGTACTGGAGCTGGGCCACAAGCTTGAAGGGATGCCGGAGATGAGCCAGAACCGAATCGATTTCTTTCCGGCAGAGAACTGTGGGGATATAGTTCGACTTCTTCGCGCGGGGGATGTCTTTATGAGTTCCAAAATCCTTGTTCAGCACATGTCGGTAGAGAAACAGCAAGGCATTGAACGCCAGATTCTGATGGCTGGAAGAAACATTGCAGTTGACCGCCAGATAGGTGAGATAGTCCTTTACGTCCAGCGAGGACAGCCCGGCGGGGTCTTTGTCTCGAAGGTGATTCTGGAACTTGCGGCTCCAATCGGCATAATGCTTGAGCGTTTTCCGGGAGTAATGACGCACCTTTATTTCCGCGGCAAGTTTTTCAATGACCGCGTCCCATGCGGGAGCGTTGGTCTTTCTGAGGCAGCGCCATTCGTCAAACCGCCTGCCGCTTCTTTCCGATGGCGCAACCTGAAAACCGCCCGGTGGCTCGCAAACCATCTGAGGAACTGCTTTCGCGGAAGCTGAATTTCGATCCGCGGAGCCTTTGCCCTCAAACTGTTGTCCAGGCAGCGTCGCAGCAGGAGCGCCCCCGGTGACCAGCGACGGCTCGATCTCACTTCCCGGACGGGAAGCAAAAAACAGGGAAATTGCGTCCGTAGCATGTTCAACCTGCCCGGCGGTCTGATTTTTGGAACGCAGTTTATTGGCAAACAACTTGATTTGATCCGATGGAGAGTCGGGGAGAGGATATTTTTCACTAAAATCGAGAAAATAGAGTAGCCACTTGCGGTAGTCGGCCAGAAGCCGGGGAGGGACATTCCGCTGTTTCAGCATATCGTTAAAGCGGGCGAGCATATTCTGAGGGATAGGTTTCATGGCAGGTCACCTCCTGTGCTATGATAGACAGTATAGTGAACGTTCGTTCACCTGTCAAGGGAACCATAGCCTTTTCTCGGAACGCCCACATACATCCCAGGATAAGGCCGGAGTTGCCCAATGCGTATATATATATATATATAACTTGACTTGCCCGGATGAATAAAATATAGTTTTTTTGTCGTTGCGCCACGCTACCTCTTTGATGATACGCATTTCCTCTATTCGTATTCTTGTATTCGCGTTTTTTCAATCAGTGAGTTTTCCTACATTTTTTATCAAGGTCCGAAATGACAGCAAGATCAAAACTACTGCCTGGTCAGAAAGGAACAAAAAAGCTGGTCGCCGAATACGGCGACGCGCTCTTCTGCGTTCGCTATAGGTACGACGAGCCGAACCAGACCCGGCTGAAAACGGTTGAACTGATCATTGAGCGAAAACCATGGACTCCAACTCCACACCGTTACACGGACAGCACACTCGTCCCGGTTCGTATAGGCTTTCACGATTCGGCTTTGCGGGACCAAGCCAAGGCGGTAAAGGGGAAATGGGATCCTAAGGCAAAGGCATGGTACATCGAATACGGTAAAATCAAGGGAACCGAACTGGAGAAGCTTATAATATTACAGACCCAATTGAAGTAGGCGAGTTTGTAATACTACAAACCATGGAAGTTTATACTATTACAAACCAGCTTCCAATATTACAAACTTGTTTGTAATATTACAAGCCGGTTACTTATAGTCAATAACTTGTTGAACTAAGCCGCTGCGCGGCAGTGTTAGTCGCAATCAATTTATCGTAGCAACAATCCCTTCGCAGCATTTCCAATGTTCTTCATCTAT
>JAGVOT010000057.1 GCA_020052615.1 Nitrospirota bacterium | reverse complement strand
TGTCCTTGCCGCCCGCCGGTGAATCAGCCGCCAGGGCGACTGCGATCAGCGAATAGACGCCGACAGCATCAGTCTCGCGGAGGCTGCTGTTCAAGCTTGTCGTGCTGTCCTTCAGGACCCAGCCATAGCTCCATGCGTTCGCACCGCTCCCATAGGCGATCTGGACCCATATCTTTGTGGTAAATCCGAACGCCGCGCTCTGTTCTCCGCAAATGTACACCTGGGTGCTCTTGCTGATCCTGGCGACCCGTTCACCTTGCCACCCGCTGCCGGTTACAAATCTCGGAACCAGTTTGTACACGTCGGTATCCTGCTGTATCATGCCTTTTTGAGTGCACTTCTGCTGTGCCGTCGAGAGTAACGGGAGAAAGAACATGATGGTGATCGCGGCAAGCAGCCAACATACGGTACGAGCAGAGCTTTTCATAAGCAACCCTCCCTAGCGAAGACAATCTGGATCCAAATTGACCTCGTATTCAACACCCATTCGGGCAAAAAGCGATTACTCTTCAGAAATCAGCGCACTATGGTGCTATTTATACACAATACATAATCATTGTCTCGGCATTCGTTGCTGTATCATTCGGCATTTATTGCTATTCTGCCTGTCGCGTTCGGAACCGCAGCATGCATTCGAAGGCGTTCAATACCCGGCGCAGAACTGGAAATGCATTGGGTCCTTGGTCTTCCCCGACCAGTCCCCGCCCCAGGTGAAGCCGAACCGGCGAAAGACCTCCACGACGGCTTCATCCATATTCCCGGCGCTGCCTTGTGAATTCGTTTCCGGGTTCAGATCGAGCGCAATGCCCCAGCTGTGGGTGGACAATTTGCCGCTCGTTCTCTTGCCGCGGAAGTTGTAGCATCCGCCGTAGGTCTTGAGCCGTTCTTGCAGGCCTTCCCGCCGGAGCGCCGTGAAGACGTCCGTAATGACGGGGATGAGCTTTTTGTGACAATAGATGCTCTTCACCAGTTTCGTCTGGTCCCATGAGAGCGGCAGGGTGAACGGCATCGGGGCCCGCCCGAGTTGATCGGCCTCCCATCGGGGATCGAGGGTCCCGTCATCGCGGAGATAATTGTAGATATTGCCGAAGTCTATAAGGATCTGCTCCAGCCCGTGGGGAGGAATAATTCCCGTCTGCGCCGTCGCAGGGGCCGGCGGAAGCGGCGGCAAGCCGGTGAGCATCCGGCGCGGCGGGATCTCGAGCTTCTGGCCGACCTGGATCAGGTCGGGATTCAGAATGCTATTGAAGTCGGCCAGCTTCCTGGCCAGAGCGGCTTCCTTATAGAATTTCTTCGCGATCTTCGCCAAAGTATCCCTTTTCTGGACGATATACGTGCGCGCCATTTGAATCTCCTTTCATTTTCCTTGTTCGCTCAATACCGCAGGCTCTCCGCTGTCATATCAATACTTCAGGTCATTCAGAGGCACACCTCCCGGTCTATTGGCCAAAAAGACTAAGATCATAACCGTGACAGCAGTTTATCGAAGCCGGCTTCCTTGTCCCCCGGATCGTACATGCGCGAAAATTCACCTCCGTCCCCGGTCCCCATTTTCCCGGAAATGCTGATAACGGCACCATGGATGTTCGATGATTGTATCGAGATCCAGACAGGGAAAATGGCTATGACGCAAGAGATGATCAGGAGATAGTAATTATGTGACAGAATGCTTGACCCGGCCGCGATCGCTGCGAATACCGCCATGGGGATCTGATAGTAGAGCTTCATAAGGGGGCCCATGCCTGTGCCGCCGGATATTGCCATCATGAGCGAACGCAGGGGCGGCAAACAAGGGTGTTTGTGTTCGAGTCGCAGGCCCATCATGAAAACAGCCCGAAGGAGCCCGTGGTAGACCACGTAGTCCTGGATCCAGAGAGTGAACAAACCGACAGACCCCAACAGACAGAGCAAGGGGATAAGCAGTTGCTTGCCGATGATCAGATCGTCGCTTATTCCCTGGCCGCGAACAATGAATGCGATCCCCCCGAAGACGGCAAGAAGCCACGCCGATGCCAGTTTTCGTATCTCCAATTCGATCTTATTGAAGTGGTGTTCATATTCCCGCAGCGACGCGTACATTTCCATGGCATATTTCTCACCTATATCACCGGACGGTTGCGTTGCTGTCCCCATGTTCATTGGCACCTCCATCATAAATAACGAACTTGAAAGGAAACGTCATGCACGGACACGCGAACTATCTGATCTTTGAGCGGATGGCCCCTTTTGGACGACCTCTGTTCGCGCCATGGCAGCTTCCCTGCGACTTGTCTCCCCTCTCCTGAATAATGAACGACATCTCTCATTTCTTCTCCAAAGTCATGTTCTTGACGCCTGCGAGGGCGCTGAGGATATCATTCCAGAAAGGCGCTCCAAAGGTGACCAGCACGATGGTCAGGACAAGGCCGCCGAGCTTCCGGAACAGGACAATACACAATTGGTCCCCTGCCGCACCGGTCATTGCTTTCCAATCAGCTTTCCATCCCAGCGGCAGTTCAAGCGTCGTAAAGGTTGCCAGCTGGTAATCGACCGTTCTTTTCTGCAGAAGAACATAAAGCCGCGCCGTTTCTCCGGAAGCTGTTTTCAGGGCATCGACGACCGCGGACCGTTCCGCAGCGGATGGATCGATCGCAGCGGCCTTTTTCCGGAGATCTTCTATGATCTTGAGGCTGTCCGTATCCTGATAGAAATCAAGATCTTCTTTCAAGGCATCCAGAAGCTGCATGAGCAGGTCCTTTGCCTCCTTCAGTTTTGCGCTCCTGATCGCAGCATCGAGCTTATTCAGGCCATCGCCGCTCGTCTTCTGGATCTGGACGGTCGATTTCGCGGCAGCCTGGATCAATGCCTGCTGTGTCTGCGCATTCCCGGATAGATATTTGTAAATACTGAACGAGTCGGCGTTAAACGCAATGACGATGACCGCGCCCAGGACAACCGTCCATTTCAGCATGTTCCTCCGGTATTCGTCGTTAACCTGTGCGAGCCAGGAATCCATGTTATTTTCGATCTGGATCCGGTAGTCGGAGATCGCAGCCTCTCCCTTGTTGATGGCCGCGAGAAGCTTCTCGCATTCAGCCTTCAGCAGTCCCGGTGACTCGGCATACGTCGTAAGCGTATGCCGCAGGAACAGTTTGTCAAAAGATGCCAGATCATCAGCAAAGTTCTTGATGACCGAATTGTTGTACGTATCGAAGATGTTCAGCAATACATCAAGTTTCAATCCGGTTATCTCTCGAACCGATCGGGTCATCACTTCGATCTGCGCCGCTAATTTTTCACGATAGCCCGCGGCATCCGTTCTTAGATTGATGATCTCAACAAGAGACCTTTTCAGCGTTTTGATAAGGTCGTCGGCCCTTGTCACCATGTCGCTGATTCGGGTCAGCCGTTTACTGAAGTCCCCGACGGTCTCGCGAGACGTTATGGATTCAAGATACGAAGTTTTCTCACGGCCGGGTTCCGGATTCAGGCGGAAGTCCTTCTGATAAAGGTCCCGAAAGAATTGCTGCCATACGCCCATTTTCAATTTCAACAGGTTCTTTACCCCCTCCTGCACCGCCTGGATGGCCATGGAAAACAGGATGAGAAAACCGACGAAGGAAATCAGTGTTGTCAGCGTTTCGCTCATGACTCTGAACCTCCCTTTTTCTTGTCCGTGCAATAATTTCTTTCTACATCCTGATAGACGCCCGGCGCGGAACAGGGGTGAGCGCGTATTCCGAACGACTTCATTTTCCCGCCTTCTCCATCAGCCAGCAGAGAACGGCCCATTGGAAAGCGGCCAGCCAGGCAATGACGAGCGCGGTCAGGAAATAATCCAGCGGCCGCCAAACGTGGAACAGCAGCGGCCGGTAGACGGCAACCAGGACGAAAGCGAACCAATGACCGAAGCAATATCCGCAGGACAGCAGCTCGCCGAAGAAAGCGCTCTTGTTCTTCATTCTTTCCCGCAAGGGCAGAAAAAGCTTAGTCTCGGCAACGGTGAACGAAACCGACGCCGTTACGAGTGACAACAGGACGGACAGTTCTATCATGCGCCCATCCGCGTCAGCACCCGCCGCGGCAATGGGCCACGGGAGGAAGCATGAATTTCTTCAACCAGATGCAAATCAGCATGGCGTTACTCCTTTATACGTTGGCGACCTCTGTCTAGTAGACCCACCCTTCATGCCGAGACCCTGTTCTTTTGGTAAGTTCAGAACTTGAATGTCATCGGCGGGCAAACGCGGCATTCAGGCGGCCACACTGGATCATGGCTTCTGAATGATCCCGATCCCAAAGCCGGGATCCCGCCAATCGATGTAGATTTTCCGTGGATGCTGAAGGGCCAGCCAGTGTTCGGCTGCCCCACCGGCGCTCATCTGCTTGTGATAATCGGATTCGGTCACATCGTGGAAAGCAATCCACCCCCCGCTCCGCACCAGGGGGGAGTACATGTCATAATCCATTTTCACTCCTGCAAGGGTATGGTCGCCGTCGATAAACAGGAAATCCAGCTTTTCTCCATTCAGTATGCTCACGACTCGCTGCCTGACCGCATCATCATGTGAATCCCCCTTGATGATGGACACGTCGGCGAAGCGCTCCTGAAAATGGCCGATCCTTTCATGGATCGGTCCTGCAATGCTTCCGCTGTCGATACCGATCTTCTTGCCGCTCGCCATGGCGCACCAGAGCGCAAAGGATCCGCCCCCGTACACGCCGATCTCCAGCACGTTTTCCGGCTTCGCTGCGAGCAGAATGCCTGCAACCACGCAGAACTCCTCGACCCGCTGCTGGACGCCCAGGCTCTCGCAGAACTTCATAGTTTCATACACATGGATCTCTCCCGTCATGATCTTCTCCGGATCGCTTCCTGCTTTTTTACCTGGCTTGATAGGGCGATTTCATCTGTCTCATAGCCGGTGCCTCCAGATCTCCCAGATCTCATCCACGTTGCCCATCCATGGAATGGTTTTTGCCATCCGGTAATGGGAAAACTCGGAATATCCGACCCATCTATCGGCGATGCCGGCTGAATATACGCAGAATGTTGGAACCCGGAGACCTGCGGCAATATGAGTAATGCCGTTGTCAACACCACAATAAGCCCCTCCCTCGTCGCATGCTTTCTTGATATAGGCCGTCGCCTTCGAGAGAGGCATCCTCAGTACACACAGGGGGGCCTCTGGCGCCGGGTCGTTCTCACGGATAAGAGCGACGTGGTTTTCAATTCTACCCGCCTTGACAAACCGTTCCACGATCTCCGGCCATGCTTTCCATGGCAAATTTTTATTTCCGGCAAACCCGTGCTGAGGTGCGTTGCTGGTCGACCTCGGAGAGATGACCAGGCAGCGCGCCGGTACACCAACTTCTTCGAGGTCTCCCGATCGAACAGGGACGGTCGGCAAGATGTCGGTTATGGCAACATCAACGCCTGCCATCTGCCCGTACGCCTGGGCTATGTGGACTCCTCTCTCCGCTCCGACCCGGAAGGCGGTCTGTACGTCCATCAGGAAACGCTTTTCGTATCCGGGATAGTCCATAGCCCGAATCCTTTCCCAGTTATTGTCGAAGAATACGTGATCGCAGACGCCGCAATTTGCCATTCCCTCGAATAAAGCCCGCATCGAATCATCCTGGATCGCCCAGTGGATTTCCTCATTGGGATGCAGAGCGCGATAGAGACGGATCGCGGGGGTCTGGGTGATCGTGTCCCCAATGAGGTTGACGCTTGCGAACAGCGTCTTAGGATGTATGCTCATCTAAGCGCCCACAACGGTATCCGGTGTCAGCAACGACGCGGCTTTCCGCTCTCCCGGCCAAACAACGCCGATCCCGCCCCAATTGGCCGTTTGCCGTTCCTCGGTCCGATATTCCTTCGTGAGTTCGGCCCAGAGCCGTGACACGCAGCAGCGAGCCGAGGCATGCCAATCGGAATCCACGATGTCGTGCAATCCGATCACGCGCGGCTTCCGTGACAACGCCAGCTGGAAATCGCTGGCAACAGCCCTGTAGCTGTGATCGCTGTCAATAAATACGGCATCATACTGGCCCGCCAGTCGCTCCCTCATCGCCTGGCATGTGGAATCCCCCTGTAAGAACTTTATTTTCTGCCCGAACCTGGATCGGGCATCTTCAAGCGCAATACCAATCTCGGGCCGGTCAGATATATCAACGGCTGTAATCTCAATGTCCCGTCCCTGCTCACGGAATTTTCGGGCCACATGCCACTCCACTCCTCCGTAACCCGAGCCTATCGTAAGCAGGCGTCGAACCCCCGCCGTTCGGAGTATTCCAATCCACCAGTCAAACTCTTGCGGCACCTGCTCAAGACGCGGCCATTCGTATCCATCATAGGAGACAGGTCTGGCAAGATCAGCCGGAGGGGCAACCCCGTGCATATGCGACTCCCAGCGAGTCAGCTCGAGATCACCTGTTTCTCTCCAAAATCGGTCCAGATAGGCGATCTGGCGAACACCATCGAGAAAGAGGCAACCGGTTTCCTGGTCCGAAAACATCAGTCCTGGCCATGCCTCAACACCGCAGTAAAACTCGGGGACATTCCGGTAATTTCTCGAAAACACCGCGGAGTTTTTAAACCAGAAGAAAGTCCCGCTGTAGTGCCACTCTCCGAGGTATCGATGCGACGCAAAACGTCCGCGCATCTTGAAGGCCCCGGTCATCTGATAGCGTTTGAGTTGACCCTTCACCGCAACCCAATCATCGAGATTGACGCGGTACAATGTTTGCAGCCATTTTCGCACAGGTCGAGAAAGGTTCGTTCCATACTTTACCCCCTTGGCGTGTCCATAAAAGGTGAGAGCGCTTGCATCCGTTTCCTTTACTTTATCCAGAAGCCTGGGAAAGACGGCCGCTTCTCCTTTTGGGTCGTTCGGCGCAATGAGGAACTCGCAGCCGTGACCGGCAAGAGTCCGCTGGACTGCCACCGGGTCATCTGAGCGCGCATCATGCACAATCGAGATGATCCGTCTTCCGTTGAAGATGTCGATTCGCTTGAGAAGCTCTTCAACATTGAGTCGCCACGATGAACCCTTAACCGGCCAAATGTGATACATCAGATTTCGGATCGGCATCTCAGAAAATGGCTCCTCACGGTGTGGCCTTGTTCCGCAGGACAAACTTCCGTCCATGCCCTCGCATCGATGTTCTCTGGCTGTTGACCGTTCGATCGGCGAGCTTGTGAATACCCCTTCTTTCCGTCCGGCAACATCGAACGCCGGTGCAGCAAGCGTTGCTTCCAACACCCGCTTTAGTCGCGCTGCATAGGTGTGTTCGGTCATGCGGCCTCTCGCAATACGTTCGGCGCGCAGCGGCTCATTCGATAAGAGTTCGCTTACTTTGGCCTTTAACTGCTCCGGAGTACAGAACACCGGGATCTCAGGAAACTCCTTCGCTACTTCTGGTCTCGGTTCGGAAACCACGATCGCACCGCAAGCAAGCGCTTCATAGACGCGGGGGTTCATCGACCATCCTTCGATATGTGAACGATTGTAGTGGTGGATGTCGCGAAACACGTTCACGACAACCTGTGTCTGCCGGTAAAGCTCCGCCGTCTGCTCCGGCGGAACATTGCCCCCCAGGCTCAGCTTCTTTAAAGAAGGATCCCGCCAGGGCCCGCCAACAACGTAGGAGAGGAGCCCTTCCCGGGCCAGCGCAACGAGCGACCGTTCGCGCGTTTCATTGTATCCACCGATGAACCCGACCTTATATTTTCGGTCATGGATCCCGTTTCGATGAAGCCGGGGGTCAAAACAGACCGGCAGATAATGCGCGTTCTTGTGGCGATGGAGCGTCACCGGATCGTTGATAAAAACCGTCTTGAATATCGCTGACCAGCTTGAAGTATCGTCGACTTCATAAGGCTCATCCAGGAGCCAGACCGCCGTGTTCAGGTCCTGGAAGCGAACGCCCCACTTTTGCACGAACCGCCGTCCGTGGACCACGAAGAGAAGGTCGGGTTTGAATGACCGCACTTTTTCCGGGAGCGCGGGATCGTCCCACCCAGCATGTTCATGCAGCAATCCCAGTTCCTCCGCTGCGTTCCGAAGGCCCGTAGTGAAAACATCGCCGCAAGCCAGAAAGCGGTAGTGAACAAAAAAAATCCGGCTGCGGTCCTTCCCGACGGCCTGCCCATCGTCGTCGGCTATCCTTTCCGTTGTGAGCGACGCAAATGCATCGATAGTCATCTTGGGTATCGACGTAAGCCGGCTGGTGCCGCTCAGATTGACCACCTCGATTCCGCGCTGAGCAAGGGATTCCCGTAGTTTCCGGTATTCCGCATCGATCTGCGGGAGCTGATGGGCCAGAACGTGTCTTCCTGTTTTCCCGAAGAAATGATTGTCCGTGAAGTCCACCCCGATGAGCCCGATCCTTTTTGCTCCCATGTGCGCGGCCAGGCAGAGCGCGACGTACGGAGAGTTTTGCGTGTAGTGAAGGGCGTTCGGATCCGACCCGTTCGTACCGCCGTAAGTCCCAAGCTTGAACTTGACGATGTTCGGGTACGGAATACCGAGGTCAAGCTGCGTAAAAAGATACTTCGCCTGCGAGGCCTCTACGTATCGAAAGCGGTCTCCTGCGAACTGTCTGCGCGGGTTCACGACGACCAGATAGGTGGGATGGAAAAGCCGTCCTACGTCATTCACGCCGACCGTGGTGAACCGTTCAGGATGCGCCAGGTCCCGAAGTGATTCGCCGCAGCCGCACACGATGACTTCTGATCCTTTATGAATGTTCTTAAAGTCTGTAAGGGTTTTCATTGGAACTCACTGATTCTATATATGGTTGTGCCGTCATCGACAATAATCATTTCTGGCTCTTCCGACTTTTGTGTGGGTATAAATTGATCGCCAACGCTGTTATTACCCTTATTTGATAGGCATTTGCCGGTTTATTAACCTTTGCAAATCCTGTCTCAGGTCAACAGATGGCATTTAAGGGTAAAGCGGTATTCACGTGACGACGGAAACGCACATTTCGGCCAAGGCTAACAGGCTGATTCGTGATACATAGCGTGGGCACTGGATGAAATGAGGTCAGAAAAGACCCACACAAAACCCAGAAGACCCTCATTTCTTTAGGCTCAAAGTCTCGGTGCAGGAAAATACTTGATCACTTATGGTCCGAATCTCCGGCGGTTGTACGTCAACATGATGCTGGATATAGGTAGCATGACATTATTGTTGGTCATAGCTTGGATCACTTTCAAGAGATTCATAACGTCGAAGTTGTCACCAGCCAGTTAGGCAGCGCATTGTGCGGTGTTCTATATCTGCCGCTATAATAACCGACGGCGGCGACGTAGTATAAATGTCAAGATGTATAGTGCGGTCTTTGTTCCTGGACGAAAAGTAGCCTTGACAATCGAAGCGAGCCGCAATTGCACCTCTCCATCAAACAACAGCATGAAGCTGTCTTTAGCTTCCATCACCTCCAGCTTTTCGGCCTTCCCAGCTCTGTTCAAAAGTATCTTAACCCCTGTAATTTTGTCGCTTGAAATGTCATTGGCTTCTAAGGTCAGCCGCTGTTTTTCCCACTGGATATCCCAAGTGACGGTTTTGTCGGTGTGATCCTCTACCTCGAAAGTGAACTCTGTTTCTTTGTATCGGATTGCATTACGAAAGAAGTACACCAGATAACTTAATATCGCAAGAGACGTGGAGCTGGCAACCGATACGATTATTTTGGAATAAAAGTCATCCATTTTATCCTCCAATCGCTGCGGCGTGGTTCACTGCCTCTGGATGTGCGGGACAGAGGGATCTGGCCCGCCCGTCATTCACCCCGATAGCGATGAACCGTTCAGGATGCGGAAGGTCCCGTAGCGACTCTCCGCATCCGCAGACGACGATCGTCCCCCCCCGATGTTTGTCTTTGAAATCCGCAAGACCAGGCACGTCCACGCCTCCCGCAGTTTCATTTCCCTGGTATATCACACAAGCTTTGCCGCCAGTGATCCGACAGAAATGCTCTGTTTCAGCTCCTCACGCTGGATCGCTGATAGACCGGGAACCGCTTCCAGGGACTCTGCCACGAGCGTCCGGCCAGGATTGATTTCAATGGCCAGGTCTCGTTCATACATCACCGTGTAATACACAGTCGATCCGTTCCGGACGTCGATGCTCGGCACAAAGACCGTCATCAAGTCAAGCAGAACATTGTATGCGCCTCGCGTCCTGGCCGGGAGATCCCCGTACGAGACCGCTGCGAAGCCGCGACAGTTGACCAGGGTGCTCTGGACATTCGCATACCGTGCGCCTGCAATGACTTGACATCCGGCCGACCAGTTTGTAGTGCCTGATCCGCTCCAGTGGATGTTGATGGTCGTATTCGCGCTCAAACCGCCTGCAAGATCCTCGTCCGTCAGCGCGTCGTCACGGGTGAAGTCGCGGCTTACCAGCACCCCGCTGGAGCGGGGCCGCAACGCCCGGTAGACCCGCGACAGGTTGTCCAGCTTGTGCCAGCCGAACCGGTACCGGTGCTGACCGCGCACGAGGTAAGGCTCGTCAGGTCTCTTCGACATCGACGGATTAGGGTCTGTAGAACCGTAGAACGAGAAAGCCATGCCGTTTACCAGCAGAACAAAGAGATCGTCGTTCTTTCGCTCCTGCGTGCTGCGCCATTCCTGCCGCCGGATGCCGATGAGGTGGATATCCTTCGGATCGAACCGCCAGTCCGCGACCTTGGCGGTATCCGAGGCACCGGAGTAGGCATTCACCAGTTCCACGATGCGGCTGGCCAGCTTCCGGATGTTCGCGCCCTGGAACAGCGAGAGCGCTTTAAGCCAGTACTGATGTTCCGCCGACGGCCTATCATAAGAGATCGTTTGCCAGAGAGAACGCAGGCCGCCCGTCTGCCAACGGTCAAGGTGAGCGCGTGTCTTGGGCCCCACGACGCCGTCGGGAATACCGATGTCCTGCTCCCCTTCGATGCTCCGGACGTACTCCTGGAACAGCCGGACCGATGATAAGGTCCGGTATCCGAAGACGCCGTCCACGTCGCCGATCGGATAGAAGCCGAGTGCCCGCAGGAGGGTTTGAAGCTTTCGAACCTCTCCGCCAGGCAATGTGCGCGGCCGTATCCACTCGTCATCCTTCTCACCGCGAAACTTCTGCTGCCCGCCCATCGCGTACTCGTGAAACCGGGAGAAGTACGGGCCCCATTCGTCCGGCGGGGAATTCCTGTCAACGCAACCCAGTTTCAATGTCTGTGCCATATCTGGACCCCGAGGCTCTTCCTTGATTCTGCTTACCTCATTGCAGTCGTCTCGCAGGACAGGCGAGTTGATTCTTCGGTCCTTTCACGCCCCATCCCGGAGACACCCAACAACGTTTGAAGCAGTTCCCCGCTCTTCAGCCATTGATTGCTCAGACCAAGGTCTTTCCGCATTTCGAAGAGCACCGCGCCGAACTGCGCGCGGGTCTCGGGACCGGTAGCAACGGAGTCCTCCTGGAGCGTCTTGAGAACAGTGTATGCTTTCAGAACACCGGGGCCGGCCCGGAGCGCCAGGCTTCTTTCCAAGCCTTGCAGCGATTCCCCAAGCTCAATACTCCCTGTTCCCCTGCCATGCGCATCGACCCACTCATGAATGATCCGCTCATACAGCGCCGCCTTGTCACGCACCAAGTGCTGCTCGCGTGCACGCTTCCGCGCTTCGCGAATGCTGCCAGAGATAGCCAGCGCGCTCAAGAGAACCGTGATGGATACTATACCGACGACTAAAGAGGTCTGGTGATCCATCTTCGCGAAAAGGTTTGTAACGGATTTAAATAGATAATAAGCGCTGCCAATCAACGCAGCCAATAAAACCAGACTGAATACAATGGCTAACATTTTAGCGATAAATTTCATATGACCTCCTCTTAAGGTCAACAAAGCGAATCCTGCATATTGACTGCCCCAAACGAAGGATATTGCACTTACTTCCAGTTGTATTCATCGAAGCGCGGCACGACTTGTTTATGTGTGTCTTTATAGGTCACGTTATAAGTGATCTTACGAGCGGAAAACTTTAACAAATCCTTCTTTTTCTCCGGCTCTACTCTTTGAAGCTCGGCCGCATCTGGATTATCCTTGTACTCGACATTAACTGTGTAAATGAGTTCCTTCCCTTTTCCCACTTCCTTCAAAGCCTTTTCTTCCACTCGATTGAAGATCTTCTGATTCAGTGAATTTGAAGTCGGCGTTAGATTGAAGCTTCGGCCAGGTCCCCCCAGATCATGATGTAACAAGTGGGTTCGTATGTACGAGATATATTCTCCATCGTATCTCAGCCCTGTGTCATGTCCGGGAATCGGCTCACGGGGAGCAGAACCCTTTACTCCCTTTTTCGTAAGCGGATTCGCCTGTACCCATGTCGCCCTGCCGAGGCTGTCCAGTCCGCCCCATTCGATCTTGGTAATTACGTCACCAGCGAATATTTTTTGTAAGAGAGGCTCAGACAGCTGATACACCTCCTCATATTTTTTGCTGCGCTCCGCATAAGCCTTCTTTTCGGATTCGGGGTCCTTCGGCTTCGGCAGCGCCCGCCATTCCTTGTACTTATTTTCCAGCGCACCAATCTGAGCAGCATCGAGGTTCTCTTTACGCGCTTTCACCACAACCTCGCCGATCCGCATCCGGTTACTACGGACGACGATTTCATACGCTTGCTTCTCATCTTCCACTTCCATCGTATGTGTTGTGTCTGCAAGCACAAGTTTTTTCTTGGGGAACAACAGCTTTGCCACCTTCACGACTCCGGCTTTCACCGCCCCAAACAGCTTCTTCGCCTTGTCCACGATCCATGCAATCGCTGCATCGATCGCCTTGTCCACCTTGGCGCGGACTTTCTCAATGATCCCCATGATCTTGCTGGTGATCTTGCCCAGCCCCAGGAAACCGGCGAGGAAGCTGATGGCGAGCGACAGCAGCCCGGCCAGGATGCTTTCCACGCGCTTGGCCGCGGCGCTTATGTTGCCCGCTGCGATCGTGACGATGGAGTCGATGAACGCGGTGACCACTTGGATGATCTTCGCTATTTTCTGCACAAATACCATGATAGTATCGTAGATCGAGATGATCGCGGAAATGAAACCTGCTCCGGGGATGAACATGGCGATCAGCTTGGGAATGGCCTTCTGTATCACCGTATCCTTCACGAAACCGATAATGCCGCTGACAACCTGGTCCTTGAGCTCGGTAAGCTTTTCCTTGATCAATTCCCAGGCCGCTGCTGGCCCTCCGGTGACGAGCGCGACGACGATGTCAAAACCGGTTTCCAGGCCTTTCATGATCGTTTCGCCGCTCGGACCGAGCACCTTCACGATCTTGCCGCGGATTTGCGCCCAGGTGATCCCCAGGACGCTCACGGCGAATTTGCCCAGCTCGGGCAAGCTGAGCGCCTTGGGAATATACACGCCTTCGAGCGAACCGGTCAGCCAATCGATCAACCCGGCCCTGAGGTGTGCTCCGAAATTGTCGGAAAAGTTCTGAAAACCAAGCTTGGCGGCCTTCACCAGATTACCGACAAAGGGCAGCGGGTTCTTGATGATGCTCTTGAGGGCGGCTCCGGTCTTCTTGATATAGACCATAATGCCTGGCTTGACCACGTCAAAGATGATCTCCAGCAGGGTCCAGACGGCGGCGCCGCCCCAGCTGATGAACTTCCCGAGAAATCCTCCGAAGACATTCGCAAGCTTGGCGAAGGCCCGCGGCACCAGAATGATGTCCGCCAGCTCGAGCGACTTGAATGCGTTCACGAACATCGTCGGTATTTGCTTGACGAAGCCTTTTAGTTGTTCGACGGCCTTCTGGAACCACGCCCATGCCCGCGGAATGGCGTTGGCCTTCTTCATGGTCTCCCAGACCTCTGCTTGGCCTATCAATTTCATGAATGGACCAATCAGGGTCTCGGCAGTGCGCGGGACGGGTTCGCCAGTAACGGGGTCTTTGCCGAGGATGCCTTTCAGCACATCATAGCCGGCAGTGCCCTCGGCCAGTTTGGCGATCGGGCGCAGGATAGCGTCCTTGATTAACTTGATGATCCCGGTGACGAGTCCCTTCGCGATGTTGATAATGCGGTCGATGGGTTCGGTGAAGATGCGTTTTGCCCGCTCCCAAACGCCGCCGAAATCGCTGATGTCTTTCCATGAGAGCGAATCGATAAAGTTTGTGACCGCCTGCTTGATGGTACCGGCTGCCAGGCCAAGCGTCTTGATTTGTTGTTCTACCCAGCTTCCGACCTTATCGAATACTCCGTGGTTATCGAGTGCCTGCGTGATCAGACCGCCCCCGGGAATGAACTCGACCAGGGCGCGCATGATATTAGCTACGCTTCGTTCCACGCGGTTCATGTTGACCGGATTTACGCCGAGGATGATGGTCAGCATGCGGAAACCAGGTATCAGATTGGCCTTGTCCGCGATGTAGTTGAGCGGACTTGTGATGCCGAACAACCGCTGGACCTGGGATGGAGATCGCTCTGCGACATGCACCTCTTCGCTACGCTGAATGGCAGCGCCCTGCTGGATGGTATGGGTAAGTTCGTGTGCGATCAGTTCTTTGCCTTCAAGGGTGTCTGGTTGGAATTTATCCTTGCCGAAATAGATGTCGTTGCCCACTGCGAAAGCCTGAGCATTCAACTGCCTGCTCAGGCCCGCTGCTTTGTCCCCGGTGTGGACATTCACCCTGCTGAAATCCGCGCGGAAACGAGGCTCCATGAACCGGCGCACGTTAAGCGGCAAGGGTGCGCCGCTGGCCGCACCGGCATTGATATTTATCGCCACGTTCGGCGCAGCTGCGGATGGTCCCTTCGTTCTGGCCTGTATGCCGGAAGACGGCACGTACGCAAGTGGGTTTTCCGGCGCAGTCATGCTCACGATCTTCTTAACTACGGCGCCTGCTTCCCTTTCCGCAGGGTCGTGAGGAGAGGAGATCTTTGTAGCTGTTTGAATGCCGGCAGAGAGCGCCGCAGATACTGCTGTCCCGTTCTCCGTCCCCAACGCTCTCCGTGATGCTGCAACGGGACCAAGGCGGATGAGTGGCGGCCCCGGAGCAGTCTCCGGTCGTGATGACCGGTGCTCGCGATCGGCAGGAGCAGGTCTCGGAGCAGACTTTTGCCGCAAGGTCACAGGAGTTTGCACGGGCATGCGTTGGATCACGGTCAACATGGCCAATTATGCTCCGTTAGACAGGACTGCTGCGGACGGCCTGAGCGGACAGACCGAGCCCATCTTCCGGTATTCGCGGTGCACCGCTGCTGCAAGGAACGCCGTGGTGATGACGCCGCCGTCCTGGAGCGCCAGCAGCGCCGCGTGCAGCACGGCATTGCGGATCTGGGCGCCGCTCAGGGCGCAGTCCCCTGCCGCGTCCCGCAGGAAGGCGTACTCCACGGCGTGGTTCGCGGGAAGATGGAGCTGCCAGATCGCCCAGCGCTCCGACGCGTCGGGCGGCCGGAATTCCACGACAACGTCCATCCTGCGCTGGAACGCGCTGTCGATCCTGCTGCCGGCGTTGGTCGTGACGATCAGGATGCCCTCGAAGCTCTCGATGCGCTGCAGGAGGAAGTTGGTCTCCAGGTTCGCGTAGCGGTCCGTGGCGCTCTGCACCGCGGTCCGTTGCGTCAGCAGCGCATCCCCCTCGTCCAGCAGCAGGATCACGTCCAGTTCCTCGGCCCGGGAGAAGACCTGGTTCAGGTTCTTTTCCGTTTCCCCGATGTACTTGTTCACCACGGACGCAAGATCCACCCGGTACAGATCCATCTGGAGCGACGCCGCGAGGAGCCGGGCGGCAAGGCTCTTGCCCGTGCCGCTGGG
>JAGVOT010000044.1 GCA_020052615.1 Nitrospirota bacterium | reverse complement strand
CGTAGGGGGCTTAAATCCAGGAGCGAGCGCATTCCCCGCAGCATCTTGCGGGGTCAGCGAGCGATTAGAATGAAACACTACCCTGAGGATCGAAGCTCCATGTAATTTGCCGCAGGGAGCTTCAACGATCCCCCGCTCGACAGGAGTTTCGCGGCCGGAGCATCGGCCTGCGATTTCAGCCATGCCCAGGATCCTGATCATAGACGACGAAGAAGCTGTCCGCACCATGCTCGATCAGCATTTTACCAGCCGCGGGTGGGATGCCATGCAGGCGGGAAGCGGCAGGGACGGGATCCGGCTTATCGATGAATGCGCGCCCGATGTGGTCCTCCTGGACCTCCGGCTGCCCGATGCGAACGGCCTCGATATCCTGAAGTTGATCAAGGCGCATGACAGCACGGCTTCCATCGTGATGATGACCGGATGGGGCACGATCGAGAACGCCGTGCTTGCGATCAAGGAGGGGGCAGAGCAGTATCTCCCGAAGCCCATATCCCTGCGCGACCTGGACGCGGTCACGGAGCGGATCATGGAGAAACGCAAGCTTCTGCTCGAGAACGTGTACTATCAGGAGCGCATGGACCATCCGTTCGTGGGGAGGTCCATGGAGGTTCACAAGCTCCATCATCTTATCGATCTCATGGGCGAGAACGCGCACACCACGGTGCTTCTGACCGGCGAGAGCGGGACCGGCAAGGAGCTGATCGCCCGGGAGATCCACCGCAGGAGCCCCCGGCGCGAACGGCCGTTCCTCGATGTCACCCTTGCCGCGCTTCCGGAGGGCCTCATCGAGAGCCAGCTCTTTGGACATGAGCGGGGAGCCTTCACGGACGCGCGGGAGCTCAAGCGGGGGCTTCTGGAAGTGGCAGATGGGGGCACGGTGTTCCTCGACGAGGCCGGCGAGATGCCGCTGTCGGTCCAGCCCAAGCTCCTGAGGGTCCTGGAGACGCACTGCTTCAAACGCGTGGGCGGGAACCGTGACATCCAGGTGGACGTACGGATCATTGCAGCGACGAACCGCGACCTTGCCCGGGGGGTGAGCGAGGGATGGTTCCGCGAGGACCTGTTCTACCGCCTGAGCGGTTTTCCCATCGTCATCCCGCCCCTGCGGGAGCGGCCCGAGGACATTCCGGTCCTTGCCGGCTACTTTGTCGGTCAGTACAATGCAACGCTGAACAGGAACATCACCGGATTCACCGGGCAGGCAATGCATGCCCTGGTGAAGTACCCGTGGCCCGGCAATGTGCGGGAGCTCAGGAATGTCGTGGAACGGGCAATGGTCCTCTCTGCCGGAACAGTGATCGGCGAGGACCTGCTTCCGAAGGATATGACCGGCACGGGAGAGGGCGGCCGGCATTCCCGGAGGAGGGGAAGAGAGGAGGGGGGCCAGCACAAGTCCCTCGCCGATATGGAGCGGGACCATATCCGCCGCACCCTCGCGGCTGAGAACGGAAACCGGTCGCACGCGGCAAAGGTCCTTGGCATCTCCCGTTCGACCCTCCTGGAAAAGATAAAAAAATACGGGATACAATAAAAGCTGGCGGAAGACCGACAAAAGAGAAATACATTTAAAGGCAGGAAATATTCTCGCAGAGGCGCAGAGCTCGCAGAGAAGTCTGAAGACATGTACCGGATTAAAACCGATAATTAACAATTATTGAAGATTTTTATTTGACTTTGCGTACTCCGCGAACTCTGCGAGAGATACCCGTGAAATGCTATTATCCTGGTTTGGGGTGAGTTTTTTCTTGATTTTTCGGCGGAATCATACCATAATGCCCCCCCGAAACACCAACTTTACGATCTCAGGAGGTTCTCTGCATGCGTATCATCCTATTAGGGGCGCCGGGTGCGGGCAAGGGCACGGTGGCGAAATTATTGACGGCCTTTGACGGGTCGGTCCAGATCTCGACGGGCGACATCCTGCGCGGTGCCGTCAAGGCCGGCACTCCGCTGGGCAAGGAAGCAAAAGGCTACATGGACAGCGGCGGCCTTGTCCCCGATTCCCTGATCATGGGCATCATGGAGCAGCGGCTCCAGGAAAAGGACTGTCAGGGCGGATTCCTGCTTGACGGGTTCCCGCGCACGATTCCGCAAGCCGACGAGCTCGGCAAGCTGCTCGCGAAGCTCAACATTAAGCTCGACCTGGTGGCGAACATCGACGTGCCCCGCGACGTGATCCTGGACCGGCTGACCACGCGCCGGACCTGCTCCAACACGTCGTGCCAGGAGATCTACAACGTGAAGAGCAATCCCCCGGCGCCGGGCGACAAGTGCAAGAAGTGCGGAAGCCCGACGATCCAGCGGGCCGACGAGACCGTGGAGGCCATCTCCAAGCGGCTCGACGTCTACAACGAGAAGACCGCGCCGCTCATCGGCTACTACGACAAGAAGGGCCTGCTGCTCACGATCAAGGAAACCTCGAGCGACGGTGTTGTGAATGCGATAAAGAACGGGATCGCGGCGAAGAAGTAGGCAGGGTCAGAAACAGGGGTTGGACGACAGGAGGGAAGGATGCCACCGCCCTTCTTCGTGCGAGCGCGAAACTCCTGTGTCAGTCGCCATGGATGTTGAAGCGGGAGGGGCAATCCCTCCCGCTTTTTATTTGCCGTCCCGGGAAAACAGTGTTACATTGATGCCATTGCAGTATGCCTTTTAACCTTTCCGACAAGAAGATCCTGCTGGCCGATGATTCGACCATCATGCGCCTGGTGATCTCCCTGCACCTGAAGCGGTTCACGGGCGCGAAGATCACCGAGGCGGTAAACGGACGGGACGCCCTTGCCCGGCTTGCCGCCGAGAAGTTCGACCTTTTACTGACGGACATCAATATGCCGGAGATGAACGGCATCGAACTGGTCCGGCACGTGCGCACGGGGCTGAAGAGCGAGATTCCCATCGTCATCATCACCACCAAGGGAGAAGCGAAGGACCGCGAGCTCGGCATGTCGCTCGGCGCGAACAGCTATATTACCAAGCCGGTGAGCGTGAAGGACCTTATCATGGCTGTGGTGAACCATCTCGAAGAGAAGAAGGTCCGTCCCCGGTGGTCCGCCAGGTGATCGCCGGTGCTTGAACCCTTCGTTTCACCCCCGCAGTTCGCCCTTCCGTCACCTTTCCTGCGCGAGCAGGGTTGTCATGATCCCGATCATATGCTTTAATGATAGCGACAGGTATATTCCCGGTATGGAGGTGCTCCATGGAACTGAGCGCGAAGACAAAAGTGAACGATATCATAACGAAGTATCCTTTCCTGAAGGACCATCTTGCCGGCCTGAAACCGGAATTTAAGATGCTCGATAATCCCGTCATGCGCGCCACCGTCGGCCGCGTGGCCACGCTGGGCCGGGTTGCCATGATCGGCGGGATGGGCGTGCATGACCTGCTGAACGGCCTGGCCGCGGAGATCAGGAAGAGGACCGGCGAAGAGGTCGTGGTCCTTGCCGGCGAAGGGGTCTCGGAGGACGAGGCCCGGATCGAGACCATGAAGGGCATCATCAAGGACCTGCACGCGGGCGGGGACGTGGAGAGCCAGAAGAAGAAGTTCCACGAACTGATCAAGGACGTGGCCCCTTGGGAGATCGCCCAGATGGAGCAGCGGCTGATGAGCGAAGGCATGCCGGAGTCTGAGGTCAAGCGCCTCTGCGACGTGCACGTGAAGGTCTTCCAGGAGGCGCTGGAGCACAAGACCGTGCCGGGCCTTCCCGCAGGCCATCCGGTGCACACGCTGATGCTCGAGAACCGGGCCGCCGAGGCAATCCTGTGCGAGGCCGAGGCGGTGACCGACTTCGGGAAGGAAAAGGAGAAGCTGCTTGCCATCCTTGACCGTCTCGCGGAGATCGACAAGCACTTTGTGCGGAAGGAGAATCAGCTTTTCCCCGTGCTCGAGACCCGCGGGATCACCGGGCCGTCGAAGGTCATGTGGGCGCTCCATGACGACATCCGGGGCTTCATCAAGGACGTGCGCAGGCGGGCGACCGACGGGAAGATGGAGAAGGTCGCCATCGAAGCGCTGGCGAAGATGGTCCGGGACATGATCTACAAGGAGGAGCACATCCTGTTTCCCATGGCGCTCGAGACGCTCTCCGAAGAGGAGTGGGTGAAGGTGGCGCAGGGCGAACAGGAGG
>JAGVOT010000021.1 GCA_020052615.1 Nitrospirota bacterium | reverse complement strand
GCCGCGTGTCGACGGGCGGCAGTTTCGCAACGACGTTCTGCGGCAGATTCACGATGTCCACGGGCGTAAGCATCGGCAGGGACAGGTCCGCACGGCCCGCTACATATACCGCGGCGGCAACGAGCAGGAGGTGCAGGCCGATGGAGGCGATGATGAACGGCGTGAAATGCTGGGAGCGAAGCATAATATCCCGGGGGTCAGGGGGCAGGGGTCCGGGGTCCGGAATCCGGGATCCGAGTATCGTTCGATGCATGTTCAGCAGTTTCCCCGCGTCTAGATCTTCTTCTGCATCCGGTCCGAGACTTCCCGGGTCAGCTTCAGGATAGCCAGCGACTGGCCTGGCGTGAGGCTGCCCATGCCGCAGGACGGCGTGATAAGACACTGCCGGAGGATGGTCTTCCTGTCGATGCCCGCTTCTTCGAGACGCTTCATGTTCGATTCGAGCCATTCGATGAGCAGGGCGGCTGTTTCCTTGCCGGTGAAGGCGCCCGTGGGCACGATGCCCCAGGCGAGGGACCCGCCGCGGGCGTAGAACTTCCTGATGTCGTCGGGGTAGAGCAGGACCTTCTCGACGTATCCAAAGGCATCGAAGTTCACGATGTCCACCCGGGTGTTGAAGATCATGGGCCAGTCCGCGTTCCCGCAGCAGTGGATGCCGGCGATGCCGCCCAGCTCGTGGATGGTGTCGATGATCTCGTTCAACTTCTCGGCGACCATGGCGGGCGACGCGGCGGAAAAGGCCGACCCCAGGGACTCCATGGCCGGCTCGTCGATGAAGATGATGACCGGAAGACCGAGGGGCCTGAACGCTTCGATCTGCCAGGCCGCTTTCATGGCGAGGCCCTTCACGACGGCGTCGAACATGACGTCATTGTGGATGATGTCCTTGCCGGTCTCGTCCTTGAACGATATCCCCGCGGTAAGGGGGCCGGTGACGGCTCCCTTGATGAACCGCGCCTGCTTCGGCAGGCCTTTCGCGACGGCCCGCTGGAAGCCGTAGAACCCGGCCGCGTAGTCCTCCGATATCTTGAAGAAGCCATAGTCCTTCTCAATATATTTCCCGAAGAACTTCTCCAGCTCAGGCGTGAGGTCCTTCGACGTGTCGAAGGAAAAGCGCTGTTTCTTTTCGTCCACGACGATGCCGGGGAGGGACTCGCTGTACTGGCCGTCCATGTGCTCGTGGAAGCTCCGCTGGGGGAGCTGGGGCCAGATGGGCGCTTCGGGGAGGTACTGGAGCGACAGCTTTGCCGCTTCATCGGGGTCGGTGACCGGCAGGCTGCCGATGCCGGTTGCTATGCAATTGAAGTCATGGGACATTGAACGTTGATCCTTTCGCCGGTGTAATCACCGCAATTTTCATTATATATTCGGCAACGGGAAATTACAACGGAAAGATTCTTTTCACCGTGTCTCCCGTCCCCGTGTCACCGCGTCGATATTTTCTTCTGCATCCTGTCCGACACTTCCCTCCTGGTAGACGATGTCTCTGCCGTCTCTGTCCTTCACGGTGATGCCGAAGGTGAGGGGGCCGGTGCAATGGCCTTTGAGGCCGGCACTTCCCCCTGCCATGATGAGGCATAAGCTCCTTGTCCCGTCTTGACAGGACCGGGAACGGGAGGTATAAATATAACAGGATATATATTGTCCCGATAAAGCCAAACCCTCCGCGAGGGGGGGACGGAAAGTCACGAATCTTCCCGCAGAGGAAGATGGCCGAGCTGCCGACGGATGCTACGAGCGGGCAGCTTGGCCTTTTTTATTGTCGGCTCCGGCAGCAGGGGAGCGTGCGGAAAGGAGCGGTCATGAAGGACGATGTGCTCACGGAGAACGACCTGATCGAGAAAGGCATTGCCCTTTTTAACCAGGGCAGATACTTCGAGGCCCAGGAAGCCTGGGAGGTCCCTTGGCTCACTGCGACCGATGCCGGAGAAAAGCGTTTTCTCCAGGGGCTGGTCATGGTTGCCGGGGCGTTTCATCATTACCTCCGCCGGGAGTGCGAAGGAGCGGCTTTGCTCGTGAAAAAGGGCCTGCCCCTTGTCCGGAGCAGTATCAGCACGCATCCGGACCTGTGTCTTGCCGAGCTTTCCGCGGCCCTCGAAGATGTCCTCGATGAGTTCGAGAGCTGTTCATTGCGCGTTTCCCTTGATGCATTGCCCAAGATTGCGCGGATGGCGGTCCAACGCTGACCGTAATGATCCGGCCGGCAGTCGCGAAATGACCGGCAGTGTTCCGGGAGAGGGAGCATGAGAGAACGAAAACGAAAGGCGCGCAACAGCAAGGCGCCTGCGACGCTGATCTATGACGGCAAGTGCCCGGTTTGCGCCGGTACGGTGAAATTGATAAGGGAGCATGAGATCAGCGGTTCCTTTACGATGATGCCGTGCCAGTCGGAACAGCGGCGTTCGCTCCATCCCGGGGTCAATCGGGCTGATTGCATGAAGGCCATGCACCTTGTATTGCCCGACGGCACCGTGCTGGTTGGAGAACAGGCGATGCCCCAAATCCTCGCCAGGATCAAGGGCTTCCGTTTTGCGGCTCCGCTGTTCAAATTGCCGGGAGCGGCGCCGCTTTCCCGGATCGCATACCGCTGGTTCGCTGACAGAAGATACCGGATCGCGGCGATCCTGTCCCATCTGGCAGGCAACAGGAAACACGCGGCGTAATATCGGCCGCATGCATTTCATTTAAGGAGGCTTATCATGGCGATGAGAGAGGCCCACGAGGTCATCATTGTGGGGGGAGGGCCGGCGGGGCTCGCTGCCGGGCTCTACTGTCAGCGCGCCGCGTTGAAGACCATTCTCTTCGAAAAAGGATTGCCCGGCGGCCAGATAGCAATCTCGAAGGAGGTGGAGAACTACCCGGGCGTGGAAGGGATAACCGGGTTCGATCTTGCGGAGAGGATGCTTCACCATGCACAATCGTTTGGCCTCCGTATCATGCAGGAAGAGGTTGTGGAGGTGACCGCGGGAACAGATCTTCACACGGTCAGGCTTGCCAATGGCGACCGGCACGAGGCCGTCGCCCTCATCCTCGGCGTGGGAAGCACCGTCCGCAAGCTCGGCGTTCCCGGAGAAGCTGAATACCTCGGGAGCGGCGTTTCCTACTGCGGCACCTGCGACGGTTTCTTTTTCAGGGATCGTACCGTCGTCGTCGTGGGCGGGGGAGACACGGCTGTGGAGGAGGCGCTTCACTTGTCCAGACTGGCGAAGAAGACCTCCCTTGTTCACCGCGGCAGTACGCCCAGGGCGGCCAGGCTGCTGCAGGACCGGCTGCGGGCCGATCCGGGCATCGAAGTGCTGGGAAACACCCTGGTCAGGGAGATCAAAGGGAACGGAGAGAGTGTCACTGCCGTATCGCTCGAGAACAGCGAAACCGGGGAAAAGAAAGAGATGCGCGCAGACGGCGTTTTCATATTCATCGGTTCTATCCCTAATAACTCTCTAGTTCCCTTCGAGGTCCGGACAAACGATGAGGGCTACGTCATGACCGATGAGAAATGCGAGACATCCGTTCCGGGCATCTTCGCCGTCGGGGACCTGAGGAGAAAGTTCGCCAACCAGATCGTGATCGCGGCAGCCGACGGGTCCATCGCGGCGCTGGCAGCGGCGCACTATGTGGAAGTGCAGAAAACCGGCATCCTCGCATCCGATCCGAGGTTCGGGGTCAGCAGTGGAAAGGGGTGATCGTTGTGAGTGATCCGTATCGTACGGGTATATCGAACATAACGGGGAAAATGGTGTCCATCCGTCATGCGACTGAGCGGGATTTGATCGACATCAGAGCATATCTGGCACGGCATCGTGTGCCCTGCGCTCTGGAAGGCGCCGATGCGGTCATCGCGGTCGAGCAGGACCGGATGATCGGATTCGGCATCGTGCAGCGCGGCGGATTGACCCCGTGCATCACCGTCAGGGACCTTCGCCGGGGAAGCGGACTTGGCTCCCTGATCGCGGAACATATGATGGAACACGCGGGTCCGGAACGGTGACGCGGAACGCGCACGATCCCCGGGAGGCAAGGGGCTCCAAAAGGGAGGGTCACCATGGGAATTGATCTCATTTCACCGAAAGAGGGGGACCATGTCTTCGACTGCATCATCATCGGCGCGGGGCCGGGTGGTTTGCAGGCATCCATCTACCTCGGCCGCTACAACCGCGATGTTCTGCTGATCGACCGGGGGGGAGGCCGCACGAGCCACGCCCACTCCATCGAGAACGTCCTGACCCACCGGCTTATTTCCGGCGCCGAGATCATCCGGCGGGGTCTGGATCAGGCGAAAAGCTTCAACGTGCAGATCCTGAAGGGCCGGGTAACGAAAGTGGAAAAGCAGGGAAGCTTTTATGCCGTGTCCGACGGCGGGACGGTATATCGATCCCGGACCGTCATCGTTTCGACCGGCGTGTCCGATGTGTTCCCGTCGATCGAGGGGGTCCACCGCTTTCTCGGGACGAGCTACTTCACCTGCATCGATTGCGACGGATACCGCACCACGAACAGGAAACTGGTCGTCACGGGGAATTCGCTCAATGCCGTGAACCTCGCCCTTGCCATGAAACAGCTGTTCACCAGGGACACGACGTTCCTCCCTTGCGATATGGACCTCCCCGCGTCATCGGCAGAAGTGCTCGCAGACGAAGGCATCCCTGTCGTGACCGGCAGGCCCGTGCGCATCGTCGGTGAAAAAGCACTGGAGGGACTGGAACTTGCGGACGGGACGCGTGTGGCGTGCGAAGCGGTAATGGCCTCGTTCGGGGCCAGGCTGAACGATGATTTTCTGAAAGACCTGTCCCTCAAGAAGGATGCTGAGAAGGTCTACTATGTGACCAACAGCGTGTACGAATCATCCCTTCGCGGCCTGTACATCGTCGGTCCGTTGAACACCGGACAGGACCAGGTCGTGATCGCGGCCGGTGAAGGGGCGACAGCGGCAATTGACATCAACAAACGGCTTCTCGAGGAGCAGCAGTTGAGCGGCGAGGTCTGTTCGCTGGCAGAAGGTCCGGCCGGCGGCTCAGGCAGCATGAAGCCCGGGAGCGAGGTCAGAACGCATAGCTGAGCGTGCCGATGTACCGCAGATCGTCCTCGAAGACGGGATCTTCCCGGTTAATGAATTGCAGGCCCAGACTGATGTTGAAATTCTCGGTCACGTACCGCAGCCCCGGCATGTACGCTTTGTGGTTTTGTTCGTAGACGGAGGGGATGTCCTTTTTGACCACGGTATTATATTCTAAGATCGCCTGCAGACTGCGGCTTTCCGTGAGCGGGAAGAGCAGGCCGACGTTAACAACACCGTATTTTTCGGAATAGGGTTTTGCGTCCTCTCCCGGCAACCGGTCGGTGTTCACGATCTGTCCTTCAAAATAGATCCCGATAAAATAGTCGCCGGGCATCTCCTGCTCGGAAGTCCCGATAACCATGAACCGGATGGCTTCATGTTCAACGCTTCGGAACCCCTTCGATTCCTCTCCCGTGGGCAGCGTGTACGCCAGTCCCAAGGCTATAGAAGGCAGCGTTTCCCCCTGCGTCGAGATCCTCCATTTGAACAGGAGGTCGGTGTCCCCGACGCCGATCTCTCGCGTCTCACTGCTGCCGAAATTGGTCCCGACAACCTGTGCCTTCAACCCGACCTCGATCCTGTCCGTGACGCCCGCGGTGACCGTCGCGATGCCCTGCGCAATGCTGAAGTCAGGCTCCTGGCTGTTCTCGGCGATGGCCGCGAGGCCCGCGACGATGCGGCCCTTTCGCTGCGTGTAGGCGGAGTTCGTGATGATCAGCCCCGTCAAACCCTGAACATTGGCCGGCCGGTTCACCACTACGGAGGGATCGTCCCGGTACTCCCTTTCCGGCTGCAGGCTGTATTGAGAGAGGGCATGACTGCTGGTGAACAAAAGAAGGATGCACCATGCCATCGTCGAGATCGCTGTTCTCATACCATACGCTCCTTCAGACCATGAATGATAGGAAAGTGTAGCGAATATCATCAGCGCAGTCAATAAGAAAAGTGTCAACGACCAAAAAAAACAGCAGGGAAAGGGGCGATATCCGGGGTCAGTCGTATCCGTCGGAGACCGCCGCCGACTATTCCCTTGCCAATAGAGATGCGGTATTGTATGCTTTCCACCGGTGCCGGTACGGCACGATCCCTGAGCCCTGAGGGCGCTATGCGCGCGGGAAAAATGAAAAACACGTTTATTGGCTTGTCGTTCATCATGCTGCTCGCCGCGGCAGCCGGGGCCCTGCCGCCCTATGAGCGCTATGTGTGCGAAGGCGGCTACTTCAGCGCGTCGGTCCCCAGGGACTGGTCGCGGACGGAACAGGGCCATCCCTACGGCGACCTGACGAAGGTGTACGGGGTGAAACTGAGCGATCCGGAAGACCGGGACAGCGCTGCGGCAACGATATCCCTCCTGTACTACAGCGGAGAAAAGTTCTTTACCGATCACCGGCAGTACATTAACGCACGATTGAACTCCATGATAAGGGAAGACTATGATGATAACAAGGAGATGGTCCCTGTTGCAGTCGCGGGGCTGACGGGAGTGACGTTCTCCATGAAGACCTTTGAGCTGGTCTCCCGACCTTCCGAGCGGCATATGCCGCCCAAGCCCGATGACGGATCGAGGATCTACGAGATCGTGCCGCCTTCGAAAAAAGTGATCATGGCCGAGCGTTTCATCGTCCTGCCCGCCGGAAAGGGCTTCTATGTCCTGCACTACCGGGCGCCCGAAGAAGGCGCCGGTGAATATCAGAAAATATTCGATGACGTCACCGGCTCTTTTCAGCCGAAGAAGAGACCGTGAGCAGGAAAATCCTTTACTTGTTGTCATGAAATGAGTACTATTCGATCCATGAAATACGGTGCCAAGGCGATCAAAGAGGCCGTCCTGGAGTGTTGGGACAATCCGAACCCGGACCGCGACTACACGATCGAGATCTCCTATCCCGAGTTCACCTGCCTCTGCCCGCGGTCGGGCTACCCTGATTTCGCCGCGATAAGGATCTCCTATGTGCCCAACAAAAAGGTCGTTGAGCTCAAGGCCCTGAAACTGTGGCTGAACAGCTTTCGCGATACGAGCGTCTCACACGAAGCCGTGACCAACCGTATCTTCGACGTGCTCAACAAGAGCCTCAAACCCCGCAGGCTCGAGGTTGTGGGCGACTTTAACGTCCGGGGCAACGTCAAGACCGTCATCCGCGTGGTGCTGTAGTCCCGACGTACCTTCCTTAAGTTGTCCCCTTGTCCCGCCGACGCCGCTGCCGTCTGCAACTCGTGGAAATCCCTTGACTATTCCTCGACGCCATGTTATGAATTTTACACTTCACAACGGAGGTCAATCATGAGGTCCTGGTTCGCCGCTGTATCCGCATTCGTCCTGTTCTCGATTGCCGTCAACGCACCTGCACAGCCCGTTCCGCAGACATTTGCTCCCCTCGTCAAATCGCAGAAATCCTCGGTGGTCAATATCTCCACCCGCCAGGTCGTCAAAGTGAAACAGCCGTCGCCCTTCGGCGACCCGCAGATGGACCAGTTCTTCTACCGGTTCTTCGGCGGCCAGGCCCCGCAGAAGGAACAGGTGCGCCAGAGCCTCGGCTCCGGCTTCGTCATCAGCGCAGACGGCTATATCCTGACCAACAATCACGTGGTGGACAAGGCGAAGGACATCAAGGTGTCCTTTGACGACGGCCGCGTCCTTGAGGCGAAGCTCATCGGCAGATCGCCGGAGATCGATATCGCGCTCATCAAGGTCGAGGCAATGGGCCTGCCCGCGGTCACCCTCGGCGATTCCGAGGCGCTGGAAGTGGGGGACTGGGTCATGGCGATCGGAAATCCCTTCGGCCTGTCCCATACGGTAACGAAGGGCATCGTGTCCGCGAAAGGGCGGGTCATCGGCGTGGGGCCCTACGATGACCTCATCCAGACCGACGCGGCGATCAACCCCGGCAACAGCGGCGGTCCGCTCTTCAACATGACGGGTGAGGTGATCGGCATCAACACGATCATCATCGCCACGGGGCAGAACCTGGGATTCGCCGTGCCCATCAATATGGTGAAAGAGGTGTTGCCGTCCATTAAGGCAACGGGCAAGCCCGACCTGGGCTGGCTCGGCGTTGACGCGCAGGCGATCACGCCCGAGATCGCCGAGGCCCTGGGGATGTCCGACCCCGTCGGCGCCATCATCCGGTCGGTGACCAAGGACGGACCGGCCGACAAGGCGGGCCTGAAGAAGGGCGACGTGATCGTCGAACTGGAGGGGAAGAAGATCCTTGCCGCCGGCGAACTCCCGCGGATGGTGGCCTTCGGCCACATCGGCAAGACCGTCACTTTCAAGGTGCTCCGGCAGGGCAAGACCCTGGAGATCAAGGCCCTGGTCGAAAAACGGCCGGAGAAGTAGCCGGAGGACAGAAGAAAGAGCAGAGAAGAAAGAAGGAGATACTTCATGTTTGGTCTCGGAATACCTGAATTGATCGTGATCTTCGTGATCGCCCTGGTCGTTTTCGGTCCCAAGAAACTGCCTGACCTGGGCAAGGCCCTGGGCAAGGGGATCGCCGAGTTCAAACGGGCCTCGCAGGAAGTGAAGGATACCATCGAGACCGAGGTGCGCGCCGCTGAGAGCTCTATCGATCTGGCGAAGCTCAAGTCCGACGTTGAGGGTACGGTAACCGGGCCCAAGGCCTCCGATGAGCCCGCGTCGACGCAGGATGCGAAGAAGGCCGCTGAGGCGGAGAAGGGACCGGATGAGTACGGCAAATCCTGAAAACGGAAAGATGTCGTTCTGGTCCCATCTCGATGAGCTCCGGAAGCGGATCGTCTCTATTTCCATCGCCGTCGGCGTGGGCTTCATCGCGTGCTTCAATTATTCCGAGGACATTCTCGGCATTCTGCTGCTGCCCTTGAACGCCGCCGCGGTTTTTCAGGGCTCCTTTCCCTTTGTTACGTTCACGCCGCATGAGATCGTCCAGGAACTGCATTTTACCGCTCTCACCGAGCCCTTCATGGCCCATTTGAAGATCGGGTTCGTCGCCGGAATGATGCTGATGCTCCCGGTCATCCTCTATCAGATATGGAAGTTCATCTCGCCCGGTCTCCTGCGGCAGGAGCGAAAGTACGCGAGCCAGTTCGTTGTCTTTGCTACGATCTTCTTCGGCATCGGCGTGCTTTTCTGCTTTTTCTTTTTGCTTCCCTTCGCCATCCCGTTCCTCGTTAGCTATAAAACCGAGCACCTGAAACCCATCATCAAGATCGGCGACTACATCAACTTCACCCTCATGTTCATGCTCGCGGCGGGCGCGGTGTTCGAACTTCCTCTGATCATGATCGTGCTTGGCCGGATGGGGGTCATCAATGTCGAGGCGCTCAGGTCGTTCCGCAAGTACGCCTTCCTGGGCTCATTCGTCATCGGCGGCATCCTTACGCCGACGCCGGACGCGTTCAACATGACCATCATGTCCATTCCCATCTACCTTCTCTATGAACTCGGCATCCTGGGTGTCCGGATCCTCGGCAGAAAGAAAGACCTCGGTTCCACGGACCTGACGGAGATATAGGAATTGCGGAGTTCGAAGTGCGGAGTGTGGAATGAACGACATGGTTCCCAAACAGTGAAGGCCAGTCCCTGACTCCGTGGTTAGCTTTGTCGCAGCCCTGCAGTATGCTTATGCAAAACACCCATGAAGACCGTTTCCTTCATCGCAGCATCGTCCAACAGCGGCAAAACAACCCTCATCGAGAAGGTCGTGCGCATCCTGAAGGCGCGCGGCCTGCGCGTGGCCGTGATCAAGCACGCATCGAAGGGCTTCGACCTCGACCGGCCGGGCAAGGATTCGTGGCGGTTCCGGGAGGCGGGCGCTGATACGGTGGTGCTGGTGGGTCCGGACAGCGTGGCGGTGATGAAGCGGCCGGTGACGCAGCCGGCGCTGGAAGAACTGGCGCCGTTCGTTGAGGACGCCGACATTGTGATCCGGGAAGGCTTCAAGCTGGACGGCCCGAACCGCATCGAGGTCTTCCGCAGCGGCGTCTCGGGGCGGCAGCCGCTCTGCCTGAACGATCCTTCCATCATCGCGCTGGTGAGCAGCGCCCCGTTCGATGCCCCGGTGCCGCGCTTCGACTGGAACGACGCGGCGGCTGTTGCCGACTTCATTGCCAAATTGTAATTGTCAGATCTTTTTCACCTCTGGTTACTTCGCGAAATTTCCTTTTTCGTTGACTCTTATCGGCGGTTCATTTATAACACATAGGATATAATCATTCGTTCCGCAGTACGAGATCAGCGCGTGGAGGAATTGACCGTCATGGCAGGAACACGATCGAAGAAGCTGTTCGAAGAGGCGAAGAAGCACATCCCCGGAGGCGTGAACAGCCCCGTCCGCGCGTTCTGTTCGGTGGGCGGCGATCCGATCTTCATCAAGCGGGCGAAGGGATCCAAGGTCTACGACGCCGACGGCAAATCCTACATCGACTACGTTCTCTCCTGGGGCCCCGCGATCCTGGGGCACGCACACCCGAAAGTGACCGCAGCGCTGAAAAAGGCCATTGCCGACGGAACGAGCTTCGGCGCGCCGACGGAACTCGAGATCATCCTGGCGAAGATGGTGAAGAAGGCGGTTCCCTCCATCGAGCTGGTGCGCATGGTGAGCTCCGGCACGGAAGCGACGATGAGCGCCATCCGCGCGGCCCGAGGGTTCACGGGAAGGGACAGGATCCTCAAGTTCGACGGCTGCTATCACGGTCATGGCGACAGCCTGCTCGTGAAGGCCGGCAGCGGTGTGGCGACCTTCGGCCTTCCGGACAGCCCGGGCGTGCCGGCCGACCTGGCGATGCATACGCTGACCGTGGCGTTCAACGACCTTGCGGCCGTTCGGGACATCTGTTCGCGGGAGGGCGAGCGGATCGCCTGCATCATCGTGGAGCCCGTGGTGGGGAATATGGGCTGCGTGCCGCCCGAGCCGGGTTTCCATGAAGGGCTCCGCCAGGTCTGCGATCAGTACGGCATTGTCCTGATCTTCGACGAGGTGATGACCGGCTTCCGCGTTGCCTATGGCGGCGCACAGCAGCTTTACAAGATCAAACCCGACCTGACCACGCTGGGCAAGGTGATCGGCGGCGGCCTGCCGGTGGGCGCTTACGGCGGAAAACGGGAGATCATGGAGAAGATCTCGCCCCTCGGGCCCATCTATCAGGCCGGCACGCTGTCAGGGAACCCCCTCGCCATGACGGCCGGCATCGAGACCTTGAAGCTCCTTTCCAAACCGGGCGTGTACAAGACCCTTGAAAAGATGTCCGCCGACCTCGAAAAGGGGCTCCGGGTCGCCGCGAACGAAGCCGGCATTCCCGCGACTATCAACCGCGTCGGCTCCATGTTCACCACGTTCTTCACGGACCAGAAGGTGAAGGACTTCGCAAGCGCCAAGACCTCGGACACGGCGAGGTTCGGCAAGTTCTTCCGTTCCATGCTCGCGAACGGCGTGAACCTGGCTCCGTCGCAGTTCGAAGCCGCGTTCCTGTCCCTGGCCCATTCGAAGTCGGACATCAACAAGACCGTCGAAGCGGCGCGGAAGAGCCTGAAAGCACTATAACGGCAGAAGGTGAGATGGTAGGAAGGTAAGAAGGTAGGACTCCGGGTAAGGGCAAATGGGGCTGCAGCGGCTTCATACCTTCCCAGCATCCCACCCTCCCACCCTCGGGTCTTGAACCATGGAAGAAAAGGACCGAAAGCTTCTCCGTTCGCTCGGCGCGCTGAGCACGGTCGGCATCACCCTGGTGGTCGCCACGGTCATCGGGTACTATGCCGGGCATTATCTCGACGGCCTTTTCAACACGACACCGTGGCTCACGCTGGCCTTTCTGCTGCTCGGTATTGCAGCCGGCTTCAAGAACCTTTACGATCAGACCCGGAGGCTCATGGACCTGGACAAGCCGGACGACAAGGGGCACCATGACCGGTAAGACCACAACGGTTCAACATTCGGCGACTGCTGTTGCAACGGGCGTCGCGAAGAAGACCGCGATCCTGACCGGTTTCGGCACCGCAGCCGCCGTTGCCGTCCAGATGACCGCGTGGCCGGGGCTTTCACCGTGGACCGTGCCCGCCGGAGTGCTCGTGGGCGGCGGCCTGGGGGTGCTCAATTTCCGGTGGCTTGCCTATGCCGTGGAACGCGTCTACCTGCGGCAGGGGACATCGAGCTTGCTCGCCAACATCGCCGCAGCCGTCCTCAATGTCCTGAAGCTTTCCGCGATATTCGTTGTCCTGTTCGTGGTCATCAAGAACGAGTGGGTCCACCTCGTCGGTCTCGTTCTCGGATTGACCTGTTGCTTCGGCGCGATCCTGTGGCAGGGATACGGCCTGGTGGCGGGACAAAAGAAAGACCTGACGTAATTTCCGCACCATATGCGAAAATCATCAATTATAGGAAGGGGAGGCGCTTCATGAACAACCATGTGTTCCGGCCGCTGATCGTCGTGATCGGCATCGTGGCCCTGATCCTCGTCGCCCGGTACTTCTACGTGCCCAAGGACTTCGGTGTGTACGAGCGCGGCTACATGTACAGCTGGCACCGGAAAAGTGACGAGCAGTTCTGGAAGGATTTCAAGATCAAGTACCAGGGCAAGGAGTACTGCAAGGACTGCCATTCCGACAAGTACGCCAGCATCAACAAGTCCGCCCATCGCATCATCATGTGCGAGAACTGCCACGGTCCCGCCGGCACGGAAGAAGGGGTCCTCCATTACGATGCGGACAAGCTGCCCAAGCTCGCCATCGACAGGAGCAGGGAACAGTGCTACCGCTGCCATGTAAAACTGGCCTATCCCACCAGCGACCGGGCGAAGATCAGGGGATTTGCCGATCCGGAAAAGCATAATCCGGGCATGGAATGCGTGGCGTGCCACAATCCCCATAGTCCCAGGCTGGGAGGTGCCTAACCATGATCACGAGACGGAAATTCCTGAAATATTCTCTCATCGGCGCCGCCGGCATGGCCGTCCCCACGGGTCTGACCGTTGTGCACGGCGGTACGCCCGAGGAGGCAAAGAAGAAGGGCCTGCGCTGGGTCTTCCTCGTCGACACCCATAAATGCGTCGGATGCGGCCTCTGCGTCAAGGCGTGCAAACAGGAGAACGAGATCCCCTACGACGCCAACGTCTCGCGGACCTGGGTCGAGCGGTACGTTGTCACCAAGGACGGCAAGGTCCATGCCGACTCTCCCAAGGCGGCGCGGGACGGCTTCACCAGTCCCGACATCGACGAAGGGCACGGGCATAAGAGGGTCATCAAGCCCGAGGACATCTCCAAGGCCTTCTTCGTTCCCAAGCTCTGCAACCAGTGCGAGAACCCCCCCTGCGTGCAGGTCTGCCCCGTGGGCGCGACCTACCAGGCAAAGGACGGCGTGGTGCTCGTGGACCGCACCTGGTGCATCGGCTGCGGCTACTGCATCATGGCCTGCCCCTACGGCGTCCGGTTCTTCCATCCCGTCTACCACACCGCGGAAAAATGCACCTTCTGCTACCACCGGCTCGGCGCGGGCATGAAACCCGCCTGCGTGGATGCCTGTCCCTTCGGCGCGCGGCGCATCGGCAACCTGCTCGACCCGAACGACCCGGTCACGCGGATCATCGAGGATGAACGTGTATCGGTCCTCAAGGAAGAATACGGCACCAAACCGCAGGTCTACTATATCGGACTCAGCAAGGAGGTGAAATAATCATGGTACACGGTGAAATATGGACCCTGAAAGAGCTGTTCACCTATCCCAATGAGTACATCTACTGGAGCGTCCAGATCGTCATGTACCCGTTCATGACGGGGCTCGTGGCGGGCGCCTTCGTGCTGTCGTCGCTGTACCACGTGTTCGGCATCAAGGAGCTCAAGGAGATCGCCCGGTTCGCCCTGGTGTTCTCCTTTGCCCTGCTGTTCGCCGCCCCCATGCCGATCATGCTCCATCTCCAGTATCCCTTCCGGGGCATCAATGTCATGATGACGCCGCACTTCACGTCGGCCATCGCCGCATTCGGCATCGTGTTCTTCACCTACGGGGCCATCGTTGCCTCGGAGCTCTGGTTCCTCTATCGCAAGCATTTCGTTGTCAAGGCCCTGGCCTTGCGGGAGCTGCAGGACAAGAACATGATCCAGTGGCTGGAATACCTGTTGTACTGCACGCTGACCCTCGGCGTCTATGATGTGAGCGAAGAGGCTCTCCACCGGGACGAGAAGGCGATCAAGGTCCTTGCCGGCGTCGGCATTCCGGTCGCCTGCTTCCTCCACGGCTACGCCGGTTTCATTTTCGGCTCGGTCAAGGCGAATGCACTCTGGATGACGCCCCTCATGCCGGTCATCTTCATCATGTCGGCGATTGTGTCAGGCATCGCCCTCTGCATGCTCACGTATATTGTCGTGATGGAGTACCGGAAGTTCATGATCAAGCGGGCCCGAAAGCCCTGGCAGATGTCGCTGGAAGAGGTGAAAGGCGCCGAGATGCATGTCGTCAAGATGACGTCGAAGTACCTGGTGCTCTTCCTGGTCCTGGCGATCACCCTGGAGCTGCTGGACCTCATCTTCCGGGGATACACGGCGGTCAAGTCCTGGGACGTGCTGCGCACGGTCATCTATGAGCGCGACTTCTATGATATCTTCATCATGCAGTACGGCATCGGCAACCTGATCCCGCTGATCCTGTTCCTGGTCCCCGGGCTCACGGTGAAGAGATCGATCCTGGGCGTGCTGCTCGTGCTGTTCGGCGTTTTCATGATGCGGTGGAACGTCGTGATCGGCGGCCAGGCCTTCTCGCTGACCTTTGCCGGATTCATGCATTACACCCTTCCGATCATACCGCATGACTGGGAGACCTTTAAAGAAGGATTGGGCGGGGCGCTCAGCATCTTTGCCATGCCCTTTGTGTTGTTCTATTTGATCAGTTATGTGTTCCCGGTGTTCGGGGACGCAAAACAGGAACATTAAAACTGCGCGGACGCTCAGCGGCCACATATTTACCAGAAGGGCGGGGTATCGTACCCCGCCCTTTCCTTGGTTCCAAGGACGGGAAATCCTTTGATTTTCTGCCAAACAAATAATATTAGGAAAGCCGGACCCTGTCAATGCTCCAGTATGATAGCTATTGACATCGCCGGTCCTTCATGATATAAACTCGGGCTTAGTCTGGAAGATACAGGGGGGGGAATGAAGGTTTTCGATTGGTCCAAGGAAAAGCTTCAATGGGCGAAGGACCGGCTTCAGGAGCCGCTGACGCTCAAGGCAAAGGTGTTGATCGTATCGCTGTTCCTGATCATCGTCGGGGGGGGCGGATTCGTTGCATACAAATTCTACGATTTCACGCAGAACAATCCGAAGTTCTGCGTCGGCTGCCACCTTATGCAGGAGGCCTATGACAGCTGGGCAAAGAGCGAACACTCGAAGCTCAACTGCCATGACTGTCACCACCTGACGATCCCGGAGCAGAACCAGCTGCTCATCAGCTTCGTGATGCACCGGCCTACCAAGGTGCCCGAGCGTCATAAAGAGAATGTGATCGTTCCCTCGAAGATATGCAACGAGTGTCACACCTCGAAGAAGGCGACGCGGATCAACAAGTCGCTGTTCCATGCCAAGCATGTATACATGGAACAGCTCGAGTGCACCGAATGTCACGGCGAGGTAAAGGCCGACAAATCGGGCCTCCATCATTTTCTTCCGACGGAAAAGTTCTGCACGAAATGCCATGAAGGCAAGATGGTGCACGGCGAGGGTATGGGGGGCCTGGCCTGCCTCAACTGCCATACGGACCGCACCAAGGACCTGAAACCGGGGCGCATGAAGTGCCTCTATTGTCACAGCGCCGACGAGAGCATCAAGAAGCGTTTGAAGGATGACGCGACCATGGACGTGCGGTTCTTCCAGCCTGAGGCCGCCACGATCAAGAAGGCCGTGAAGATCACCTTCGACGAAAAGGCGCCCATGCAGTTCTACTGCTATGAATGTCACAAGCCCCATACCCAGGGCAAGGTCAAGCCGGGGAGCGGCCACTGTCTCAGCTGTCATTCCAATGTGCCCAAGGTCGGCAAGCATGCCGTCCACCTTGCCATGGACATGCAGTGCAAGGACTGCCATAAGCCGCACCTCTGGAGGGTCACCGAAGCCTCGGCCAAGAGGGACTGCGTCCAGTGCCATGCATACAGAAGCCCCAAGGCTTTCTTCTAGGCCTTTTATGATTTACGGTGTCTCAAGAGCATAGGAATCAAGCGGAATTCCATTTTACAGCGAAAGGAGGTGAAACACAGATGAAGAAGATATTCGTATTTGCGATCGTAGTTGTTGTTTCGTTCGCGCTGGCCATGACGGCCTTCGCAGTTCCGGCCGGCAAGACCGTGGAGTACGCAAAGGGCGGCAAGGTCGTGTTCGACGGAAAGGCTCATGCGGACAAGGGCCTGAAGTGCGCTGATTGTCATCCGGGCGTGTTTGCCATGAAGAAGGGCGGCGCCGCAATCACCATGAAGGACATCAATGCCGGCAAGTTCTGCGGCACCTGCCACAAGGACGGCGGCAAGGCCTTTGGTGCAAAGGATTGCGCAAAGTGCCACAAGAAGTAAGCATGTCATTATCCGGCAGCAAAAACCCTCACGGGATTCCCGTGAGGGTTTTTTTATTTGTTCAAAGTATGATATGATTGAATTCTATGCAGGACAGCGAGATCACCATCCTCCGGGAGCTCATCATCCTCCTTGCCGTATCGCTCCCGATCACCTTCCTCTTTCATAAAGCGAAGCTGCCGGCGCTGGTCGGATTCCTCATTACCGGCGTGCTCATCG
This sequence comes from Nitrospirota bacterium, assembly GCA_020052615.1. Taxonomy (GTDB): domain Bacteria; phylum Nitrospirota; class UBA9217; order UBA9217; family UBA9217; genus JAAXXJ01. The sequence continues at coordinate 33,831 of JAGVOT010000021.1, read as the reverse complement.
GCCCCCACGGGGCGGCGGTCATCACCGAGACCCGGGTCGTCGAGCGGCTGGCCGATGTCGGCGTCGTCCTGCTTCTTTTCACGGTGGGGCTCGAGTTCTCCCTTGAGGACATCATGCGATCCGGCCGGCAGTTCCTCTTCGGCGGCGGGACCCAGGTCGTTCTGACAACCACAGCGGTCATGGGCATCGCGCTGCTCTTTGGCTATCCGATGACCCAGGCGCTGTTCTTCGGGTTCCTCGCTTCGCTCAGCAGCACCGCCATCGTGCTCAAGATGTATTCGGACCGGGCCGAGCTGGACACGGCTCACGGCAGGCTCGCCATCGGCGTCCTGCTGTTCCAGGACATGGCCGTCGTGCCGATGATGCTCCTGCTGCCCATCCTGGGCGAAGCAGGGTCTGCCGGCGCCATCACCCCGCTTTCCATCGTCACAAGCCTGGGCAAGGCCGTCCTGGGGCTGGTGGTCGTGTTCCTGGCCGCCCGGCAGGTCGTTCCGCTCCTGCTTCACCAGGTGGTCCGCCTGAGGAACCGGGAGATGCTGTTCCTCCTCGTGGTCCTGCTCTGCCTCGGCACCGCCTGGATCACCTTCAGCCTCGGACTTTCCCTGGCACTGGGCGCGTTCCTCGCCGGTCTGATCATCGCGGAATCGGAGTACAGTCACCACATCGTTGCCGACATCCTTCCCTTCAGGGACTATTTCGCCAGCATCTTCTTCATCTCCATCGGGATGCTGCTCAAGACGGATTATTTTCTGGCGCACTGGCCGCTCCTCATCGGCCTGACGACCTGCCTCGCCCTGCTCAAGACCGGCCTCGTGACCGCAACCGCCGCCGTCCTCCAGTATCCCGTCCGCTCAGCGCTCCTGGCAGGCCTCGCCCTCGCCCAGGTCGGGGAATTTTCCTTTCTCCTCGCAGACCAGGGCGCCCGGTTCGGCCTTATTGGCGGCGATACCTTTCAGGCGTTCATCAACACTTCGATCCTCACCATGATAGGGACGCCCTTCATCATGCAGGCGGCGCCCTGGGTCGTGAACCGCCTCCGTCTGTTCAAGCCCGAGACCTCCGAGCAGCCCGCCATCTGCGCCCTCACGGGACATACGATCATCGCCGGATACGGACTCAACGGCAGGAACCTCGCCCGGACCCTCAAGGCCACACGCATTCCCTACAGCGTGCTCGAGGTGAATGCCGACACCATCCGGAAGGCGCGCGATGAAGGCGAACCCATCATCTACGGCGACATCACGCGGGAGGATGTTCTCGTACGGGCCGGCATCCCCTGCGCCCGGGCAATCGTGTTCGCGATCTCGGACTTCGCCGCCACGCGCCTGGCGATCCGGATCGTGCGAAGGCTGAACCCCGCTATTTTTATTCTCGTCCGGACGCGATATTCCGCCGAGGTCGATGAGCTCAAGGATCTCGGCGCCGACCAGGTCATCGCCGAGGAGTTCGAGACCTCCATCGAGATATTCTCCCGGGTCCTCCATCTCTACCATGTGCCGGGGAACATCATCGCCAACCAGATCAGCCTCGTGCGGTTCGACGGGTATAAGATGCTGCGGGGCATCTCCCTGGACCAGGAGAAGATCGGCCGGATCGCCGCTTTGTTCGCCGCGGCCACGGTCGACAACCTCCAGGTCCAGCCGGACTGGGCCTGCCTGGGGAAGACCTTGAGGGACCTGGACATCAGACGGTCGTCGGGAGCCACGGTCATCGCCATCGTGCGGGGCGGAGAAGCGCTCACCAATCCGGGCGCGGAGTTCACCCTCCAGGTAGACGACATCCTGGTGCTGCTGGGAGCTCACCGGGAGCTCGATTCGGCGGCTGATCTGTTGAAGAGGGGAGAGAGCGAAGCAGACGCGGGGACGAATACGTCAGACAAGGAGACAAGGTGACAGGGGGACACGGATACGGCAGACACGGAGACGCGGGGACACGGGGACGCGGGGAGAACTTCAGAACACGGCAGATAACAAGCGGACAAAACAATAGAATATTGTTGCGAACAGCGATGGCCTTGGGTATAATCCTTTCAACAAAAGCAATTTCCAAATTCCAACCTGCAATTTTCAATTGTTGTTCTCCTCGGGAGAGGTTATGGAGCTGGTGCCCGTCCCGGACTTCAAATCCGGTGGTTCCTGGCCTTGGTCAGGAATGGTGCGTTCGATTCGCATGCTCTCCCGCCAATTATTCTTATCGCAAGAAGCTTCCTTTTCTTTTAAGACCCCTTTGAAAAAGAAAAGGCCCGCAGTTTCCTGCAGGCCTATCTTGCTTTCCATTTGAATGAACCTTAATTGATGACGTAGGTTATGGTCGAAGATTCCCCGTTTACTCCGTTGACAACCACGTCCAGATTGACCGATCCAACGTTAGTCCCTTGACATGTCGGAAGAATAGTGACCGTAGCCGAAGGGGCCGCGGTGCCGCTCAAGTTCACCCCTCCTGTGCAGACCAAAGGGTTTGGATCGGTTCGAGACGGAGCGTAGGCCTGATAGCCAAAAATCATCCCTTGAATAGGAAATGAAATCGGTTTTGTCCAGTTCACTGTCAGCGGATTATTAAGGTTGGCAACGCCTATCGTCGATCCTGAGAGATTGGTGATGCTGATCGGCTCTGTGGTGTATGCATTGCTCATGATCGTGTACGTTACGGTCGGCCCGCTCACCGGGGTCACTATGACCTGAAAAGGCGTGTCCTTCGCCGGAAGACTTGCCAGGTGGTTGCTGTCCAGCCAGAACCTGTCAAGATTAATGACCGTCCCGGTAACTGCAACGTTCGAAACCCAAGGAACAGTAGCACTATTCCAGAAACCTCCACCCGTTACCGTCACGTTGCTTATCATCCCCTGAAGCGCGTCAACCTTCACCGTCATCTTCGTGCCGTCACAAACGCCCGGACAGGGATTGATCCCCTGGCGGGTATTCATGACAGCCGAAACGGCTATGTTGGCAATGCGTCCATTTCCGGATATCAACCAGGTTCCAGATACTTTCCTGAAAAAAGCCGGCCCGATGCCGTCAAGCCTCACTTCAGCAACATTGGTCGTTGTATCGAGCGATTTGATCACCTTGAGGGTGTAAAGAACGGTCTGTCCGGAAGCTCTTGCAGAAAGCGCCATCATTCTTAATATCTGCGCAAACTGCGCCTGATTGAAACCATCATTCACCAGGCTCGGGTCCAGGTACGGCAGTAGATCGGCTGCCGACAGGAACAGGCCCCTGGCGTTGATGGTATTCGCAATATTTGCCAGCGTCGTGTTAATGCCTGCGAGCGCGGCTAGCTCGACCGTCGTTGTCGGCACAGAGGTAATGTCGTTGTTTCCGCTCTCCACCGTCGACCCGGTGACCTGAGACACGGTCGTAGTTGAAGCTGTGAGCGAGCTTAGGAAGGCATTCAGCGTCGTGTTCTGGGTGGTCGTTCCGTTGGAGATCACGATCTGGCCGGTCGCAGCATTGACCCATGCCTGGTCCAGCACCTTGTCGAGGCCGGTCCCGGGGACCGTGATCGTGCCTGCGGTGAAGGGCGTAGAAATGAGATTGAAGTCGTTCGAGGTTACCCCGTTCTTGTCCAGCCAGAGTTGGACGACGTTCTTGATCAGATTGTGAATAAGGGAAACTGAATCAGGCTTTGGCGCAGGATGCGTCACTGGATCGGCAAATGCGTCTTCTATCGTTATCGACGGCGTCTGCGCGCTGTACCACGAGCGGATGATCAGGTCCGTAAGCGGTGTGATATTGATGGTCGTTGCCGAATGTTCATCTGCACTCACGCTGTACAGGGTTGTCGTCGGCAGCGTGGCCGTGGTGACCCTAAGGAGGTAGGGCGGCGTTTTTACTATTGTGGTAGGGATTATGAAATCGCCGTTGCCGTCGGCCTGTCCACCGTCCGAATTTCCATCACCATCGACGACATCGATCTTCCCGCCGCTATGCCCCAGGCCGGATGCCGCGGTGCCATATATGCCCGGCGCTTTCGTGACCGGTGCCGACCCTCCGCCGCCCCCGCCGCAGGAAAGAAGAAGAGGGACCACGCCCAGAGCAACCGCCAAAGCTGTTCGTAGATAGATGTTCATTTTGGCACCTCCACAAAAAATAAGCCCCTGACGATCAGGAAGTTATCCTTACTATCAGGGGCCGTGCAAATTCCATGTTTTGGTTCCCGCTCTTTAGAACGTCAGGTTCGCACCCAGGATGAATCCCTTCGTAACGTCCAGCGCGACCTGGCCGTTGAACGCGGGGTCGGTGATCTCCGTGTCGATGGTCTGATACTTGTATCCCACCAGGAACGACAGGAAACTGACGGGCCGGTAGGCGATACCCAACTCGGTCGACGAATAGGTCGCATCGAACTTCTCCGGGTCGCCCTCGAACTCACCTTTCAGGAAACCGTAGGACAGGTTGCCATAGAAAGCGAAGCCGGCACCTAATGCGCCGCCGCCGGTGATGCCGACAATGGGACCGGAATACTTGGTCCAGGATGAAAAGTTGATAGCACCAGTGGTAGTGTCGAGGTCATTATAGGTCTGCTTGATATCTTTGAACCCGACGGTAAGGGCAATCGCAGGGCTCAGGTAATAACCGAGGTTGATGTCATACTCCTTGCGTTCGGCCGAGATGGCGGATTCCAAAAAGGGTGTGGGCGCAATTGTAGGAGTAGGCCCGGTCGTCAGTACATCTTCATTGTTCGGGAACTTATAGACAGGTGTTGTCATAAAACTCCCTGCAATCAGAAAGTTGCTCATCTTTAGGCTGGCCGAGAAAATGTCAGCCGTCACCCGCTCGGAGGTATACGACATGATATTCGCCCCGCCTTCAGGAGCCCAGGTGTTAAATGGAGTCTGCCAGGTATGAAACCAAGCCTTGTATCCCAGCGTAAAATATGTATCCTTCCCGACCTTAGTCGTCTCTTCAGTGTTTGCTGCGAAGGCGGTGGCCGCGAGGCCCATTACCAACAGCATCAGGAGCATCAGTATCACGATATGTGGTTTTCTCATAAAGCCCCCTTGATTAGTTCGTTAAAAGATGAAGTTCATGCCGATTGTCAAACCCTTTGTGACGTCCGGGGAAATGGGAGTTCCGGCACCGCCGATATTGTACGAAGGAAGTTTCTGCTCGATGCTCTGGAAGCGGTATCCAAGGGTGAAGGAGATGGGGATGCCCTGTCCTTTGTACCCGATTCCGAGTTCGGTCGAGATGTAATCAGTGTCATAGGACGTCGTGCCGCCTTCGTATTTCATGTCCAACTTGCCGAACGCCAGGTTGCCATACAGGCCGAAACCCTCGCCCACGGGTACGCTGCCGATGAAGCCGATGGTCGGACCCTTATAGGTTGGTTTGTCCACTACAGTCCCGCAGACGAGAGGAGCACAGCTCATTTTATCGGTAATTTCCTGAGTCACGATTTTGTAGCCAAGGGTGAGGGCCAAGTTCGGCGTGACATACCAGCCGATATTCGTGTCTGATTCGGACCGTGTTGCTGTTGTCTTGTGCGTTTTCGTGTAGGCTGTTTGGGTACCAGAGACCGATGAGACGAATACATCTGTATATTCAGGGAAGGTATATTCCGGTGCGCCAAGGTAACTCGTCGAAATGAAGAAATCCTTGATCTTGAGACTGATGGAAGGGATGAAGGCAACGTTAGCATCGGACACGTAGGTCCTGACGTTGGTACCCTCCGAGTAATTGTTAACGGTGCTCCATGCGGAGCCGTTCGCCGACTGCCACGAGTGGAGCCAGAATTTTATTCCGATGGCGAGGGTAACATCCTTCCCGATCGGGGTGGATTGCTCCTCAGCAACGGATGGACCGGCTGCCGCCAGGAGGGCAAGCAACAAGATTAGGCTGAAGTACCATGTTTTTCTCATAGATCCTCCTTGCAATCTCAGATAGTACGAACGTTTTGTGAATGGATAAGGTCAGAACGTCGGCGGTACGAACACCGGTTCTGCTTTCTTCTTTTCGCGCTTCCTGCTGTCCTCGATCTCTCGCTTCTCCCGCTCGATCCGTCTCCTTTCTTCGTCCATCTTTCTTTGCTGTTCAAGGTCCTTGGCTAAGCGTTCTTTTTCCATCTGCTGCTCTTTATCGCGTAATCGTTGTTCGGCCTCCCTGAGCTTCTTCGCGTCCTCCTCCAGGCGGGCCTTGTCCTCAAGCATCTTCTTCATTTCTTCCTTCCGCTTTGCTTCCTCTTCCGGCGAGACAACAGGGGCCGCGGGTTTCAGCGCTTCCGGCCTCTTGTAGGAGGCAAGCGTGAAGATGAACTGTCCGCCCTCGTCACCGGCCATGGCGACCGGGGCGCTCTTGGGGGTCTGGGGGGATTCATTCGATACGAGAGGCATGATCTCGTTGATGATCTGCATCGGCGTCAGGTACTGGTTCTCGTTCTTCTCCAGGAGCCTGATCAGATGGTAGGCGAACGTGCTGTGATTTCCCTTTGCCTTGTCCGGGACGGGGTAGAGGCCTCCCGACGTGAGGATCCACCGTGACTTTACGCTGAAAAGCTCCTTGATGGCCCGGTCGCCTCCGAGGCTGCGGGTCTTTCCCATAAGCGACTCGCTGAAACAGGAGTCCGAGATGGTGTAGATATGCTTGGCCCTGATGCTTTCCAGATAATCCTTGATGTCAGCGTTGCTGACGAAGGTGGATGGCTTGTCCTTCACGGCGTCGGAGGGGATCCAGAACCCGCGCTTGTTGATCTTATTGAATTCCCCGTGGCCGGCGTAGTAGATCAGCAGGCTGTCTTTCTCGTTTACTGCCCCGCCGAGGCTTTCGAGGGCCATGATGATCTCGTCCCTGCTCGCCTTCTTATCATAGAGCTGGATCATCCGCTCCCTGGCGAAGCCGTAGCGCTTCTGGAGGACCGTGGCGACCTCCTGGGCGTCCGCCCGGGCCGCCTGGAGCTGCATGTTCTCAGGGAGGTTCGGATATTCATTGATCCCGATGATCAAGGCCCAGTAATTGCCGTCGATCGTGATGTCTCCGTGCTGGCTTGTTCCCTTGACGGCAATTCCGCGCGACTGTTCCTGGGAAAGCGAGATCAGGGGAATGGACAAGAGGAGTATGACGGCCGCGAAAGGGCAGATCTTTTTCATAGTGATCATGGCACAGATTACAAAAAACAGCCGTGCTTGTCAAGTATTTATTGTTCATGTGTTGGTAAGCTGCAACTACCTATAATAATGTGCAAATATTTATTATCGTTCGATTCCCCCCGTTGCAATATGATGCAACTCTACGGATTAATCGTGTACCACTCGACTCATCAGGTCTCGTGGGCAGCTCATGAAGAAATGCTGGTGAAATTTACCTTGAACTGCCGGCTTCTTTATACTATAAAGAACGGGAAAGAACAGGACGTGCGCACGATCACGGTGACATGCCGATCTCGCCGTACCAGCTTCTCCAGAGATATCTACCATGAGGGGGGACAATTATGAAGAAGACGCTTGCTGCGATATTTCTGGCCGTGCTCATCATAGCAGATGTCTATGCAGCGCAGTCCACGGTCGTTGACGCCGAGGGAACGGCATGCATGGGTGATGACCGGACCCGGAAGCAGACCGAACAGGCGGCCCTGTCCGATGCCAAGAAGAGGGCTGTCGAGTTCGCCTCTACCTACCTGAAGAGCGAGACGGACGTCAAGAACTTCGTGGTCGAGAAGGACCTGGTCTCCGCGTTCGCCAGCGCCACGGTCAAGATCATCCAGGAACAGGAGAAGGCGTGGTACAAAGACCCGGCTTCGGGCGACTGCCTCCGCATCAAGATCAAGGCGGAGGTCATACCGGACGAGAAGGCGATGACCGCACTGACAAAAAGCGCGGCCGCGCCGGATGATCCCGCGGCGCCGCTGACCATCAAGATCTGGACCGACAAGAAGGAGTACAAGAGCGGCGACAAGATCAAGGTCTATCTGAAGGGGAACAAGCCGTTCTTTGCGCGGGTCGTGTACAAGGACGCCGCCGGCGGTCTGGTCCAGATCCTGCCGAACCCTTTCCGAAGCACCAGTTACTTTAACGGCGGGACGGTATATGAGCTGCCGTCGGGCGAGGACAAGTTCGACCTGGAAGTGGGCGCTCCCTTCGGCGAGGAGGGCATCATCGTGTACGCGAGCACCGCGCCCCTGGGAGAGATCGGTCTGAAGGCGGAGGGTGGCGTGTATCAGGTGCAGACGAAGACCGAGGACGTTGGCGTCAAGACACGGGGGGTCAGAATAACGCAGAAGTCCGGGACATCGGTCCCGGCAGTGTCCGAGTTCAACGAGAACGGTGTCACGGTCACGACGAAGAAGGAATGACCGCCCTACGGACGCGCGCCGGCCAAAGGACCGGCGGCGCTTATGGTCGGCCGGATCAGTTCATCCTAACCCGGACAAGCCGGAAAATCTAAAGGCGTCTCTCGCAAAGCTCGTAAAGTACGCCAAGAAAAGCAGGCGAGGCTTTTGTTTTCAAATAAAAGCGGCTAAAGTTTTGGACTTTCTTTGCGACCTTTGCGCGCTTTGCGAGAAATATTCCTGCCGTTTTGGGTAGATTTTGATTCGCAACTTACTATGGCCCGGGGGATGGGTTCCCGGGCCTTTTTGTTATTGATAATCTTGCCAAATCTCCTTGACAGCGTTTGTACCGGTATGTTATTTTACCGGGTCATTTGTTCGTACAGAGCGGAGGGATTGAACGTTGGAAAAACAGGACCAGCAGGGCATGGTAGAGGTCGTTGCTGACAAAATATGGAAGTTCTTCTCCTCGGTAAAACTTGCCGTGGTGCTTCTGATCATTCTCGCGGTGGTATCGGTCATCGGCACGGTGATCCAGCAGAACCAGGCTCCGGAGGAGTATCTTAAGGAGTACAGCCTGACCACGGTGCAATGGTTCGAGACCCTCGGGTTCTTTGATCTGTACCATACATGGTGGTTCGTCCTGCTCCTGCTCTTGCTGACCGCAAACCTTACCATCTGCACGCTCGAACGCTTCCCCCATGCCTGGAAGGCCATGCGCGCGCCGCTGAAACCCCTGGAGGATGACGGCTTCAAGGCGGTCCCCTACAAAAAAGAGATCATGATCAAGGGAGGGATGGAAGCCGCCGAGACAGCGGCGCTCAGGGCCCTTCAGGGAAAGAGATACACGCACCAGTTGACGAAAGAGCAGGGGGTCACGCACCTGGCCTCGCAGAAGGGGGCTTACAGCCGCATGGGCGTCTATGTGACCCATGTCAGCATCATCCTCATATTCGTCGGGGCGCTCATCGGGGCCTTTTTCGGATTCAAGGGTTTTCTGAACCTGCCGGAGGGAGAGGCGTCGGCCGTCGTCTACCTGCGGAACGAGCCCCTGTGGGACCAGATCATGGACGGGTTCGGCATAAGCAAGAGCCCCGTGATCCATGACCCCCGGGGCGGCGTGCCCGCCATGCCGCTGGGCTACTATGTCCGCACCGACGACTTCGAAGTGGACTATTATGCGAACGCCGGCCGTCCCACGGGAATGCCGTCGGAGTACTGGAGCATCCTGTCCGTCTATGACCTGCAGCAGCAGAAGGTCCTGGAAAAACGCATCCGCGTGAACGATCCGCTGACCCATCACGGCATCACGTTCTACCAGTCAAGCTACGGGACGATCCCGAACGCAACCGGACGGATCGTGCTGAATGTCAGTCAGAAGAACTCCCCGGGGCCGGGCGAGACCGTCGTCCTGATGCCGGGCACGTCGGTCTATGTCAAGTCGATCGACCGGACCATCAAGGCCGCCGGCTTGGCGCCCTTCGGCATGCGTGACGCCGCGACGGGACAGGTCCAGTATTATCAAGCCCGGAACGAGGAATTGATCAACCCCACGGTAGAGCTTGAAGTATACCGCGGGAAGTCGCTCGCCTACAAGACGCAGGTGATGAAGGTCGATTCTTCCGAACCCTCCATGCCGGAGGATTACCGGATCAGCTATGTCGATTATTGGGGGGCGCGGTACACGGGGCTGCAGGTAACGAAGGACCCCGGTGTGTGGATCGTCTATGCCGGGTTCATCATGCTCTGCGTCGGGCCGCTCATCGCCTTCTTCGGCTCGCACCGCAAGCTCTGGGTGCGCATTCAGGACCGGAAGGGGCAGGCCGCGGTCCTGGTGGGGGGATCTTCGAACCGGAACCGGCTCGCCTTCGAGCGGGAGTTCAATAGTATTGTAGAAGCAATAGCGAAGTAATTACCACGGAGGAAATGATGGAGAGTGCTCAGCTGTTCAATTTCGCAACGGTCGCTTACCTGGTTTCCATGGTGGGCTACATCAGCTATCTGGCGTTCCGGAACGAGGGCATCGGCAAGGTTGCCTCGTATGTCACCTACGCCGGACTGGTTCTGCAGACCATCGCCCTGGCGATGCGCTGGATCGAGTCGTATCAGATGGGGATCGGCCGCGTTCCCCTGTCGAACCTCTACGAGTCGCTCGTCTTTTTCACCTGGAGCACCGTGCTTATCTACCTCCTTGTGGAGTGGAAGTACAAGACCCGCGCCTTCGGCGCGTTCGTCATGCCCGTCGCCTTTCTGGCGCTGGCGTTCATCAATTTCGCGGGTATCAGCACCGATATCTCCCCGCTCGTGCCGGCACTCAAGAGCAACTGGCTCTTCTACCATGTGCTGATCAGCTTCCTGGGCTATGCCGCATTCGGCGTCGCCTTCGCCGTCAGCATGATCTTCCTGCTGATCGACATGGAGGACCGTGGTCCGGTCCGCGACCTGGGGATCGGGCTGGGAGCGATGGCGGCGCTGGCGGTGATAGGCTATGCCATGGCCGCGGCCGGCGAACGGATGAAACTTATTTTCTGGATGGGCCTCGGCGTGCTGGTCCTCGTCTGGTTCCTCTATCTGGTCATGCGCGGAGCGAAGAACAAGCCGCAGGTGTACCTGTTCTGGTCAATGTGCGTCACCCTGGCGATCGGCCTCATGGTCGCCATGGGCTTCGACATCGTGTATCTGAACCTGACCCATACGCTCCAGCCGGGCGAATCCATGAAGCAGCACCTCTTCAAGGCCTCGTTCCTGAGCAAGTCACTGGTCAACGTGGTCGTCGCGTGGGGCCTCATCGCCGGCCTGTTCTGGTTCATCTGGTCGAAGGGCATGTCGCTCAAAAAGCTCCTGGTCCAGTATGTCCCCAGCCAGGAAATCCTTGACGATGTGACCTACCGGATGATCGCCATAGGCTGGCCGCTTCTCACGGGCGGCATCATCACCGGCGCGGTATGGGCGAACAGCGCCTGGGGCACCTACTGGGGCTGGGACCCGAAGGAAACCTGGTCGCTCATCACCTGGTTCGTGTACGCCATCTACCTCCATTCGCGCTATGTTCGGGGCTGGAAGGGGACCCAGATGGCGGTCATTTCCGCCGTCGGCTTCCTGGCCGTTATCTTCACCTACCTCGGCGTGAACCTCGTTCTGTCTGGCCTCCACTCCTACGGCGGGATGAACTGACGGGACGGGAACGAACGATGCTCTTGAAGCCGGGGCGGAATACTGCCCCGGCTTTTAATTTTTCTATCGGAGGGATCCATGCGCTTGTGCCTGGACATCGTACGGCGGCCCCGGTTGACCGCGCTTATCCTTTTATTCCTCCTGGCTGGGGCCGGAAGCCCGGCTTCCGCAGAAGAGGGGGCCTGGTCTAAACAGTCGTTCTCCGTACCCCGCCAGCGTGCGTTCAAGGTCCCTTCGCCGGACCGGAAAAAGACCGTGCTGGTCCAGGACATGATGCTCGCGGTGACCGAGGCCGGAATGCCGGTCACGGGGATCGAAGGGTACACGATCATTCTCCCCGCGGAGATATCCTGGGCGCCCGATTCAAAGGCCTTTGCTCTTACGGCGAACGAGGGAGGGCAGGACGAGGCGTGGTACGTCACCGTGTTCAAACTCGAATTCGACCGGGTGAATTATTATGACGTTACGTCGGAGGCCGCCGCCAAGTTCAAGGAGCATTTTGCCTGCCTGGCAGACGGCGAGCCGAATTTCGGGGCCATCAAGTGGCTGAAAGAGTCGAAGAGCCTTCTTCTTGCTGCGGAAGTGCCCGCCCACGCTCCGTGCAGTGAAAAGAATGCCCCCTGGGGCTATATCATCGAGGTCCCTTCGGGCAAGGTCCTCACCGAACTCGACCCGAAAAAGCTGATGGACGATTGGGGTGGATATCTTGGCCCCCGTATCGTCAAACGATCTCCCCGCTGATCACGGCTATCTCCCGCCAACCTTTGCATCCTGTCTTCGGGTTATTGCGGACAAATATCCTCCTCTAAAAAAGTGCTATACTAAGAATTAAGGAAGAGAACGGCGACGACAGGCCTGGAAAGGAGGATGTTCTATGAAAGAGTTCAAGTGCAGCAGCATGGGGAACAAATGTTCATGGCGGCATATAGCGAAGACCGAGGAACTGCTCGCCGATGTCGTGGCGGTCCATATGCGGGACATTCATGGTCACCAGTCCCTGGGAAGCGACATGGTGGCAAAGATCAAGAATTCCTTCAGCAATCCGTCTCCTGTCGAGGCCAGGGAAGCAGAGATGCTGGAGCTCAAGGTCTATCGCTGCGACCTGGAAAAGGGCTGCTCCTGGAAATATATCGCTCAGACCGAGGAACTCATCGTTGACGGGGTCGCTGTCCATGCCCGGGAAAAACACGGCGTCAAGGAATTCAGCCACGAGATGAAGGTGAAGGTGGAAAAGGCCCTTCAGCCCTGGAAGGGGTGAGGTGTAAAAGAAAGTAAGAAGTAAGAAGTATAAAGACAGACAAGGACTCGATGCCGGGAGGGGACCCGATAAGGTCATTCCCGGTTTTTCTATTTCAGGGAGACCTCCATTCCCTTGTCCACGGAATAGAGGGGATATATCCTGAAGTCCCCGACCCGCTGCTGGATAACGTAAAAGTCGGACCGGTGCCACATGAAGACCCAGGGGGCGTTCTTGACGATGTGCGCGTTGGCCCGCTGGTAGAGCGAAAACCGTTTCCGCTCGTCCGTTGTGGACTGGGCCTGTTCGATCAGACGGTCGAATTCGCGGTCATTGTACCAGGTTCTGTTCCCGGCAGGCCCGGCATTGGACGAATAGAACATGGGGTAGAAAAAATTTTCAGGGTCCGGGTAATCCGCCCACCAGGACAGCCAGAAGGCATCGGCCTCACCTTTGTTCAACGCCTCTTTGAAGGCGCTCCAATCCAGCTGGACGATCTCGGCGAAGAGCCCCGCACGGGAGAGGTACTGCTGGATGACCTCCAGGATGTCAAGGACCTCGGGGTCGGCGGAGATGTATATCTTGATGCGCTTGCCTGCCATTCCCGCTTCACGGATCATCTGTTTCGCCCGCTCCGGATCATAACGGTATCCGTCCGCATCCTTTGGCCCCCTGCCGAATTTCCATAGGGGCGGAGGGACCGGTCCGGCAGCGAGGATGCCCCGTTTTTCGAAGACCGTCTCCAGCAGGCGGCGCCGGTCGATGGCCATGTTCACGGCCTGCCGGACCCGTACGTCCTGGAAGGGCGCCCTGCGGGTATTGAGGCCGAGATAGTAGCAATTGAGCCCGGGTCTGCTGACGATCCGGCCGCGCCATGTCGCCGAGGACAGATAGCGGCGGTGTTCCGATGCCGGTATCTGGAGCGCATCGAGGCCGCCGGTCTCGAACTCCATGACCGCCGTGAGGTCCTCGGGGATGACGCGGTAGACGATGCCTTTCAGGCGGGGGCGGCCTTCAAAATAGTCGTCCCGGCTGGAGAGGGTAAGGATCTGGCCGTGCATCCATTCGGAGAGCACATAGGGTCCTGATCCGACAGGGTGACTTCCGAAGTCCTGGCCGAACTGCGCCACCGCCTCGCGGGGTATCACGTAGGCTGCCGACATGCCGAGAAGCGAGAGGAACGGACCAAAGGGCCTTTCCAGGGTCAATTCGATGGTTCGGTCGTCAATGACCCGGATGCCCGTCGCATGGGTTGTCCTGGCGGCAATGACGTCCCTGGCCCCTTTGATCCGGTCCAGGACCCAGGTCATCGGCGCTTTCGTTCCCGGGGACAGCACCCGCTCAAAGGAGTACTGAAAATCATGGGCCGTCACTTTCCTGCCGTTGCTGAAGGCGGCGTCCGTCCTGAGCTTGAAGGTGTAGGTGCGGTGGTCGCGCGAGATCTGCCAGGACTCGGCGATATCAGGAACGATGTCAAGGTTGTCGTTGAACCTCACGAGTCCGTTGAATATTTTGGCTGCGATCCCGCCGCCCATCACGTCGGTGATGAGCGCCGGATCAAGGGTCGTGGGATTGGTGGAGAGCCGGAGGTAGAGAAAGCCGGGGGCTTTGCTTTCCGGTGACGGCAGGCAGCCGGCGAGAAAGCCAAGAAGAACGACGATGGTGAGGAACGGAATGCGTTGACGGTACCGGAGGATCATCGGTTGGAGCTATCTCCGCGACGCCTGGATGAGCGCTTTAAAGAGGGCCGATGAAGCGCCGTCCGCCGGGGTCTTCTCGGGATGCCACTGGACGGCCACAAGAAAGTTCTTGCCGCGGGACTCCAGCGCTTCGAACACGCCGTCCGGCGATACGGCCGAGAGCCTGAGGCCCTTTCCGGGATTCTTGATGCTCTGGTGATGTGCGCTCCGGACGCGGAGCGAGCAGTCACCGGTGCTGCAGTTGCCCATGATCTGGCAAAGCCTGGTCCCCTCAAAGACGCTGACCGTATGAAATACCTTTTCTCCTGATATCGTCGGACCGTGTTTGATGGCCTTGGGGATCTGGAGGGCAATGTCCTGGTAGAGCGTGCCGCCGAGCGCCACGTTGACGAGCTGAGTGCCGTAGCACACGGCAAGTACCGGCTTCTTTGCCTTGGCCGCGGCCCTGAAAAGCCTGGTCTCGAACTTTATGCGGCTGTCCGATGCGAGTCGTATCTGTGCGCCCGAGAGGGGTTTTTCCTTATAGTAACGGGGATGGATATCATCACCGCCGGTAAAAAGGAACCCGTCGAGCCGTTTCACCAGGTCGGGGACCGACTGGTTGATGCCGAGGAGGGGGACCGGGATGCCGCCTGCCTGCAATATTGCCTTCCCATAATCCTGATCAAGGATGTTGAGGCTGCGTGACAGCTGCTCATCGAGGTTCATGGTGATGCCGATCAATGGTTTCATGCGCACACCTCCCCGTGTGTCCATGGCACATTTCCTAAGCATACTATATACCATAAATATTTGGGGTTGTCAGCGTGATATTCAAATTTGAGGTTTATTGCTCGGCACAGCATTGCCGTTTGCAGGCAGGTGTAAGGGGGGATGACAGTGGTCTGAAACAGCATCATCCCATGAGGAGCTCCATAATGGCCTTCTGGGTGTGCAGGCGGTTCTCGGCCTGGTCGAAGACCACGGACTGGGGACCGTCGATGACCCCTGCGCTGATCTCTTCGCCGCGGTGGGCGGGCAGGCAGTGCATGACGATGGCCTTCGGTCCGGCAAGCTTCACCAGTTTCTCATCGACCTCGTATCCCTTGAACGCCTGAACCCGAAGTTCATGCTCTTTTTCCTGGCCCATGCTGGCCCAGACGTCGGTATAGACGATGTCGGCGCCTTTGACCGCCTTCCTGGGATCATCGGTCAGCGAAAGCTCCGCGCCCGATCCAGCAGCGGCCTGCTTTGCCTCGCGCATGATGGACGCGTCCGGCGCATAGCCGGCAGGGCAGGCCAGGGCGACGCGCATGCCTGCCTTGACGCAGGCCTCGATGAGGGAATGGGCCATATTGTTCCCGTCCCCCACGTACGCGAACGTCAGGCCTTTCAGGGTACCGAGTTTTTCCCGGATCGTGAACAGGTCCGCCAGCGCCTGGCAGGGATGGTGCAGATCGGTGAGACCGTTGATCACCGGTATCGTCGCGTATTTCGCCAGTTCTTCCACCATCGACTGGGCGAAGGTGCGGATCATGATGCCGTCGAGATAGCGGGAAAGGGTCCTTGCCGTGTCGGCGACGGGCTCGCCGCGGCCCATCTGGAGATCTGCAGGCGACAGGAAAAGGGCCTGGCCCCCCAGCTGGTACATGCCGACCTCGAAGGACACCCTTGTGCGCGTTGAAGACTTCTCGAAGATCATGCCGAGGGACTTTCCTTTGAGGGGGTGGTGCGTGACGCCGTCCTTCAAGGCCTTCTTGAGCCAGGCGGACCGTTCAAGGATCCGGTCGATGTCCCCGGCCGCGAGATCATTGACGGTGAGCAGGTCTTTTTTCATAGGTTCTCCCTGAGCAAATCTTGAACACAAATGTCACGAATGGGACGAATGGCACGAATGAAAAAGCCCGGGATCATCGTACCGCGTCGCCGAGTGGCCGCCTGCTTGTGGTCATCCGCGGCTGCTACTTCTAAAAAGCACAGGCGGCCTCAGCGAAAGCCGCCTTAAAGAAAATGGTCGATCTTCAAATTTGATCAGCGCTTTTTGAATATCCCGTCCAGCGCGTTCACGAGCCTGTCGATCTCTTCCACGCTGATGATGAGCGGGGGAATGAACCGCAGGACCGTGTTCATGGTGCAGTTGATCAGGAATCCCTGCTTGAGGCACTCCGTCACGATCTCCTTGCCGTCGAAGTCCAGTTCCATGCCGATCAGAAGACCTTTTCCCCGCACGTCTCTGATGAAGGGATATCTGCCTTTGAGCGACCCCAGGCCTTTGACGAAATGCGACCCCAGCTCCCCGACGTTCTGTATGATGATGTCGTCCTCGAGCAGCGTCTCGAGCGAGGCAAGTCCTGCCGCGCAGGCAAGGGGATTGCCGCCGAAGGTCGATCCGTGGGACCCCGGTGTGAATCCCTGGGCGGCCTTGTCCGAGGCGAGAAGCGCTCCGATCGGCATGCCCGAGCCGAGGCCCTTGGCAAGCGCCATGACGTCGGGTGTGACGCCCTCGTGCTCGCAGGCAAAGAGCCTTCCGGTCCGGCCCATGCCGGTCTGGATCTCGTCCAGCAGCAGGAGCAGGCCGTGCTTGTCGCAGATCTCCCGGAGCGCTTTCAGGTAGCCGGGCGAGGGAACGTTGACGCCGCCTTCGCCCTGGACCGGCTCCACGAGGATGGCGCAGGTCTTTTCAGTGACCGCTTCCTCGACGGCCTTGACGTCGTTGAACGGCACGAACCGGAAGCCCGGTACCATGGGCTCGAATCCCTGGTGGAACTTCTCCTGGGCCGTCGCGGAGACGGCGCCGTAGGTCCGTCCGTGGAACGACCCGAAGCAGGTGATGACCTCGAACCGGTCCTTCTTCAGCACCTCGCGGCTGTACCGCCGGGCGAGCTTGATCGCGGCCTCGATCGCCTCGGCGCCGGAGTTGCAGAAGAAGACCTTGTCGGCGAAGGAATTCTTCACCAGCGCCTTCGCCAGGTTCACCTGCGGCTCGATGTGGAAGTGGTTCGAGACGTGCATGAGCCGCTGCGCCTGCTTCTGGAGAGCCACGACGACCCTCGGATGGCAATGGCCGAGGTTGTTCACCGCGACACCGGCGAGGAAATCGAGGTACTCCCTTCCGTCGGAGTCGTAGACGGTCGCGCCCCGTCCCTTCACGAGCACCAGGGGCTGGCGGCTGTAGGTGTTCATCAGGTAGGACTGGCCGTCCTTGATAATATCGTTCGTGATCATCGAGCGTTAAAATTAGCACAAGACATCGGGAAAATCAAATGGAAATTGGCTTCCTCGTTGTATCCGGGCCGCTCTCATGCTATAGTTGGTGTGCGAATCCATCGGCACGGAGGGGATATGGCCACGTTGATGAAGGGAACGGAGCTGGCGGCGAAGATCATCGGAGCGGTGAAGGAGGAGACGGGCCGCCTCGCGAAGCACGGCATCAGGGCGGGGCTTGCCCTGGTCCTCACCGGCGACGACAAATCATCGTACCTCTATTACCAGGCGACCCAGAATGGCGCGGTCCGCGCGGGCGTCGACGTCTACAACCACACTCTGCCGGCGTCCGTATCGCTGAACGAGCTCCTGAACCTCGTGAAGAACCTGAACAGCGACGAGCGGATCAACGGCATCCTCATCTTCCTGCCGCTGCCGCGCCACATCGATACGCGCAAGGTCATGAACGCGATCGCTCCGGAAAAGGATGTGGACGGCCAGGGATCGATCTCCGTGGGCCGTCTCTCGGCGGACGAATCCACGACCCAGCTCTTCGAGCCGGGATTCACGCTCTCGGCCAAGTCGACGTTTCTGCCCTGCACGCCTTATGGGGTCATGCGGCTCCTGGAGCGCTACGGCATCGACCCGAAAGGGAAGAAGGCCGTGGTCGTGGGCAAGAGCCTTGCCGTGGGAAAGCCGCTCGCCATGATGCTGCTCGTCAAGGAGGCAACGGTCACGGTCTGCCACCGCGAGACGAAGGACCTTGGCGCCGAGACGCGGCAGGCCGATATTCTCTGCACGGCGACCGGCAGGACCGGCCTCATTACCGGCGACATGGTGAAGGAGGGGGCCGTGGTGGTTGACATCGGCATCAACGTTCTTCCGAACGGTCACACCGTGGGCGACGTGGACTTCGACGGGGCGGCGAAAAAGGCATCGTTCATCACGCCGGTGCCGGGAGGCGTGGGGCCGGTGACCATCGCCATCGTGCTCAAGAACACCGTCATCTCGGCGAAGCGCATGGTGGGGATGGAATAACTCCATTCCCATCATGCATAAGGAATACAGCGAGAAAAAACCAGAACCACAAGGGCATCTCTCAAAGAGCACGCGGAGAACGCAGAGTAGAACAGAACGTCTTCGTGCTGGTTCCATTAGCTTTCTCTGCGAACTCTGCGTCTCTGCGAGCAATTGTTTCCGTTTTGAGAAGGGTCTGATCTTATCCGGCTGACCATGAAAAATCTTCTGCTGATCAACTTCGCTGATGCCCGCTACGGTCTCTGGGAGGACTCTCTCGTTTCCGTCCGGGGAGCCCTGCCGCTCCATCGGCTTCCGCTCAGCCCGCCCGCGATCGCGGGGATAGCCGTCCTTGATGACCGCAGTGCCGTCATTGCCGACCTTGCAGCATGTCTCGGGTCTCCGGCGATGAAGGACGGGGGGAACGGAACGTTCCTGATCGTCGACGCGGGGGAAAAGATCGCCGGCTTTGCCGTGGAGGGCGCGGTCAACAGGGTAGAACAGCCTGAAGATCAGATCCGTGCCGTGCCGGACGCGGTGCGAACGGAGGTGATCGACACCTGCGTCGTCATCGAGGATGGGGTGGTCCCGATCATCAATATCCGGGTGCTCCATAAACGGTTAAAACAGGGCAACCTTGACCTTCCGAAGGCGGCAGGCGTCTTTGCCGTGACTTCCCATCTCGATCCCGATCCTGCCTTCCCGGTCCGGGCGTTCTCCCTGGGTAACGAGCGGTTTTGCGTCAGGGCTGCGGGTACGGTCTTTCAGGCGATCTCCGGGGAAGTGATCACCCGGCTTCCTGAAAAGAACGACTGGCTTGCCGGGATCACTGTGTACAAGGATGCCATCCTTCCCCTGGTGCGTCTTGACGACCGCCTTGATATCAAAGCGCGCCCGGGACAGAGCGGGATGTTGATCGCCGGTGTCGACGGGGGACGGCATGGCCTCCTGGTTGACGAGGACCTGGGCATCATCGAGCAGCAGGACCTCCGGATATCCGATCTGCCCGCCCTGGCCCGGCAGGCATGGATGCCGTCAGCTGCGGTGAGCAGCGGGACGGTCTATCCGCTCATTGAAGCGGGAAGGATCATATCGGAACGTCCAGGGGAGAATGAACAGGATCCCCAGCGTTCGTTCTCTCCCGCTTCAGGATTTTCCAGCCGCTTCCGAACGAGCGAGGTGGATGTCGTCGAATTCTCGCTTCTGGGCACAAATCACGCGGTCCCGAAGGAAGAGGTCAAAGAGGTCCATGCGCTGCTCCCCATCAGCCGTATCCCTCATACTCCGGAGATCGTCATTGGGGTCGCCGACCTGAAGGGAGAACTGCTGCCGGTCCTGGACCTTGCCGCGGTCTTCGGCAGGCGGTCGGCAGTGAACCGGAAATGGAGAATGCTCCGCATCGCCAACGGGGACTTCCAATGCCTCGTCGTCTCTGAAGCGGTCAAGGGAGACCGCAGGCTTTCACGCGAGGACCAGAAGCAGCTTCCCCTGGCGCTGCCCCATCAGGTGCTGTACGGCTGCTATCTCGATGCGGGCATGGTCCGGCTGATCATGAACGTGCAGTCCCTGGCTGTTCACTTTGAGAATCCGTCCGTCCGCGAACTCGTGACCAGCCTGTCTCCCGAGAGGGAAGTCCCTGCCGCAAAGGACATCTCCGTTGAGGCGGGACCGTCTCCCGTCGCTCTCCCGGGATCGGCAGCACCGGAACGCATTGCGGTCCCGGAGCCGGTACCTGCTGTCGTCGGCACGTCTTCGGCCGAGCCTCAGCCGGTTGTCCAGGCGGAGAGCACTGAAGACGCGGGCGTGCTGGAAGAACAGACACGTTTGGCGGAAGAAGATCGGAGATACCAGGAAGCAATGAAGGCCAAGGAAGATGCCAGTCGGCGGGAAGAGGCTGAACAACGCCGGAGGGAAGATGAAGCACGCCTGCGGGCCGCTGAACAGGCGCGTCTTCAGTCAGAAACAGAAGCGAAGCAGAAGGCCCTTGATGAACAGCGCAAGGCCGAAGAGAAAATAAGGATACAGGCGGAGGCAGAAGCTGCCGCCCGCGCTGAAGAAGAAGCCCGGGAGCAGGAGCGGGAAACTGCGCGGAGAACGGCTGCCGAAGAAGCTCAGAAGCGACAGAAAGTGGAAGCAGAACGGCTGGCCGCGGAACAGACCAAGGTCACAGAATTGCCAAAGCCGGAAGCTCCGATCGTCGAGAAACAGCGACGCGAACAGGACCAGCAACTTGTTGAACGAAAGCGAAGTAACCGCCTGACTATCGCGGCCGTGCTGGCAGCGGCCCTGATCCTCATCATTTACTTCATGAACTCGCAGGTACAACAACCCGTTGAGCCTGCAGTTAAAAAGGACTCGCCGGCTGTAGTTCAGAAATTGTCGCCACCGCAGGTCACGGAAAAAAAGGAAGCTCCAACGGCTGACCAAAAGATAATACCGGAGCCAGCGATGCCGCCTCCGCTCTATCTGACCGTGCCGCCGGAGATGGCCGTACCGGAACAGAACATCTATACCGTGGTGAAGGGCGATACCCTGTGGGACATTGCAAAACGATTTACCGGCAATCCGTTCAACTATCCCCGCGTCGCCAGGGACAACAGCATTGCCACGCCCGATCTTATCTTCCCCGGCCAGAGGATCAAGCTCGTTCGGGAGAAGCACTGATCCCGATCGTCAGATTAGTCCTCCGCGTTCCCTGCGAGAGAGGCCTTTGCTCCGGCTTGCCATGGTAAATCATGAATGTTCCGGGAGTGGCATTCCATGCCTGAGTCCCTAAAAACAAGGCTGCTGCGCTGGGGCTTCAACCTCTTTCCCGCCTACTGCTCCACCGGCGCGCGCATCACTTACGTGGCGGGAGATTTCCGCGAGGTCCGCATCAGGCTGCCGCTCTCCTGGCAGACGAGGAACTACGTCGGGACCATCTTCGGCGGCAGCATGTACGCTGCGGTCGACCCGGTGTACATGCTCATGCTGATCATGAACCTGGGCAAGGACTATGTCGTATGGGACAAGTCGGCCTGCATCAACTTCAAGAAACCGGGCAGGACCGCCCTCTTCGCGCGGTTCCTGCTGGACGGAAATGAGCTTGACCTGATCAAAGGAGAGCTGGAGCACGCCCGGCATGTGGACCGGACCTATCATGTGGACCTGACAGACGAACAGGGAACGGTGCATGCGTCTATCGAAAAAGTCGTTTATATACGGAAGAAGGAGAAAAGCGGATAGGATGCGATGCACGATCTCTGCCGATCGGCATCCGAAGCCGCAAACGAGCACACAGACATTCGGAGGTGGCCGCATTGAATATCATCAGTGTCCTCGCCAAAATTCCCTGGAAGGATATCCTGAAATACGGCCCGGTCATTATTGACAAGGCCTCCGGTCTGCTTTCAAGGAACAGATCGGTCAGGGTCGATCCTGCTGATACCATGGAATCACGAATTGCCCGGCTTGAACAGAACGAAAAAGACCAGGCGGAATTGATAAAGAACATGGCCGAACGTCAGGAAATATTGGTGCAGAGCATTCAAGTGCTCAACGCCAGGTTGAAAATATCGTTATTGATCTCAACGGTCCTTTTCCTTGGGCTGGTCTATTTTATTCTTCGATAAAAGGAACGGGAATCGTCATTTGTTCAGTCCGAATCCAGCAGTCGCCATCTCCCAATACGCTTTTGAAAACGCATATCTCGGCGAAGAAAAAACGCCTGTCAGACAATGCTGACAGGCGTTCGTGTTTTTCGTAACCCTTTCAGTCGTTCGTTACTTCGGCTCGACCCTGAGCTCATGCTGGTTGGCCGTTGGGCTGACAACTTCGACGCCGAACATCCCCCGAAGTCCTTGAGCGACAGTATCTTATTTACGATGGCATTTTGAACAGCCGAGGTTGTCTGTCGTGGAAAAAGCTTTCTTCCCGTCATGACAATAACCGCAGGACGACCCTAACGCCATCTTTCTCATGGTGATCGTGTCGGAACCCTTTTTCATATCGAAGAGCGCAAATGAAAAGCCGCGTCCCTCATGGCAGTAAGAACAAGTATAACCCCTGGAGGTATGAACGGCAGCATTAAAAACCACCTGTCCCGCGCCCCCTCCCTCGAACACGATGTTGTCCTCGCATCCCTTCGAAGATGCATTTCCGGCATGCAAGCCAAGGATCATGCTAATCATGATCAGGATCAGAGAGTAGTTCATGGTAATTGAGGTTTGCCCCTTCGTGCGCACATACCGGCAAGTCTGATGCAATGAATAAGGTAACGGCATTGGAACGCTGCTATAGAATAAAGCAATTAGTATGCCTATTATGTTATTGTATATAAATTAAGCGCTTACGCGGCAATTGATCGATTCAAGATCAACGGACCTGGTGAAAAGACCAGTTATATGTGCTAAATCGCGCAACAGCAAAGGTTAATCAAAGCATATCACGCTGTGTATACCTGACGGTACGCACATTTCAAATCGTATTTTGCATCCTTATACGCTCTTCCCTACTTATTGATGTAATAAAAAAGCCTGTCAGGACGCTCTGACAGGCTTTCGTGTTTTGTGGATCGTGTATGCAGCGTTACTTCGGTACGACCCTGAGCTCAAGCTGGTTTGCCGTTGAGCTGACGACCTCGACACTGAACGTCCCGAAGTCCTTGAGCGACAGTTCGTCGGAGATGATCTGGGCGCTGTTCTTGGAGTCCACCGACATCTTGGCGACGCCGTTTGTGAAGCTCCGTTCGTTCAGGCCCTTGATGCCCCGCACCTGGTTCCGGAGCACGTCTTTGAACTTGACGAACTGGGTCTTGTTCAGGCCATTGACGGTGATGTTGACGGAACGCGTGCCGCCCACTTCCTTGGAATACTGCGCCAGGATCTTCGTGGTCAGCTGCTCTGCCGCTTCCGTGGCCGCCTTCTTGAGCGCGTCGTTCCCTGCGGCGGTCTCGCTGATATGTACCGCGGCTGCGTGGGTCATGGCCGTTGCGAGGACCTGGCCTGTGTCGGTGCGGACTGCCCGGAGCGACAGGTCGGCCTGCACCGACTTGAGTCCACCGCCCACGTTCCCGTACAATTTCGCCAGTCCCTTGCCGGTGATGACGACCTCGGCATGGGCCTGATTGCCCAGTGTCCGTGCCTGCTGGACAGAGAGGTCCTGAACGCTGTATGCCTGCGTGACCTTGATATCCTGGGCGGCCGCCTGATGATCGATCATTTCGAACCCTTTTTCGTTGAACTTGTCCATAAGGGTATTGTCGATGATGGCCATGTCGGTCTGCTGGGCGTGCACGTGCCCGGAACCGTACCACCACCAGGCGACCCATTCCTGGCCGATGTTCTGCTCGGCCACCAGGATCATGGTGCGCGGCTTGTGCATCTGGCCCATGAGGATGCCTATGGCGGAGAGGTCGTCACCCAACTTCCCGAGTGCGACCTCGGCGGTGATGGTTACGCGCAGGAGGTTGTCTTCCTGGGCCTCCCTGACGACGTTGTAGCGTTTGATGTAACCCTTGGTCTGGGAGAGGATGCTGTCGCTGATGACCTGGAAGTTCTCGACCTGCGTCTGGGAATCGATCAGGATGCCTATGGCCTGCTCAACGGCCTTCTGCTGGGCGTCAGAGATGGCCGCATCGCGGGCGATGTCCATATTGGCGCCCTGGACCACGGCAACGCCTTCGGAGGTGACGGTCTTCGATTCCTGGGCAAAGACCGGGGAAACGAGCAGCAGCAGGGGAAGCATACGAAGAGCGAAACGGCTAACGCGGACCATGGAGGCCTCCTTGAGGGAACGAAAAAAGTAAGTACTGTGCGGTAGGGGAACTATACCAGAGAGCCGAGACGGGGTCAAGGGAGGAAAGAACCGCGCAGATGGCCTGCACAGCGGGCAGGGTGCGCATAAACTGCTGGATATTTCGGGGGAGAGATGATAGAATTTGTCCGTCTGAGACCCCGCGTCCGAGACGGGTCCTCAGTAATTTACCGCGGCGATGAGGAGGAATGTCAGGGTGCCCAGGCTGTCTGTGAACATCGATCACATCGCGACGATCCGTCAGGCGAGGAGGGGTGACGAGCCCGATCCGGTCGCGGCTGCAGTGCTTGCCGAACTTGCCGGCGCCGACGGGATCATCGTCCATCTGCGGGAGGACCGGAGGCATATTCAGGACCGGGACCTGCGCCTCGCCCGTCAGGTCGTCAGGACGAAGCTGAACCTGGAGATGGCCGCCACCGATGAGATGCAGCGCATCGCTCTTGACGTGAAGCCCGACATCGTGACCCTGGTCCCGGAAAAGCGTGAGGAATTGACCACCGAGGGCGGGCTTGAGGTCTTCGCCCGCGTGGAGGCCGTGAAGAAGTTCGTCGGACCGATCCAGGACGCCGGCATTCCCGCAAGCCTCTTCGTCGATCCCGACAAGCAGCAGATCTCCGCGGCGAAAAAAGCAGGGGCCCTCTGGGTCGAGATCCACACGGGCGCCTATGCGAACGCAAAGAACGAACAGGAACGAAATAAAGAGTACGGGAAGATCGTGGAGTCGGCGCAGCTTGCCGCAAGCCTGGGACTCCGGGTGGGTGCCGGGCATGGTCTCAACTACGTCAACGTGAAGGCGATCGTCCGGATCCGCGAGGTCGAGGAATTGAACATCGGCCACAGCATCATTTCCCGGGCGTCTCTCGTGGGGATCGGGCGAGCGGTGCGGGATATGATCGAACTGATCAAGACTTAATGCAGGAAGGATCAAATTCTATTCAAAGGAAAAGACGATTTCTCGCGGCCAAAAGTAGGCGCTTCTAAGCGAGGCGCAGAGCTCGCAGAGAAGGCTAAAAAAATTGGGTTAAACACCGGGACCGGTGGGGTTTGGATTTACTCTGCGTCCTCAGCGTGCTCTGCGAGAGACGCCGTGTCTCTGATGTTTGTATAAATAAGGTTGGAGAGAAAACCATGATCATTGGCATTGGAACTGACCTGGTGAAGATCAGTCGAATCGAGAAGGCGGGGGGAGACCATCCCGGATTTCTTGAGCGGGTGTTCACCCAGAAGGAACGGGAGTACTGCAGCCGCCAGAAGTTCCCTGCCCAGCACTATGCGGCGCGCTTCGCGTCAAAAGAGGCCGTCCTGAAGGCATTCGGCACCGGCCTCTCGGCCGGGATGAAGTGGACCGATATCGAGGTGCTGCACGGCGAAGGCGGCGGGCCCATTGTGAACATCACGGGCGCGGCAAAGGACCTCGCCGACCTCAAGGGCGTCAGCCAGATCATGCTCAGCTATTCCCACGACGAGGGGTATGCCGTTGCCCACGCGGTGCTTATCGGCGGAGCGCGGTATGGCGCCACCGAGGTCCACCACGAGGCGTGACGGGATCGGGCGCTGATTCGAGATATGCAATAAGCACAATCTGAGCCGGGCAAGTCAGAACAAAGTGCGTCTCTCGCTAAGCACGCAAAGGACGCAAAGGTTTAAGACAAACAAGCTTCGTTTTTCTTTGCGAGCTTGGCGCCTCGCTTAGAAGCGCCTACTTCTGGTTGCGAGAAACACTCCTGCCTTTTTAATTTGGATTTTGATCGGTACATAACGTATGAAGATCGCCACTGCAAAACAAATAGGGAACATCGACCGCCGGGCAATACGGGAGTTCGGCATACCCGGGCCGGTCCTGATGGAGAACGCGGCGTCCGCCGTCGTCTTCGAGATGGAGCGCTTCTTCGAAGGCCTTGACGGCGTGAAGGTGGGCATCCTCTGCGGCAAGGGGAACAACGGCGGCGACGGGCTCGCCCTGGCGCGCAGGCTCCGGATCCGCGGCATTCCCGTGCGGGTATGCCTCCTTGCGTCCTTCGCGGCCCTCACGGGCGAAGCAAAGCTGAACCTCGCGATCCTCAGGAAGATGGATGTGGAGATCATCCCGAATGCCGCGTCCCCGGCTATCGCGGAGCTGATAGCGTGGTCCGACGTGCTTGTCGATGCCATGCTCGGGGTGGGGCTTTCTTCGCCGCTCAAAGGGAACTACGCGATCGCCGCGGAGCTTATGAACATGGCCGGGCGGCCGGTCGTGGCCGTGGACATCCCCACGGGCGTTAACGCCGATACCGGCGAGGTGATGGGTGCTGCGGTTCGGGCGGACCTTACGGTGACCATGGTAGTGCCCAAGCGGGGGCTGGTGCTGTATCCCGGGGCCGCCTTCGCGGGGCAGGTGCGGGTGGCGGACATCGGCATCCCGACGGAGGTCATCGAGAAGGAAAAGATACGCGTCGGTCTTCTGGAACACGGCCTGGCCTGGGGGTTGACGGGCGAGCGCGACCGGGATTCCCACAAGGGAGACTTCGGGCATCTCATGATCATTGCCGGCTCCCTGGGCAAGGCCGGTGCGGCGGTGATGGCAGCGCGAGGGGGCCTGCGGACCGGCGCGGGCCTGGTGAGCGTCGCCGCGCCCATGGGGATCATTCCCCTCATCCAGCAGCAGGTCATGGAGGCCATGTGCATTCCCGCCGGTGAGAGCATTGACGGCACGCTCGGCATCGGTTCGGAGGATGAGCTCCTCAAGGCATCAGGCAGCATGACGGCCTGTGCGATCGGCCCGGGGCTCACGACGCACTATGAGACCGTCCAGGTCGTCATCAACCTGGTCCAGCGCATGTCCATCCCGCTGGTGATCGACGCCGACGGGGTTAATGCCTTTGCGGGGTCCGTTGCCGCGCTGAAAAAGGCAAAGGCGCCCGTGGTCTTGACGCCTCATCCCGGGGAAATGGCGAGGCTCCTGGGTGTTTCGACCGACGATGTCCAGAGTGACAGGATAGGCATGGCCTCTGACGCTGCCGCAAAGTTCGGTGTGACCGTGGTGCTCAAGGGAGCGGGGACGGTCATCGCAACGCCCGACGGGGAGGTGTTCGTCAATACGACGGGCAACCCCGGCATGGCGAGCGGCGGTACGGGCGACGTGCTGACGGGCATGATCGGGAGCCTGCTCGCCCAGGGATACGGCCCGACACCGGCCGCGTGCCTTGCCGTCTATCTCCACGGCCTTGCCGGCGACCTGGCAGCGGAAGAGAAGGGCGAAGCCGGGATGATCGCCGGGGATCTGATCGAGAGGATACCGGAAGCAATGAAGCGGACGATTGAAACCAGCGAATAATGTAAACAACTTTTGCAGCCTTTTTCGTCATCCCCGTGAAAACGGGGATCCAGTGACAGCCTGATAAGCCTGGATTCCCGCTTGTGCGGGAATGACGGAAAAAGAAGCTGAAGCATTTACCAATAGCGTTGGAATACGAATCTGTTCTTCTCTGCGCCTCTGTGGCAGAATTCTGAAGGAGGGCTTATGCTGACCGCGAAAGACATCATGACCAAGGACGTAGTGACCGTAACGCCCGACACCTCCATCGAGGAACTGTCCAGCCTTCTCGTGGCGAACGAGATCAGCGGCGTGCCGGTCGTCGACGCGCGTGGCGCCGTTGTCGGCATCGTGACCGAGAACGATCTCATCAGCAGGAACAAGCGCCTCCATATCCCGACCGTGGTCAGCTTCCTGGACGCGGTCATTTACCTCGAGAGCTCAAAGAAGTTCGCCGAGGATGTTAAACGGCTGACGGCGACAAAGGTCGGCGATATCAGCACCAAGAAGGTCGTCACGATCACCGAGGACACCACGCTCACCGACATCGCCACGATCATGTCCGAAAAAAAAGCGCATCTCCTTCCCGTGGTCAGTTCCGGGAAGGTCGTCGGCATCGTGGGAAAGCGTGATGTCGTCAGGGCCGTCGCACAACAGGCGGGTTGATGTTCAGCATCATCACCTCGAACACGGAACAGACCGAAGAGGTCGGGCGGGTCCTGGGATCGATGCTTGAACCCGGCGACCTGGTCTGCCTGTTCGGCGACCTCGGCGCCGGCAAGACCCACTTCTCCTTCGGCATCGCCCAGGGGCTCCAGGTCCGGGACCAGTACATCACGAGCCCCACGTTCACCTTCGTGAACGAGTACCGGGGACGGATCCCTTTTTATCACATCGACCTCTACCGGCTGAAGGACCCGTCGGAGCTGGAATCCATCGGGTTCGAGGAGTACATTGATTCCGACGGAGCAACGGTGATAGAATGGGCCGAACAGGCGGAAGACGAGCTTCCCGCAGACAAGCTCAACGTCTATTTCTCAGACGTGTCGGAAAACAGCAGGGAACTCGGGTTCTTTGCCGAAGGGGAACGATACGAGAAACTGCTTGCCGATCTCAAGAAGACGATAGGAGACAAGAAGGTCATCGAAATCAAATGACAGACTGCTTGTAACCACAGGCGGCTGCGCCGCACACGGTTAGTTAGTTACGAATTATATTCTTCTCAAAATGGCAAGAATATTTCTCGCAAAGCGCGCAAAGGTCGCAAAGAAAGTCCAAAGCTTTAGCCGCTTTTATTTGAAAACAAAAGCCTCACCTGCTTTTCTTGGCGTACTTTGCGAGCTTTGCGAGAAACGCCTTTAGATTTTCCGGCTTGTCCGGGTTAGGACCTATATCGAATTCACCGTTCAGCGGTTTAAATCTGTGCTCATCCGTGCGTCCCGCTTCGCGGGACCCGTGGTTATATTGGTATTCTTATGAAAAAGATCGGGATCATCGCAAAGAACATACCCAGGGCGCATGGTGCCGTCAGAAAGCTCTCGAAATGGCTGTCGGCGAGAGGGAAGAAGGTCTTTCTCGACGAGCGGACCGCTTCCGATCTGGGCATGGCGGGCGTCGCGTTATGCGACCTTCCGTCCCTGGTCGATATGATCATCGTCCTTGGCGGCGACGGAACGCTCCTCTCCGCGGCCCGGCTCGTTGCCGACTCAAAGAAGAACGTTCCTATCTTCGGCGTGAACCTCGGGAGCCTGGGCTTCATGGCCGAGGTATCGCTCAATGAACTTTACGCGAACCTGGAAAAGGCCCTTGCCGGGAAGCTGCAGGCCGAGGAACGCATGATGCTGACGGCAGGCATCATCCGCAGAGGGAAAAAGGTCTCCGAATACAACGTTCTGAACGACGCGGTCATCAGCAAGGGCGCCATTGCCCGCATGGTATCGCTCGAGGTGTCGGTGGGGGAGGATTATCTCACCTCGATCCGCGCTGACGGGCTGATCCTCGCGACGCCTACAGGCTCCACGGCTTATTCCCTGTCAGCCGGCGGTCCGATCATCCATCCGGCGCTCCAGTGCTTCGTCGTGACGCCCATCTGTCCTCATACCCTCTCGAACCGCCCCATCGCGATCCCCGACAGCGCGATCGTCCGGGTGAAGCTTGTTTCCCATAGTGAAGGTGTTTCCCTTTCCCTGGACGGCCAGGTGGTGAGCCCTCTGCGTCTGAACGATATCGTCGAGGTGAGGAAGGCCAAATACCGCGTCAAACTTATCAAACATCCCACCAAGAACTACTACGAGATCCTGCGGACGAAGCTGAAGTGGGGGAACTGAATTTCTCAATTGCGGATTGCGGATTAAAACCGCCACCTCACTACAGATACTACCAGACAAAATAATGAGTGACATTCAGAAGCAATTCCTCGACATCCTTACCGACGTGCGGGCGCACCTTGAGTATCAGCGCGCGCTTGGCGTCAAGTCCATTGAAGCAGGGGCGCCGAATATCCAGATCCCGGTGGTGCAACCTGCTGTGGCCTCTCTACCGAAAGAACAGATCATATTAACACCGGGCGCTCCTCCTGTCGCCAAAGAGCCTGAGAAGACCGTTGCGCCGTCTCAGACAGGACAGCCGCTCACGCTGGAATCCATCCGCGAAGAGATCGGGGATTGCAGACGGTGCAAACTGCACAAGGGCAGGACGAACATAGTTTTCGGCGAAGGCAACCCGAAAGCCGTGATCGTCTTCGTCGGAGAAGGACCGGGGTTCGAGGAAGACCAGCAGGGAAGGCCTTTTGTCGGCGCGGCCGGACAGCTCCTTACCGACATCATCGAAAAGGGCATGAACATCAAGAGGGCCGAGGTCTATATCTGCAATATTGTCAAGTGCAGGCCCCCCAACAACAGAAATCCCGAACCCGACGAGGTCGAGTCCTGCATAGGTTTCGTGAAGCAGCAGATACGGGCCATCCATCCCACGGTCATCGTTACGCTCGGGAACGTGCCGACACAGAACCTGCTCAACACAAAGCAGGGCATCACGAAGCTGCGCGGCGTCTGGCAGGAGTACGAGGGCATCCCCGTCATGCCGACTTTCCATCCGTCCTATCTCCTCCGGAGCCCGGGGGAGAAGAAGTGGGTCTGGGTGGATATCAAAAATGTGTTGAAGAAGCTTGGAATGCAGGTGCCCACGAAGGGGTAGTTATAAGAGACCGACATTGTTTTTGCTAAATTCGCTAAGACCGAAAATTCGTTCTTTCCTATCCATATATGGATAGATATATACTGGTTAGACCCGAAAGCAATCGTGTTGGGAGGCATAGCGCTATGGCAGATGAAAACAATAAAGTTGCTCTTGAGATGTTCAATAAATTAAAAGTACCTGCATCCATGGTGGTTACCGGTGTCTGCTTCACAATTGGTTATTCATTGACAGATCTTATAAGATTATTTTGGTTTGGATATCCGTTGCGTGAAAGTACATTAATGATTACGGCAACAACGGGCCTTATATCAATTGTTGGCTGCATTCTTCTGGGAAACGGAATCAACAACATAAAGAAACACATTCTTTGACACCTCTTTATTAACAGACAAGGTGCAATGGTAAGGCAGGTAGTACGAGTAAAATCGGTCGATGATTCTAACGAGGCGGGTCCACAGCGACGCGCCTTAAGGCGGCGCGTGACCCGCGTTGTTAGTCTTACACAATGCGTTGGGTTTTGCATGAACCGTTCCGCTTGCACGGGGATGACTGCATTAAGCATGAGATACTTGCGACTGCACTGCGATTGACGACTGCATCACGAATATCGACTGTCTCTTGACTGATTCTTATGACCGATCTTACTCCCCTCATGAAACAATACCGCGAGATCAAGCGTCAGCACCTTGACGCGATCCTGCTGTTCCGCATGGGCGACTTCTACGAGATGTTCGACCAGGACGCGGTGACGGCGTCCAAGGTCCTTGAGATCACCCTTACGGCGCGGAACAAGTCCAAGGGAATCGAGACTCCCCTCTGCGGGTTTCCGTACCATGCGGTCGAAGGCTACGTCGCCAAGCTCATCCGGCGGGGTTTCAAGGTGGCGATCTGCGAGCAGGTGGAGGACCCGAAGCTCGCCAAGGGCATCGTGAAGCGCGAGGTCATCCGCGTCGTGACGCCCGGGACCGTGCTCGACGCGAACTTGCTGGAGGCCAAGGACAACAACTATCTCGCCTCGCTCTATCCCGCGAAAGAAGGCTACGGCGCGGCCTTCCTCGATATCTCCACAGGCGATTTCTTCATGGCCGAGGTGGACGGATCGGGCAATCTAGCAGAGCTTGACACCCTGCTCTCACGGTTCACGCCGCGCGAGATCGTTCTGCCGAAAGGACAGGAGACCGCATCGGAACTTACGGCCCTCCTCCGGCAGTACACGCAGGCGATCAATCCCTACGATGACTGGACCTTCGACCGGGAGACCGCGAAGAAGTCCCTCCTCGACCACCTGAAGACGGCTACGCTCGAAGGGTTCGGATGCGGCGACATGACCCTGGGCGTTTCGGCTGCCGGCGCCGCCCTCCGGTATATCGAGGAGACCCAGAAGACAGCGCTTGCGAACATACGCGGCGTCAGGCCGTTCCTCGTCCGGTCCTTCATGGTCCTGGACGGGCCGTGCCAGCGAAACCTCGAACTGGTGAAGAACATCTACGACGGCTCGAGCAAAGGCACGCTCCTGTCGGTGCTCGACCACACGGTCACTTCCATGGCGGGCCGGAAGCTTCGCGAATGGCTCCTGAACCCGCTCCTGGACGTACGGGAGATCGATGCCCGGCTGACCGCCGTGGCCGAACTGAAGGAACGCCACCAGGTGCGCGCGAGCCTCCGGAACACCCTCGGGAGGGTCTACGATCTTGAGAGGCTCATCAGCCGAGCCTCCCTCGGCATGGCGAATGCACGCGACCTGGTTGCCCTGCGCCAGTCCTTCATTGTCCTGCCGGACCTCAGGAACTTCCTCGCCCCCAGCGCCGCCGGCCTGCTCAAGACAGTACATGACGGATGGGACGACCTGCAGGACGTCCATCAACTCATCGAGAACGCCATCCATGACGATCCTCCCTACACCCTTCGCGAAGGAAAGCTCATCAAAAAAGGCCACAGCCCTGAACTGGACGAACTCCGGTCGATCAGCACCGAGGGGAAAGGCTTCATTGCCGCCATCGAGCAGCGCGAACGGGAGCGCACAGGCATCAATTCCCTCCGGGTGAGCTACAACCGGGTCTTCGGCTATTACATCGAAGTGACCAGGACGAACCTGGCGAACGTGCCGCAGGACTATATCCGGAAGCAGACCCTGGCGAACGCTGAGCGGTTCATTACGCCGGAGCTGAAAGAATACGAAGAGAAGGTGCTGGGCGCCGAGGAAAAGATCCTGGACCTCGAGTACCGGCTTTTCCAGGAGATCCGCGAGAAGGTAGCCGCACAGACCGTGCGCATCCAGGACATGGCGCGAAGGCTTGCCGTACTCGACTGCATCGCTTCGCTTTCCGAGGCAGCGGCGAAGAACAACTATGCCCGTCCCGTGATCGACGACGGCGACGTCCTGCGCATCGTTGAGGGAAGGCACCCGGTGATCGAACAGCTCACTGAAGAGCGTTTCGTGTCGAACGACACGCTGCTCGATACGAACGAGAACCAGCTGATCATCATCACCGGTCCGAACATGGCCGGCAAGTCCACCTATATGCGCCAGGTGGCGCTCATCGCCATCATGGCCCAGATGGGCAGCTTCGTCCCGGCGAAGGAAACCTGTATCGGGATCGTTGACCGGGTGTTCACGCGCGTGGGCGCATCGGACTTCATCGCCCGGGGCCAGAGCACTTTCATGGTGGAGATGAACGAGACCGCCAACATCCTGAACAACGCCACGGACAAGAGCCTCATCATCCTCGACGAGATCGGCAGGGGGACCAGCACCTTCGACGGCATCAGCATCGCCTGGGCCGTGGCAGAGTTCATCCATGAAAAGCTCAGGGCGCGCACGCTCTTCGCCACCCATTACCACGAACTGACGGACCTGGCGCTGACCATGGACCGGGTAAAGAACTTCAACGTGGCCATCAAGGAATGGAACGACCAGATCATATTCCTCCGGAAGGTCATCGAGGGCGGCGCGGACAAGTCGTACGGCATCCAGG
>JAGVOT010000115.1 GCA_020052615.1 Nitrospirota bacterium | reverse complement strand
TGATGTAGCGGGTCTGTCCGCTGCCGGGAAGGACGCCTTCCTGATCCATCTGCACCCTGCTGCCGTTCGCCATGTTCCAGTAGGTCCCTGCCTTCACTGTATGTCCGCCTTTGTTCAACATGTTCATGCCCTCCTTCCGGGTGGTTTTTTACTCTTGTTGATTCCAAGATACCCCAAGGCGGGAAAAAGGTAAATCGGCATTAGTTCCTAGGGCCAGGGGCAATAGTTCTTAGAAAAGATCCTTGGTAATGAAGATGCCAGACGGGTTCGCGTTGCTGTGCGAAATAGTGATAAAATCAGGTACGGCTGAAGATGCTATGAGGGAGGGGAAAAGGCATACTTACGTGAACCGCGGTCTGACATGACGCTCCTCTTGAACTCAGCTTTTACTTACGATCCCCTGTCACTTTCCGGAATGCGGCCATCTCTATGTAATTTGTGCCTCGTTACGAAAGTACTCATTTCAACGTTGCCTTATAGTAAAACATCAAGGATATCGACAGAATAATATGCGCTTTTCTTGACATATCCCACTCCATTAATTTAGAATATCACCATAGGTGACATCACGTGCACTTTACGGCAACGAGTGGAGAACAGGAACGAGCATTACCGCGACAGGAGGGGAGCTTTCCGGTAAGGCGCAATGGCTGATCGACTGCTCATCGTTGAAGACGAGGATACGCTCTGTGCATCGCTGCAGAGAGTGTTCCTGCGCGAAGGCTACGAGGTGGACATGGCCGACAGCGCAGAGACCGCGTTCACCCTCCTCGACCGAAGGTCCTACGACCTCATCATCACCGACATCATCCTTCCCGGCATCAGCGGCATAGACCTGCTGCGAAAATACCGCAAGACCAAACCGACGCAAAAAGTGATCGTCATCACCGCCTATGCCTCCCTGACCACGGCGGTTGAGTCCATTAAGGCAGGCGCATGCGATTTCATCATCAAACCCCTGATGCATGATGAGATGAAAAGGGCTGTACGAAAGGCCCTTGACAGGGCCACCTAGGGGCCTCCGAGCGAGGCACTACTATGACTACCCGAGACGCGTTCACCTTCCTCAAACAAACACCACCGTTCAAATGTCTGGATGATGAGGTCCTGAGCGACATCGTGAAGGACCTCTCGCTGGAGTTCCATCCCAAGGGGAAGACCATCCTTCGCCAGAACGGCCCTGCCGCTGAGCATCTTGTCATCATCCGGCAGGGGGCGGTCAAGGTGTTCGTCAGCACCAACGAAGACGAGGAAGTGCTGGTGGACTTCCGGACCGCCGGAGAATTCTTCGGCCTGCGCTCCTTTCTGTTCGGCGAGATTTCGCTGGACACGATCGTTGCTTCGGAAGATACCGTGTGCTATCTCATGGACAAGAACACGGTCCTGGACCTGCTGAAAACGAACGCGGAATTCTCCGCGTTCTGCCTCCGGTCCCTTCTGAAGCGGCTCATGCACATGGCCTACAAGGAGATGCATGACCGGACGCTCCTGTACGGCGGCGGGGACAAGCTTCTGTTCACGAACATTCTGGAAGACCTCGCGACCAAGAAGGTGATCACGGCGTCGGAGGACGTGACCATCCGAGAGGCGGCTGAGATCATGGCTGACCATAATATCAGCTCTCTTGTCCTGCTTGACGCCGACGGCCTGCCTGCCGGGATGATCACGGACAAGGACCTGCGGAACAAGGTCCTCTCCAAGGGCAGGGACAGCGGGGATAAGGTGGGCGATTTCATGAGCTGCACCATCATCAAGGCGGAGGCGCGGGACCCGTGCTTCGAGGCCCTCCTCAAGATGATCCGGTACAACATCCATCATTTGCTCGTGGTCAGCCAGGGAGAGTTGAGAGGGATCCTGACCAGTCATGATCTCATGATGCTGCAGGGGACGTCCCCGCTGGCTGTCGCCCGGGAGATCGAGAACCAGGATACGATCGACGGGCTCGTTCCCGTCGCCAGGAAGATCAACAGGATCATAACCCTGCTCATCAGGGACGGGGCAAAGGCAAGCAACATCACCAGGATCATCACCGAGATCAACGACCGGCTGCTGAAACGGGTCCTGGAGATCACGGAAGCCCGTATGGGGCCGCCTCCCGCCGGCTACTGCTGGATCATTTTCGGCAGTGAGGGCAGGAAAGAGCAGACCTTTAAGACCGACCAGGACAACGCCATCATCTACGAAGACCGGCCGGCCGGCGACGACACGGCCGTCGCGGCGTATTTCTCCCGGTTCGCCGTCCACATGAGGGACGCCCTGGAGCGATGCGGATTCCCCCCGTGCCCCGCCGATTACATGGCGAGCAATCCGAAATGGTGCCAGCCGCTCAGTACGTGGAAAAAATACTTCTCAAAATGGATCCAGACACCGACACCCGAGGCGATCCTCCGGTCGCTGATCTTTTTCGATTTCCGGCCGGTTCACGGGGACCTGCTGCTTGCGGAGCGGCTCCGGGCCTTCCTGGGCCATGAGGTCAGGGACAAGAGCCTCTTTTTCGCCCATATGGCCGGCGTTGCAATAATGAACAGGCCGCCGCTCGACCTCTTCAAACGGTTCTCCTGCGAAAAGAACGGCGAACATCGCGGCAAGTTCAACATCAAGCTCAGAGGGCTCAGCCCGATCATCGATGCCGCGCGGCTTTTAGCGCTGGACAAGAGGGTGTACCAGACGTCCACCATCGAGCGGCTTTCATCACTGCGGGACGGCACCTCGCTGGGCGGCGCATTATCGAGCGAGCTTGAACAGGCCTTCGAATTCCTGATGTCCCTTCGGCTCAAACATCAGTATGGGCAGATCCAGGCGGGGAAAGAACCGGACAATTTCCTGGATCCCCACGGCCTGGGTTCGCTTGACAAAACACTGCTGAAAGAGACGTTCAAACTGATCAGCAGGGTCCAGGATACGGCCATGAGATCATACAGCCCGTGGTCGGTCATGTAGCTGTCGCCGAGGGCTGTTCCGCTGGACATCCGGCCCATGGAAAACCACGCAATTGCATGTTCCAATATGCAAAAGAAAGTGGTTGCGGAATTTTCGTAACCCCTGTTCAGTTTTTATGCGGTGGTGCGGCAATAAAAAAGGCGGCCTGATGGCCGCCCGATCTGTGTCTGCGAGGCGAATGTCCTTATTCGAGGATGTGGATGATCTGGACCACGTCGTTGCGAAGGGCATCGGAGGGGTGGACCTTCACGCTTTTTCCCGCGATGATCAGGGAGAAGGATGGTTCTCCCATGTGTTTCTCATAGACCTCGCCAAGTTTCAGCGACATGACCTGGAGCTTCTTGTTTGACAGGCCCTTGTCCTTGGCGAGCGATTTGAGGTTGTGCTCCTTCCCGTCATGGAACCATGCCATGCCGAACATCGCCGGCGGTTTGCCGACGAAGCAGTAAACGGCCTCGTCGGCGGGCACGAACTCGAGCGTGTCGTTCATCTTCCCGACAAATGCTTCCAGTTCCTTCTTGAACTTGTCCATGCGTTTTGCCGCGGGGCTGGCAGGGTCGAGCGGCGGCAGCTCTTCCTTCTTTCCGAACAGATTGCCGAAGAATCCCATATCACACCTCCTGAAGAGAATAGCGAGGACTGCCGGGGCGGTCTCTCGTGTTCGCGTTGAATGCGCTGGATTGCCGGGGGAGGAATGCCGGATGCGTCCTGACACGATTCAGAATGATCAGGCCAGCCGCAGCCTCCCTGGTCTGCGTCCCTGCCTGCTGCCTTCTGTTTAAATAAAAAAAAGACCGGATACGATGCTCTCGCATCATTAGCCAGCCTTCTCTCCCGAACCGCGCTGTAAAGCGTTTCTCCGGGCGCGTCCGTCCGCATTGATATGTGATCTGCAACTAAGCTGCTGCAACTAAGCTGCTGAACAGTAGCACAAATCCATATGGCTGTAAACTAATATTTTCTTTGCTGCCAGGAAGGCCTGTCTGCATTCGGTAGACTTCCGATCATGACCAAGCTGTGACCGTATTTAGAAATCCGCCATCGAATCCTTGAGTATGCACGCACAAAGTGGTATGATGCCCGCCACGTCACCGTAACGGAGGAATGCCAGAAGCATGAATATGATTACCTGGTTCAAACGAAGGCTCACCGGCAGGCACGATGCCATGACACGGGAGCAGGCCGAGCGGATCAAGCGCCTGCCAAAGGAGCAGGCGCGCCGGGAGCTCGGTGCATTCCTGTTCGACGTGGGTGTCAGGCACGCTACGGAGTTTGTGAAGGACGAACTGCAGCGCAGCGACTCGCCGTTCAAGGGTGTTCCCGCAGAGGCCGTCTATCACGAGATGCTTGCCTTGACCTTCTGGATCATGGACAAGGATGTCGCCGGGGGGGAGAAGACGCTGGCCGCCGAGCTGCATGATCACTATATCCGATCGTACAGGACTGCTGAAGGGTCGGAGGTGCGCATCAGGGCGCTCGGAGAGAAATATAAACAGTATGAACGGGAATGGGACGATGTGACCGGCCACCAGGACGAGTTCGGACTGTGCGTGGCGCAGAACATATTCGGACCCGCGGCCAGCCAGCGGACGAGGGAGAGGACCTTCTGGATCATCCGGTACGCCCATGATGTCGCAGCCGATTGCTCGCCCCTTAAGAAGATGTTCCGCTCGAAGTTCAAGCCTGAGTCTTCGGTCACCGGCCGCAAGTAAACACGTCAATGGTGCTGAAAGGGGCTGTCAGGACCCCTTCAGCGCTTCCAGCCTTTCTTCTTGGACACTGTAAACCGTCCCGCGTTTTTCCAAACTGTTAACTTTCATGATCACCATGGACGATGTATGTCCGTTTCTGTCCGCTCCGCCTCTCCATGCTGTTGACGTCGTTGCAGCGGGCAGGATGATATGGTTCAACCAAAGCGTGTTCTCCCGGGTGTTCTGTTAAAGCCGTATCCACTCTTCCCCGTTACTTTATAGGGTGTGCCTTTCTGTCACAAAAATGATACGATCCAGTCTTATTTCTGAGAAAAACCAACGCAGATGTTTTGTAAAATATTGATTTGTACTGGTATTTATATCTGGCAGTTGAATTGCACTTATCTTAGCAATTGATCCAAAAATCCAGATACATTGGGATGGCGGGAGCCCACAGGGAGTGCTCACAATGGATAAGACTGATATTTTCGTCAAGTCGGCCAAGGGTGAACAGGAAATCGCTACACGCGTCAACAAACTGCCGATCAAGCACCGTTCGGTGCTCATCATGATCGACGGCACCACGAGCGAACAGGCATTGCTCGCCAAGATCTCGGGCATGTTCGATGGCAAGATCATCGTGAGCGATCTTGAGGCCAATGGTTTCATCGAGCGCAAGACCGCCCCAAAGTCTGCGATCCAAGTTCAGCTCCAGTCCCAAACTCAAGCCCAAACCCAAACCACAGCGTCAAAAGCACAGCTCCTGAACGTCAGCGCGAAGCAATACATGATCGATTATATGTACAAGGTTCTCGGACCTGAAGCTGACACCTTTGTGGGGCGCATAGAAAAGTGCAAGACCAATTCCGATCTTACCGGGCTGATCGATCCCTGCCGGGACACCATTCGCGGCATTGGGAAACAGAGCAAGGCCGAAGAGTTCGAAGCAAAGGTAAAAGAGCTCATAGGGTAGGTCCCGGCAGGCTCTGAGAACGGGAGAGCCTTATCAGCAGGGGATGGGCGCAGAACATAGGCTTGAAGGATCCAAACGTTGAGAGGAGACGGGAAGCAGACGAGCGTATTGGTTCACGATTTCATCATTCACCTCCGGCCAACGGAGGCAGGTTGACGCAACGAATTTGCGGAATGGGTTCCAAAATCCCTTCAGCGCTTCCATCCTTTCTTCTTGAGGAACACCGCAAGCTGTTCCACGTCCTTTTTTTCCATATACTGGCCATAGATGATCACTTTGCGCGGCGTATGGCCGTCCCGGACACTGAGGACGATCTGTCCCTTTCCGCGCTGCTCCACGTTGGTGATGTCCTTGTATCGGACGTACTCGGGACGGTTCGTCTGGTTCAGTTCGAGCCGCTCCTCCTGTACGACCACAACGGGCTTCCTTCCGCGGATATAGGTCGCAGCGCACATCCCCGCGCCGAAGACGAACATGAA
The DNA here is from genome assembly GCA_020052615.1 of Nitrospirota bacterium. Lineage (GTDB taxonomy): Bacteria > Nitrospirota > UBA9217 > UBA9217 > UBA9217 > JAAXXJ01. The sequence continues at coordinate 70,313 of JAGVOT010000115.1, read as the reverse complement.
CCCTGCTGCCGCCGAGGGGTCCTGGTTGCGGTTGATCAGCACGATGCTGTACGCGGCGCCGAGCAGCGCCAGGACACCGTAGAGAACGAGGAACAGGTACAGCCGTTCTTTTTTCTGGTACAATTTCGATCCTATCATAAAGCCTCCTCTGGCATGGTGAAGGTCACGGCCCTGGCCGCCGGAGCACCAGCGCGGCGTTGGTTCCGCCGAACCCGAGAGAGCAAGAGAGCGCGGCGTTGACGCGCTGTTCTCTCGCCGTGTTCGGCACGTAATCCAGGTCGCATGCAGGGTCGGGAATTCTGTAATTGATGGTCGGCGGGATGATGCCGTCGCGCACCGCGAGTGCGGTCACAGCCGCTTCCACGGCGCCCGCGGCGCCGAGCATATGGCCGAGCATGGACTTGACGGAGCTCACGGCAAGCTTCTTTGCATGATCTCCGAAGGCGCGCTTGATGGCCAGCGTCTCGATGGCATCGTTCGATACGGTCGAGGTCCCGTGGGCGTTGAGATAATCGATCTCCTCGGGCCCCATCCCTGCGTCGGTCAATGCCAGCGTCATGGCGCGTGACGCCCCCTCGCCGTGCGGATCGGGCCTCGTATAATGAAAAGCGTCGGAGGTCAACCCGTATCCTGCCAGTTCTGCGTATACTGTTGCACCCCGCTTTTCCGCGTGCCCCAATTCCTCCAGGATCAGGACCCCGGCGCCCTCTGCCAGCACGAATCCGTCACGGTCCCGGTCAAAGGGTCTGCTGGCCGTCTCCGGTGCGTCATTCCGGTGAGAAAGCGCCTTTGCCTGGCAGAAGCCGGCCAGTACCAGCGGTGAAAGCGCCGCCTCGGTGCCGCCCGCGATCATCACATCGGCGTCTCCCCGCTGGATGATCTTCATGGCCTCGCCGATGGCATGGGTTCCCGTCGCACAGGCGGTGGATACGTCCAGACAGGGGCCGCGGGCCCCCAGTTCCATGGCAAGGCAGCCCGAGGCCATGTTGACAAGCGTCATGGGCGTATAGAACGGAGAGACCGCGCGGTGTCCTTTCGCCATGAAGGCGATGAGGTTCTTCTCGTTCGTCATGACCCCGCCGCGGCCGGAACCCACAAGGACTCCGGTGCGGAGTGCGGAATGCGGAGTGAGGGAAAGCCGCGAATCTTCCATCGCCATGAACGCGGCCGCAAGGGCATAGTGAATGAACGGATCGGTCGTGCGTGCTTCCTTCGCGCTCATGAACAAACGAGGATCGAACCCTCTGAGCTCGCCGGCGATGCGGGAGGGGAACGATGACGCATCGAACTTCGTTATAGGGCCGATGCCCGACCGCGCCGCCTTGAGGGCCGCCCAGGTCGTCGGAAGGTCATTTCCGAGAGGCGTCACAGCCCCTGCTCCGGTTATCACGACGCGTGTCTTCATCGCGTGCAGTATAAGGTTTTCGAGCTGTTTTGTCAAAGCGGGGCGTGCTGGTCGGCGCCCCGGCTGGTTTGATAAATGAAGGCTTTTGTGGTATAGTTCATTCGTCGATGAAGTGAGACCGGAAAGAAGGGAAAGGGGGTTGAGATGAAAAAGAACGACTTGACATCCAAGACCGTTGCAGAGCTCAAGGCCCTGGCCAAAAAGAACAAGATATCCCTGCCTGCCGGTTCGAATAAGGCGGACATCGTGAAGGCCCTTGCCAAAGGCGCTTCGTCGTCCACGAGCAAAAGAAAAGCAGCCGTGAAGGCCGTGAGCAAGGCGAAGGCACCCGGGACCAAGGCAAAAAAGAAGCCGGCCGTGAAAAAAGCGGCAGTAAAAAAGCTGGTCGCAAAAAAGGCCGGCAGACCTGAAGCGCCCGCGGTGCAGGCCCCGGTCCGCCGTCCCTGGCAGATTCCTCCTGGAGCGGAAGAGCCGCTCCTGGCGCAGGAACGGGTGGCAGACGCAAAGTACTACACCGGGACGGAGGAACAGCGACCGGCGGTCCCCTTTGACACGCTTGCCCATGAATACGGAAGCGAGCGGATGGCGCTGATGGCGCGCGATCCTCATATGGCCTTCTCCTACTGGGAACTGCCCCAGACAAGGCTCGAGAAGGAAAAAGCATGGTTCGGGTGGGACAGCAAGCTCTGTGTCCGGGTCTATGATGTCACCGGCGTGCTGTTCGACGGGACGAATGCAACGGCCTTCTTCGATCAGGAAGTTCCTGACCGCATCGGCAACTGGTATTTCGATTTCGGCCGTCCCAATCATTCGTTCTGCGCCGACCTGGGGCTTCTCGCGCCCAATGGCCGTTTCCTCACCCTGATCCGCTCCAATTCGGTCACCATGCCGCGGGACGGCGTCTCCGACGTTCTGGACGAGGAATGGATGCTGATGGACGAGGAATTCATGAAGCTCTACGGCATGAGCGGCTCCACGTCCGGAGGCTTTTCATCACAGCAGGTGCAGGAGCTCATGAGCCAGCGGCGGATGCTGAAGATATCGTCGCCGGGCCTGTTCTCGAAACCGAAGGCAAAAAAATAGCGATGGCCCGGCGAGGTCACAAAGCGCATCCTGTTCTGCGATAAAGTCCATCCCTTTACGGATGGGCTTTTCTTTTCGTGGTCATAATACAGTCTTTGACACGGATACCAGAAGTGGGCGCTTCTAAGCGACTGCGGATTGAAAGTCGGATAAGGTCGGATTTCCCATCTGGATTCACCTTGGATGATTGGTTTGTGAAAGTAACTCGTTTTTATCCGCTTTTATCATGAGAAGTTAATCCACTTCTTCAGTGTCTAAAAGCATTTACTAGCTTCAATATTGTCAAGCCGGAGGAAGCATGGAGAAGGGTTACCTGGCACTGGTGCTCCACAGCCATCTGCCCTATGTACATCACCCCGAGTATGACCGGTTCCTGGAAGAGGACTGGCTGTTCGAGGCCATCACGGAGACCTATATCCCGCTGATCAATGTGTTCGACGGGCTGGTGAACGACGGCGTGGACTTCCGCATCACCATGAGCCTGACGCCCACGCTCATCGCCATGCTCACGGACCCGCAGCTCCAGCACCGGTATGTCCGGCACCTCAATAAACTGGCCGAGCTTTCCGAAAAAGAGATCGAGCGGACAAAGCACCGGCCGGAGTTCAACGCCCTGGCGCACCTGTACCGGGGAATCTTCCTGAACGCGCGCACGGTGTTCGAGGAAAAATACGGCCGGAACATCGTCGCCGCCTTCAGGAGGTTCCAGGACCTCGGCAAGGTGGAGATCATCACCTGCGCCGCGACCCACGGCTTCCTGCCGCTCATGCAGAACAGGAACGCGATACGTGCCCAGATCATGGTCGCCGTTGACCAGCATACAAGACACCTCGGCCGGCCGCCCCGCGGCATCTGGCTGCCCGAGTGCGGGTACTTCGAGGGCCTCGACGAGATTCTGAAGGAGGCGGGCCTCCGCTACTTCTTCACCGATTCCCACGGGATCTTCCATGCGACCCCCCGGCCCAAGTACGGCGTGTACGCGCCCCTGATCTGCCGATCGGGCGTCGCGGCATTCGGCAGGGACATCGAGTCGTCGAAGCAGGTCTGGAGCTCTGTCGAGGGATATCCCGGCGACTACAACTACCGCGAGTTCTACCGCGACGTGGGGTTCGATCTGGACTACGACACGGTCAAGCCCTATCTTCATGACGACGGCGTGCGCGTGAACCTCGGGATCAAGTACTACAAGATAACCGGCAGGACGGACCACAAAGAACCCTATGTCAGGCAACGGGCGCTGGAACGGGCAGCCGAACATGCAGGCAACTTCATGTTCAACCGGGAGAAGCAGATCGAGTGGCTCGCGGGCATCGTGCGGGACCGGAAGCCCATAGTCGTGGCCCCCTACGACGCGGAACTGTACGGCCACTGGTGGTTCGAGGGTCCGGACTGGATCAACTTCCTCATGCGGAAGATCGCCTATGACCAGAAGACCATCAAGCTGACGACCCCCTCGGAATACCTTGCGGAGAATCCGATCAACCAGGTAGCCACGCCGTCCCTTTCGAGCTGGGGGTACAAGGGCTATGCCGAGGTCTGGCTGAACGGAACGAACGACTGGATCTACCGGCATCTCCATGTGGCCGCTGAGCGGATGGTGGAACTGGCACGGCGGTTCCCCCGCGGGGAGGGAGTGCTCCGGAGGGCGCTGAATCAGGCCGCGCGGGAGCTCCTGCTCGCCCAGAGCTCGGACTGGTCCTTCATCATGAAGACCGGCAGCCACGTGGAATATGCGGTAAAGCGGACGCAGGACCATATCGTCCGGTTCACCCGGTTGTATGACGACATCCGTGCCGGCACTATTGACGAAGGGTGGCTGGCGGACCATGAATACAAGGACAATATCTTCCCCGAGATCGACTACCGCGTCTATGCTTAAACCTCCCCTCCTCAAAGAACTTTCACAGATCGTCGGCCAGGCCAACGTCTTCACCGACGCTGAAGAGCTGGTTGTCTATTCCTACGACGCGACCCGCGTGTCTTCGCTTCCCTCGGCCGTTGTTCGCCCGTCATCGGCGCAGGAAGTCTCTGATATCCTGCGTTTGGCGAACAGGGAACAGATCCCCGTTGTCCCCCGCGGGGCCGGAACGGGCATGTCCGGCGGCTCGGTGCCGCTCCAGGGCGGCCTGGTCCTGTCGTTCGAGCGCATGAACAGGATCCTGGAGATCGACGAGGCCAACCGGATGGCCGTCGTCGAACCCGGCGTCATCACCGGAGACCTCCAGCGCGCCGTCGAGGCGCGGGGGCTGTTCTACCCGCCGGACCCGGCAAGCCAGCAGTTCTGCACGCTGGGCGGCAACATCGCCGAGTGCGCCGGCGGCCTTCGCGCCGTGAAGTACGGGGTGACCCGGGATTACGTCCTCGGCCTCGAGGTGGTCCTGCCGACCGGCGAGATCATCAGGACCGGCAGCCGAACGCTCAAGAACGTTGCCGGCTACGACCTCACCCGGCTCATCGTCGGCTCCGAGGGGACGCTGGGGGTCGTCACGAAGATCGTGCTGAGATTGCTCTCCCTCCCCGAGAGCGTCCGTACCCTGGCCGCGTTCTTTCCCGATGTCGGGAGCGCCGCGCACGCCATCACGGCGATCCTGTCCGGCAAGGTGGTCCCCCGCGCCCTGGAGCTGATCGACGAGGGCTCCCTGGCAGCGGCTGGGAATTATCTGAAGCAGGACATCGCAGGCGGCGCGCGGGCCATGGTCCTCGCCGAGGTGGACGGCGCGTCGCAGACGACGGAGCGGGAGATCGCTGTCGTTGAACAGGCGTGCCGCGAAGCAGGCGCCAATTCGGTCACGAGGGCGGAGGAACAGGCGGACCGGGACCGGCTGTGGAAGATACGGCGATCCATATCGCCGGCCCTCTATACCATCAAACCCCGGAAACGCAGCGAGGACATCGTCGTGCCTCCGGCAAGGATCCCGGACATCCTGGCCCAGATCCAGGTCATCGCGAAGCGGCACGGACTGACGATCGTGAATTTCGGCCACGCAGGCGACGGGAACATCCATGTGAACATCCTGCTGGAAGATGAGGAACAGAGCGCAGCCAAGCTGGCGGAGCAGGAGATCCTTGCCGCGGTCCTCGGTATGCAGGGGAGCATCTCGGGCGAGCACGGCATCGGGTTTTCCAAAGCGGACTACCTGCCGATGGAGACCGGAGCTGCCGCGCTGGAAGCCATGAAGAAGATCAAGCGGGCGCTGGACCCGAACAATATCCTGAATCCCGGGAAGATATTCATCAATGCGGAATGACCTGCAAATACAAAACACTTTAACCGCGAAGACGCGAAGGACGCGAGGACGGCGGAACAGCATGCCTCACTGCTTAGTTTTCCTTCGCGACCTTGGCGCCTTCGCGGTGAGATCTGTTTCGCAGTGTAGTTCCGCTCTGTTTCTCTGTGTCTCTGTGGTGGCGTTGAACCTATTCCCGATGATCGTTCAGGCCGATGAGGTCCCCATCGAACTGCTTCGCGCCAAGGTGGCCGCCCTCGAGCAGGAGGCCGCGAGCCTGGAGGAGCAGAACCAGGGGCTCCGGCAGATGTTGAAGGAGCAGGAGGACGATGAGGTCTATATCGTCGTGGACACGGAGAACAACCGCCTCACCCTGCGCCAGGGCGAGAAGGTCCTGCTGAACGCGGTCGTCGGCACCGGCAGCAGGCAGTTCATCGAGGAGGAGACCGGCAGGAACTGGTATTTCGAGAGCCCCCTGGGGTCGCTCTCCGTGCTCGGGAAGGAGCGGAACCCGGTCTGGATCCGGCCGGACTGGTCCTACGTGGAGGAGAACATGCCCGTTCCCGCGGAGAACGATCCCGACCGCATCGTCCGGGAGGTGCTGGGAAAATACGCCCTTATCCTCGGGAACGGATACAAGATCCACGGCACCAAGTTTACCGACCTTCTGGGGACGCATTTTACCCATGGCTGCGTTTCGGTGGGGGACAAGGACCTCGAGGTCCTGTACAAGACCGTCAAGATCGGGACGAAAGTCTATATTTACTAAGTTCAGCAGTCGGGATGTGGTTATGCATCGTACAGAACATACGACGATAGCGGGAGTTCTCCTGATCGTAATGTCGTTCTTGCTCGTCGGGATGCAGGGGCAGTCGCCCGATGATGTCGAGCGCCGGAGGCTTATTGAACAGCAGGCGAAGCTTTCCGAACGGATAGCGTCCCTGAACCATGAGCAGGAGTACCTGCTCATGCAAAAGGCGTTCTATGCGTCCGATTCCAAATACCTGCTCCTTGATCTCCGGTCCCGTACGGGAAAGCTGAAATACCGGAACCGGGTGCTCAGAACCTTCGCGTTCTCCACGACTGCGGGCAAGCGGCGTATCCCCCGGAACACCATCCTGAAAATGACCGCGAAGACCGATGGCAATGACCGAAAGAAAATGCTGCTGTTCGGAGAGGACCTTGTCATCCAGTCAAAACGCTCTTCCGTCGCTCCAGGGAAGGAAAGGGCAGCGCCGCGGATACTGATAGGATCAAAGGATCTTGCCGCGATCTATTTTGCCGTCGAGCAGGGTACGATGCTGCATACGGGAAAATGATAGTAACAGTCTGTTGACACAGTCCTCTTTTGCTGTCATTGCGGGGAGCGTTAGCGACGAAGCAATCTCGTCGTGCTTGATCAAGCGAACTCCGAGATCGCGGTGTTTATTCTGACTGTAATGTATAAAAAGCGAGATTGCTTCGCTTTCGGCTCGCAATGACGATTCGAGGATTTACTACCAATAGTAACGTGAAAAATGAAAACTAGATTACGAAATGTAACGGTATAAAAAAAACTACAATAAGTTATGTTATTATCGAAACATAAATTATCATAATTATAATTTTATAAATGATATTTTGTTAAGCTGTTTTAGGATGTAGCATTTTAGTGCATTTCCTTGCGTGGAATGCTTCAAATCTGCATCGTTGCTGAATTTCTGATAAGCCACTGAAATTAAATACCTTATACTCACCAGTACCCTTTTCATCTGTTACCAGATGGCTGACTGCTGCCAAGTTATCAAATCCTCGTTGTCAGTTCTTTTCCGTCTTCTCTTCCAGCGTTCACTAAGTGAATAGCTGCGGACATTGTGGTATCCATTTTGCTTATTAATAGCGGAACAGGAATCAGGTTCCTTTATAGATCGATATGTTAATTGCAGAAGACAGCATACTGTTCCTGAGAAATGTTCCCCCCTTTCAGTTCCTCAATGAAGAGGAACTGAAGGCTGTCGCCGGGAATATGACCATGGAGTTCTATCCCCGCGACGCCGTCATCCTGAGGCAGGACGATCCTGCGAGCGATTCTCTCAGGATCATCAAAAAGGGCGGGGTGAAGGTCTCCGTCAGGACCGACAGCGGTGAGGAACTGACCATAGACCACCGCGGCGAAGGGGACACCTTCGGACTCGTATCCCTCATGGGCCAGGACCGGCAGAAGACCACCGTCGTTGCCCTGGAAGACACCATCTGCTACCTGCTGAAAAGGGACCAGATCAAGGAACTGATCGAGTCCAATCCGTCGTTCACCGAGTATTTCCTCCAGACCCATTTCACCACCTATGTCGACAAAGTGTACCGGGAGATGCATTCGAAGAGCCTGTTCTACGGAAGCAGCGACCATCTCCTGTTCACGACGCCCGTGGGCGATATCGCGACGAAGGGGGTCGTTACCGTCCGCGAGGACACCACGATCCGCGACGCGGCATTGGAGATGTCGAAGAACCGCATCAGCTGCCTGATCGTCATGGACCGCAACGAGCTCCCCGTGGGGATCGTGACGGACCGCGATCTCCGGGAAAAGGTGGTGGCCCGGGGCCGGAACGTGGACGCGCCGGTCGAGGACATCATGACCCTGCCGCTCATCCGGGTGGACGTGAAGGACTACTGCTTTGACGCCGTGCTGAAGATGATCAAGCACAACATCCACCACATCCTCGTGATCAAGGAGGGGAAGCTCAAGGGGATCCTTTCGAACCATGATCTCATGCTCCTGCAGGGATCGTCGCCCCTGTCCTTCGCCAAGGACCTGGAAAGCCAGGAAAGCATCGACGGCCTGGTCCCGGTGTCGGCGAAGATCAACCGGGTGGTCGGGCTGCTGCTCAAGGACGGCGCGCGGGCCAGCAACATCACGAAGATCATCGCCGAACTGAACGACCGGCTGGTGCGCAAGGTGCTGGAGTTCGCCGACAGGAAGTTCGGGAAGCCGCCGGTGCCTTATTGCTGGCTCTCCTTCGGGAGCGAGGGCAGGAAAGAGCAGACCTTCAAGACGGACCAGGACAATGCCCTCGTCTACGCGGACCCCGTCGGGGCGGCGCAGGAAGAGGCGGCGCGAAAGTATTTTGCCGCCTTCGCGCTCTTTGTCCGTGACGGACTGGTGAAGTGCGGATTCCCGCTCTGCCCGGCCGATTACATGGCGAGCAATCCCAAGTGGTGCCAGCCGCTCTCGGTCTGGAAGCGGCACTTCTCAGGATGGATCAATAGTCCCACGCCCGAGGCCGTACTGCGGTCGCTCATCTTCTTCGATTTCCGGCCGCTCCACGGCGATGATTCCCTGGGGACCGAGCTTCGTGAATATCTTATGAAGATCGTGAAAGGGCAGAACGTGTTCCTGGCGCAGATGGCGGCTGCAACGGTAAAGAACCGGCCTCCCCTCGGCTTTTTCAGGACCTTCATCGTGGAAAAAGGCGGCGAACACAAGGACGAGCTGAACCTGAAATTCCGGGGCATCGGTCCTCTCGTCGATCTCGTGCGGCTCTTTTCGCTCGAAGCGGGGATCTCCGAGACCTCGACGCTCGAACGGATCGAGGCCATGAAGGGAAAACATTCTACCATCGATTCCGTCGGCGACGAGCTTGCCCAGGCCTTCGAGTTCATCACGCTGCTCCGGATCCATCACCAGGTGGAGCAGATCGAGCAGGGCGAGGCGCCGGACAACTTCGTTAATCCGAGTACGATGAGCAACCTGGAGAAGCGGATATTGAAAGAGTCGTTCCAGATCATCTCGAAGATCCAGGACGGGGTCATCGACCTGTACGGGCCCGGCATGGTGGGCGGATGAGCGCCGTGATGGAGCTTTTCAAACGGCGCGCGGCTTATGAGGCCTGCCCCGATCCGGCAATGCCCATCGGGCAGTCACGCTACGTGGTCATGGATACCGAGCTGACGGGGCTCGATGTGAAAAAGGACTCCATCGTTTCCATCGGGGCCGTTGCCATGGAGGGCGGCAAGATCATCCTGGGCGAGACTTTCTACGAAATGGTCTTCCCCGAAACAGCGCTCCGGTCGGAAAGCATCGTGATCCACGGCATCATGCCGTCGGAGGTGGTGGGCAAACCGTCGATCGGCGCGGTGCTCGACGATCTTCTGAAGTTCTGCGAAGGAGCGGTGATCGTGGGGCATTTTCTCTCCCTGGACCTGGCGTTCCTGAACAAGGAGATGAAACGGCTCTTGGGAAAGAAGTTCCGCTATCCCGTTGTAGATACCCTGCAGGTGCACAAGTGGATGCAGGACAACAGCAGAGGCGCCCGCAGCCAGTACGACGCCTATGAAGAGAACAAGGACCTGTTCAGTCTGGCAAAAAAATATCAGATCCAGGTTTCCGCGGCGCATAATGCGCTCATGGACGCTTTTATCACGGCGCAGCTCTTTCAGCGGTTCCTGAGCTTTCTGCCGGCGCTCGGCGTCAGGACCGTGAAGGACCTGCTGCGGATCGCGAAACCCTAGGGGGGAGGAGGTGAAAGGAATAAACATTCACAATGCAGCTGTTTCAAGGTTCAGGGATTACAATCCTACTATCATTAAGGAGGAGGCAGTATGGCTAAGGAATTAGCAGGTCTTGATAAAGAGAAGTTGAAAGCATATTGGTCGTACAACGTGCGGCTCACGACGATCGTCATGGTCATCTGGTTCGTGGTGACCTACGTGGCGATCTTCTTCGCGCCGCAGCTGGACAAGATCGTGATCGCCGGGTTTCCCTTCGGCTACTACATGGGCGCACAGGGATCGCTGATCATCTTCGTGATCCTGATCTTCTGGTATGCCATCAAGATGAACGCGGCTGACAAGGAATACGGCGTGGAAGAGGAGGAAGAATAGCATGGCTATGAAAGGCGGATTTCTTGACAACCTGGGCAAGATCTACGGGATCTATACCGTAGGCTTCATCGTCTTCGTCATCCTGCTCGGGCTGGGCGAAGCATTCTTCGGCATGACGCCGAAGTCCATCGGCTACGTGTACATGGCAGTGACCATCGGCCTCTACGCCATGATCGGCATCCTGTCGCGCACGGCCAAGGTCTCGGAGTATTACGTTGCCGGCCGCTCGGTCCCGGCGTTCTTCAACGGCATGGCGACGGGCTCGGACTGGATGTCCGCGGCCTCGTTCATCGGCATGGCCGGCACCATCTTCACCCTGGGCTATGACGGCCTGGCCTACATCATGGGCTGGACCGGCGGCTACGTGCTGCTCGCCGTGTTCCTCGGCCCCTACCTCCGGAAGTTCGGCCAGTACACCATCCCTGACTTCCTCGGCGCCCGGTACGGCGGCAACGCCGCCCGTTCCATCGGCATCATCGCGGCCATCACGGCGTCGTTCACCTACCTGATCGCGCAGGTCACGGGCGTGGGCATCATCATGTCCCGGTTCCTGAACCTCGACTTCTCGGTCGGCGTGTTCGTGGGACTCGGCGGCATCCTGGTCTGCTCCATGCTCGGCGGCATGAAGGCCGTCACCTGGACGCAGGTGGCCCAGTACATCATCCTGATCGTGGCCTACCTGATCCCGCCAACGGTGATGTCCTTCAAGACCACGGGCAACCCGATCTCCGAGATCGCCTATGGTCAGGCGCTCCAGAAGATCGACGCCCGGGAAAAGGCGATCAACGCCGATGCCAAGGAAATCGAAGTCATGGGCCTCTGGAAGCAGAAGGCCGCTGATCTCGATGCCGACATCAAGGGCCTTCCCGGCAGCCTCGATGCGAAGAAGGCCGACCTGAACGCCAAGATAGCGGCCGCTGCAACTCCGGCGGACAAGGAAAAACTCGAGAAGGCGCTCAAAGGACTTCCGGCGGATGCCGAGGACGCGAAAACCAAGTGGACTGCTGCCAAGGGGGCTGCTGCAGGCAAGTCCAAGCCGATGAAGCCCTACCTCGAACCGTTCGCGCGGCTCGACGCCAAGAACATGCTGGCGCTCACCTTCTGCCTCATGGTGGGCACCGCCGGCCTTCCTCACATCCTGATGCGGTACTACACCGTTCCGTCGGTGAAGGACGCGCGCATGTCCGTGGGCTGGTCGCTCTTCTTCATCTTCCTGCTCTACTTCACCGCGCCGGCAGTCGCAGCGTTCGGCCGGAGCGAAGTGCTGTCGAACATCGTCGGCCTGCCCATCGCCCAGCTTCCGGCGTGGATGGCGAACTGGGGCAAGGTCGGACTGGTGTCGTTCACCGACATCAACGCCGACGGCATCCTGCAGTGGTATGAGCTGACCATCGCTCCCGACGCCATCGTGCTTGCCATGCCCGAGATCGCCGGCCTTCCCTACGTGATCTCCGGCCTTGTGGCTGCGGGCGGCCTGGCCGCTGCCCTGTCAACTGCAGACGGTCTGCTCCTGACCATCTCCAACGCGCTGTCCCATGACCTGTACTACAAGATGATCGACCAGCACGCGTCGATCACCAAGCGGCTGGCGATCTCGCGCACCCTGCTCGTGGTCACGGCCCTCATCTCCGCCTGGGTGGCCACCTACAAGATCACGATCATCGTGGAGCTCGTTGCCTGGGCGTTCTCCATTGCCGCGGCATCGTTCTTTCCGGCGCTCGTCATGGGCATCTGGGACAAGCGGGCCAACAAGGCCGGCGCTCTCGCCGGCATGTATGTGGGCTTCCTGTCCTGCGTGATCTACATGGTCGGCAGCCGGTTCTACGGCCTCGACATCTGGGGCATCAAGACCATCTCGTCGGGGCTCTTCGGCATACCGCTCGGATTCATCGTGAACTTCGCGGTGTCGCGCATGACGGCGCCGCCGAGCCAGGAGATGCAGGACTTCGTGGAAAGCGTCCGCATCCCGAAGGGCGCGTCTGCGGGAGTTCAGGAGTAAACCTGCCGTTCATTTTCGCAGGCAGCCCCGCATGGGCGGGGCTGCCTGCTTTCTTGATCCAAAAAAGAAAAGAATGAGAACCGCCAAGGCACAAAGACCGTGAAGGGGTACTGGAAATGATCCCCTCGCGTTCTTCGCGGCTTCGCGGTGAAATGAGCATTGTCTCTAAGTTTGCAGGGAAACAACCGGAGCATTCATGAACATATACGTCTTTCAAATAATCAACTACACCCTCTCTTTCCTTATGTGGATGATCCTCGGAAGGATCATCGTGACGCTGATGATCGGTACAAAAAAAGATAATGTTATCATCGGTATGTTCCGGAAGGTTACCGATCCGGTATACCGGGTGGTGAGAGCTGTCGTACCTTTTGCGGTCGTGCCGCCGGAAAAGCAGGGGACCTTGTGGGGCGCTATCGGGGGCTGCATTCCGTTCTTTTCTTTCTTCTTCATTATCATACTTCGGCTTGCCCTGATCTTATTCTTTACCCCTCCGTTACCGAAATGAGCGGGCGAAAGGGACGTATCATAGCGGTTCTGGTATAATCATATCTGTTGCGCGATGCATCGTTTCCCTTCCCGGGGACGATGCACGTTGTGTGTAGAGGGCATTGAGGAATCCGCGGTACCAGGCGAGGAAGCAAGGCACGTGTTGCTGGACCACTGCGGCATTCCCGCCAAAAGGCCATCAGTCATGTACGTAATAGGATGCAGGTGAACCGCGCCCTGATCCGGGAACGAGCGATTGAGGGATAACTGTATCTGCAGGTCAACTGTTGATCATACGGAATACTATCACCTTATAAGGAGGATACCGAATGGCAAAGGAAGAAAAGAAGGGCATTGAAGTCCTTTCGACGGAGAAGCGTACGTTCCCGCCGTCGAAGGCGTTCAGCGAGAAGGCGCACATCAAGAGCATGAAGGAGTACGAGAAGATGTACAAGCAGTCCGTCGACGACCCGGACAAGTTCTGGGGCGAGCAGGCGGAGAAGAACCTGACGTGGTATAAGAAGTGGGACAAGGTGCTGGACTACGATTTCCACAAGCCCTACATCAAGTGGTTCCAGGGCGGCAAGCTGAACGCGTCGGTGCAGTGCCTCGACCGGTTCGTCAACACGGCCACGCGGAACAAGGCTGCGCTCATCTGGGAGTCCGACGGCGGCGAGTACAGGACCTTCACGTACCAGCAGCTGTACATGGAAGTGAACCGCTTCGCCAACGTGCTGAAGAAGAAGGGCATCAAAAAGGGCGACCGGGTGACGATCTATCTGCCCATGATCCCCGAGCTCGCGATCTCCATGCTGGCCTGCGCCCGCATCGGCGCCATCCATTCCATCATTTTCGGCGGGTTCTCCGCCAAGTCCATGATCGACCGCATCCAGGACTGCCAGTCGACGCTGCTCATCACCGCCGACGAGGGTATGCGGGGCGGCAAGTTCGTGGCGCTCAAGGCCAACGCCGACGAGGCCTTGAACGAGTGCCCGACGATCAAGACCGTCATCGTCGTCAAACGCGCGACGGGCAAGATGCCCATGGAGCCCGGCCGCGACACATGGTGGCATGAAGAAGTGAACGCCGCCGATATCGGGCTGTACTGCGAGCCCGAGAAGATGGACGCCGAGGATCCGCTCTTCATCCTCTACACCTCCGGATCAACGGGCAAGCCCAAGGGCGTGCTGCATACCACGGCCGGGTACATGCTGTACACCAACCTGTCGTTCCGGTACATTTTCGATTATCATGACGAAGACATCCACTTCTGCACCGCCGACATCGGGTGGGTCACGGGCCACAGCTACATCGTCTACGGCCCGCTCTCGAACGGCGCGACCAGCATCATGTTCGAAGGCATCCCGAGCTATCCGAATCCCGGCCGGTTCTGGGACATCGTGGACAAGCACCGCGTGAACATCTTCTACACGGCGCCCACGGCCATCCGCGCCCTGATGAAGGAAGGGGAGAAGTGGGTCACGAGCCACGACCTGTCTTCCCTCAAGGTCCTGGGTTCGGTGGGCGAGCCCATCAATCCGGAAGCCTGGATGTGGTACCACAAGAACGTGGGCCGCGAGAAGCTTCCCATCGTGGACACGTGGTGGCAGACCGAGACGGGCGGCATCCTGATCACGCCGCTTCCGGGCGCCATGACCACCAAGCCAGGCTCGGCGACCAGGCCCTTCTTCGGCGTGGTTCCCCGGGTCGTGAAGGACGACGGCAAACCCGCCGGCGTGAACGAAGGCGGCAAACTCGTCATCGAGAAGCCCTGGCCGGGCATGCTCCGCGGCACCTACGGCGACCCGGAGAACAAGCGCATCAAGGAGGTCTATTTCTCGACCTACCCGGGCGTCTACTTCACCGGTGACGGCGCGCGGGTCGACGAGGACGGCGATTACTGGCTCATGGGCCGCGTCGATGACGTCATCAACGTCTCGGGCCACCGTCTCGGCACCGCCGAGGTGGAGTCCGCGCTGGTCTCCCATGCGGCCGTGGCAGAGGCCGCGGTGGTTGGATACCCCCACGACATCAAGGGAGAGGGCATCTACGTGTACGTGACGCTCAAGGACGGCCAGACGCCGAGCGACGACCTCAAGAAGATCCTGGTCGGCCACGTCCGTACGGTCATCGGCCCCATCGCGACTCCCGACAAGCTGCAGTTCGCGCCCGGCCTCCCGAAGACGCGGAGCGGCAAGATCATGCGGCGCATCCTGCGCAAGATAGCCCACAACCAGGTCGACGAGCTTGGCGACACCTCGACCCTGGCCGATCCGTCGGTGGTGGCTTCGCTGGTGAAGGGCAAACTGTAAGATCAGGAGTATCTTATTTGCAGGCGCACACAGGGCCGGGAATCATCCCGGCCCTTTTTTTATGATTATTTCATTGCGTCGATCGTCCAGCGGTGACCTGTCGTGGGATCACAGCGGATATCCAACGTGACCGGGGACGGGCCGGCCGGGAACGAATATTGCGAACGGCAAGGGTCATGATTACCCTTGAAATTCAAGCGGGAGAGAGGTACAATCCGCACATGCTGCAAGGGATCATTCAAAAGAGCCGGACGATCACGCTGCTCTGCTACAGCGTATATGCGCTGTCGCCGATCTACGCGATCCTCCCCGAATCGCACAGCGTGAATGGACTGCAATACGCTTCTCAACATCACGCAGAAATGGGGATCTTCTGGCTGAATGTCCTGCTTGGCTCATTCGTCGATGAAGGCCGGGACATCGGCGCCGCCCGCAGCGGCCGGCTCGTGCAGGCACCGCAGGACGAGGATCTCGTGCTTGTCAAGAAGAAGCGCGAGGTGAACAATAAATCGTATCTGGTGCAGCCGCCTCTTAAGCAGAGCGACTTTGCCTCACGTGAGGTCGAACCTCCTGCGGCCGTCCCGTGCACGAACGAGATCCCCCTTGACATGGCGCACCGTCACGCTGACGGCTATTACTCCCTCAGAACCGGCCTCTCGCCCCCCTCTTTTATATCGTAATCATCACCACCCGGTGACAATAACGGCAAATCGGCTCAACAGAGTCCCTGACGAAAGCGGACCGGCGCTCGCAGCAGAACGTTTACGGCGTGCCGTGTTCCGATGCCCGTCCGGAACCGGCGGCAAGTCGTTCGGTGAACGCCGCCGCTCCAGGGGGCCGAAGAGGGTGCATTAACGATGAAAACGCTATCCATTGTGATTCCCGTCTTTAATTCGGAGAAGACGGTCGGTCATCTCTCCACTTCACTCATTAATCTCTACGCGAGCAGCTATCGGCTCGAGATCGTACTCGTGAACGACGGCAGCAGGGACAGTTCGGATGTTGTATGCCGAAACCTGCATGAGCACTATCCCGATACGATCACCTATCTCAAACTGGCGAAAAACTTCGGGGAACACAGCGCCGTCATGGCGGGACTGAACCATGCTTCCGGAGAGTATTGCGTTGTCATGGACGATGATTTTCAAAATCCGCCCTCCGAGGTGGGAAAGCTTGTCGAGGAGCTGTCCAGGGGGTATGACGTCGTATACGCGCAGTACGATGCAAAAAGGGACGCATGGTATCGGAATTTCGGAAGCCGGTTCAACAATATGATGGCCGGCATGGTATTGAAAAAACCGAAGGGCCTCTACCTTTCGAGTTTTAAAGCCCTGAACCGGTTCCTTGTGAAGGAGATCGTCAAACATGCCGAACCCGAACCTTACCTCGACGGGATCATTCTAAGGATCACGGACAACATCGGGGCCGTCCGCATCGAACATGCTGTGCGCGCGTCCAGCAGGTCAGGCTACACCTTCGGCAAGCTGATCGGGCTCTGGGGGAACATGGTCATGAGCTACTCGATGGTGCCGTTGCGTCTCATCGGAATGATCGGACTTCTGCTCGTCGTCGTCGGTGCTGTGTACGGGGCGATCAAGGCGTATGACGATGTCGGCATGCATGCCCGATTGACGGATTACGAATCGCTCATGTTCGCGAACGTAGTGTTCCGCGGCATGATCCTTCTGGCGATCAGCATTGTCGGTGAATACATCGGGCGGCTCTATCTGTCGTTCAGCCGCGATCCCCAGTTCGTGGTCCGCGAACGACTATCGTCGACAAGGAAGGCGTCCGATCATATCGCCTATTTGAAGGAACGGTGACGTCATGACGATCAGTGCTCATATCCCGGAAGCGGTGCAATGCCGCCGCGAAGAGGTCCTGCGGCAGATGTCGGACGCCCAGCCAGACAAGGGGCATCCTGCATCCCCTGGCGCCACGGAGACCGCCGTCGACCTGGTTGTTTCCCGGACGATCGAGCAGGCCCTGCATTCCGACGACGAAGTGGACCGGTGGATCAAGCATCGCAGGACATCCGGTCTCCTCGAAACCACGATCATCCCGCTTGATCGCGCCGAAGGCTGGCAGATCGATGCGCAAACGGGGAACATCGTCCACGTGTCAGGGAAATTTTTTTCGATCACCGGCGTCAAGGCCAGGCACCGCACCAACGCCGGCGAGCTTGAGTGGGACCAGCCGATCATCGACCAGCCGGAGATCGGCATTCTGGGCATTCTTGCCATGAAGATCGGCGGCGTTCTTCATTTCTGTCTGCAAGCGAAGGCAGAGCCGGGCACGATCCATGCGGTCCAGCTGTCTCCGACGGTGCAGGCCACCTACAGCAATTACACCGGCGTTCACGGAGGCAGTCTTCCCCCCTTCGTCTCCTATTTTCTCGATCCGCCGAAAGAGCGCATCGTCTTCGCAAAATTGCAGACCGAGGACGGGGGGCGGTTCCTTTTCAAATCGAACAGGAACATGATCATCCAGGTCAATGAAGGGGAGATCCAGACCTTGCCGGAAGGCTTCATCTGGCTGACCCTTCGACAGATCAGCCGCCTGATCCGGATGGATAATGTCATGAACGCGTGCTGCCGGAGCGTGCTCGCAGGCCTATTTTCCGGACGGATCCCCAATGCCGTCGACCGGCCGGCGGAGACGAAGGCGGGAAAGGGGCCGCAGCGGGAAACGGGTGCCGGGTGGTGTTCGGAGCCACTGTCGAGGGAAACAATCGACCCGCGCGTATTCGCGGACGGGTCCTGGCGGTCCTACGCCGACCTGGTCCAGTGGATCGACGACATGAAGTCAGGAAACCACATGTTCCAGCAGCGAGTGCCTCTGAAATTGCTTCGCGACTGGCATTTCAACGGCAACGGGCACCTCGTCTATCGCAGGCATCGTTATTTCACCATCGTCGGTCTGCATATCACGTCGAGCGGCAGGGAAGTCGCTTCCTGGTGCCAGCCGATCCTGGATAATATCTCGACCGGCATCATCGGCCTTCTGGTGCGCAGGGGACTGAACGGACCTGAGTTCCTTATGCAGGCGAAAGCGGAGGTCGGCAACCGCGCCACGATCCAGCTTGCCCCGACCGTGCAGTTTACCCAGGAGAACTATCTGGACAATGAGAAGCTGTCTAAACCGTTCCTCTTCAATGAATTCCTGAAGCCCGGCCAGTTCACGCTTTATGCCGAGACCCGGCAATCCGAGGAGGGCGCACGGTTCTACCGTGAGGAACACGTCCACCGCATCCTGATGCTGCCGGAGCATCTGGATCTCGAGGTCCCCCGGGATTTCCGGTGGCTGACAGCGGACGAGCTGCGGTTTCTGCTGAACATGGGAGAGCAGGTGAACTCCTGTGCCCGCAGCATATTGGCATGTCTGATCTGACCGGATATCCTCACCTGCCCGATGCCGGACCATCGGCAGGGGCAGGAATGAATGGCGTTCCGCAGGGACGGGGACGCATGAAAGCGGGACGGCGCATCCGCATCGGTATCCTGGGATGCTCCGACATCGCCCGCAGGCGGTTCGTGCCGGCGCTTCAGAAGGCAGGAAACGCGTCCCTGTCCGTTGTCGCGAGCAGGGATCCTGAAAAAGCGAAGAGCTGGTATCCCGCAGCCGACTATGACACCGCACACTACGACGATCTCCTTGCCGGGGACAAGACCGAGCTGGTCTATATCTCGCTGCCGAACCACCTGCATGAAGAATGGGTCATGAAGGCGCTGGAGCACGGCAAGCATGTCATCTGCGAAAAACCCCTGGCGCTGTCCCCCGGTTCGGTGAAGCGGTTGACCGCATATGCCGGACAAAAGGGTCTTCTGCTGTACGAGAATATCATGTATCTCCATCACCCCCAGCACCGGATGGTCAAGGACATGATCGCATCGGGGGTGATCGGCAAGATCAGGGAACTGCGGACCTCCTTCGGCTTTTTGCTTCAGGACCGCGAAGGCTTCAGGATGAAACCGGCCGAGGGCGGCGGGGCGTTCCTGGACCAGGCCCGTTATCCCCTGAGCGCGGCGCTCTTTTTCCTGGAAGGAAGCGACTACCGGTTCAACGGACGCGCGTTCTTCAGGAACGGATTGAACGTTGCCATGACCGCAAGCGCCGTGACCGATCGCAAGGAACGTTTCCTGTTCTCGATCGGCTTTGAACAGCAGTACGAATGCTGGTATGAGATCGTCGGGGAACAAGGCAGGCTCAGGGTCGACCGGGCCTATACGACACCGGCCGACCTTGCCAATACCATACAGCTCACAACCGGCGGCGTCAGCAGCGTTGTTTCGGTCCCCCCTGCCGATCATTTCACCTTGATGCTCGAAAAGGTCTGCGATAGGATCCTGCAGGAAGGGGACCATTCCGTCCTGTACCGGGCCGCCGATCGTCTGGCGCAACTGGCAGAGCAGGTGTGGGAAAGCTGCGACCGGGTCGATCTCGGGGAACAAGGACTTAGCGTTCAATGATCAAGAACTGGAATTATCTCGACGACTATCAACACGACCGGCGCCTGATCCTTGAGATCGTCGACAGGGTGTTCTCCTCGGGCAGGCTCATTCTGGGCCCCGAGGTAGCGGCCTTCGAAGCGAAATTCGCCGCTTATTGCGGGGTGGCGCACGGCGTGGGCGTCAATTCCTGCACCGATGCCCTGTTCCTGGCGCTGAAAGCCCTGGGGATAGGACCGGGCGACGAGGTGATCACGACGGCCAACACGGCCGTGCCGACCGTAGCCGCGGTCCGCGCGGCCGGGGCCCTGCCCGTTTTCGTCGATGTCGAGGAGGATACCTTCCTGATCGACCCATCGCAGATCGAACCGGCCATAACCGCGAGAACGAAATGCGTCCTTCCGGTCCACCTGTTCGGCCAGGTCGCTGACATGGAACCCCTGCTCAGGACGGCTGCCCGCCATGGCCTCAAGGTCGTTGAGGATTGCGCCCAGGCTGCCGGCGCCCTGTACGGGGGAAAGAAAGCAGGAAGCTTCGGCGACATCGGGGCATTCTCGTTCTACCCCACGAAGGTCCTCGGCGGATACGGCGATGGCGGCATGGCGATAACGAACAGCGATGCGTGGCGGGACAAGCTCAGGCGGCTCAGGTTCTACGGGATGAAGACGGACTACTATGCCGAAGAAGAAGGCTATAATTCCCGCCTTGATGAGATACAGGCGGCGCTTCTGCTTCACAAGATCGAGAGCCTGGACGCATCTGTTCGGAAACGTCAGGACATTGCCCGGCACTATACCGAGGAACTGACCGGCGTCGGCGATATCGCCGTGCCTGTTGTAAGGAACGGGCGCACCCACCAGTTCTATACCTATACCATACGGACGAAACACAGGGACGACCTGATGCGATTTTTGCGCGATCATGAGATCGAATGCCGCATCAATTATCCGACGCCGGTCCACCTGATGCGAGGATATGGTTTCCTGAACTACAAGGCGGGCAGGCTCCCCGTGACCGAGAGGCTTGCGGGAGAGATCCTGTCCCTGCCGCTTTACCCGGGACTCGCGCCGGAGGATGCGGGAAAGGTCGCGCGTTGTGCGAAGCTTTTTTTTGCGGACCATTCGTCATGAACGAGGCGGAATACGTTACTATGTACGAAGCGGAGGATTCGCACTGGTGGTATGCGTCCCTGCACGCCCTCGTGCTCCAATCCCTGCCCAAAAGCAGCGACCTTGTGATCTTTGACGCGGGATGCGGGACCGGACGGCTGATGCAGCTCATGCAGGTCCGGGGCCGGGTTTCGGGATGCGACAACGCTCCCGAAGCGGTCGCTTTGTGCGGAAAACGGGGCGTGAGCAACGTCAGGATGTGCGATCTCAACACCACGCAGCTTCCGGAGTCGCGATACGATGTTATCACGTCGATCGACGTGCTCTACCACCGGGCGGTGAAAGACGAGCATCTGGTTTTGAAGAGCATGCACCGGGCGCTGAAGCCGGGGGGGATGCTGATCTTCCAGGTTCCGGCCTACGAATGGCTCCGCAGCGAGCACGACGAGGCGGTCCACACGGAAAGACGATATACGAGATCAGGCGTCGTCACCATGCTGCGCGACGCCGGACTGGTGGTCGAGAAGGCAAGTTATCGGGTCGGCCTGCTGTTCCTGCCCATTGCCGCGATCAGGGTGTTCGGGCGGCGTTCCCGGAACGGCAGGGGCAGGCAGAACCCGGTTTCGGATGTGACGAGGCATTCCCGGATCGTGAACACCCTGCTCACGAAGGTCCTGCTCGCTGAGAACGCGCTGCTCAAACACGTTTCGCTTCCCTTCGGAAGCTCGGTGTTCGCGATCGCCAGAAAACCGGCAACGAAGCCCGACCTCAAACAGCATATCGAGATTCCGACTGGCTGCTCCTGAATACGCCCCTTTTTCAGGACAAAGGATGATCTCCATCCGCGCGCAAGTCCTCGCCCGGTCTCCCCTAACCAGTAATCTCCGTCCTCGCTCAAGATGATCCTGATCGGCCGCGTCCGTACGGTCTCCAAATTCCTTGCAGTTATCAATCTTGCAGTGTATATTTGTTCTGCACAACTGAGGGAAAATGTATCGTTGAATGTTTGGGAGATCGATCCGTGCTTTTTTAACCATTGATCTGAATATTTACGTAAATAAGGGAGGGGGAAATCCTGAACAGAGATGGAAATTATGAATACGTTGCTAATCGCTGTTTTCGTGATAGCCTATGCGGCAATCGCACTCGAACATCCGCTCAAAGTCAATAAAAGCGCGCCCGCCCTGGTAGGCGCCGGTCTGCTCTGGACCATTTACGCGATATTTACCGGCAATGTCACCGAGGATTTGAACGAGTCGCTGTCGGCAACCGCGCAGATCGTTTTTTTTCTCATGGGTGCAATGACGATCGTTGAGGTCGTCGACGCGCATGACGGTTTTGACGTCATCACGGACAAGATAAAAACGACCAGGATGACGACGCTGTTGTGGTTGGTCGGTTTCGTCACGTTCTTTCTGAGCGCCGTGCTCGACAACCTGACGACGACCATTGTGATGATCTCTTTGATCAGAAAATTGCTGGGTCAGAAAGAAGACCGGCTGTTCTTCGCCGGGGTCATTGTTATTGCCGCCAACGCCGGCGGTGCTTGGTCGCCGATCGGGGACGTGACCACCACCATGCTCTGGATAGGCGGGCAGATCACCGCTCTGGCGATCATCAAAGGCGTCTTTATCCCTTCCGTGGTCAACATGATCGTGCCGTTAGCTGTTGTCAGCTATATGCTTCGTGGAAAGTCCATTGTCTGCCCCGAGAAGGCAGAGAATGGCTGCTGCAAATATAAGACAACGTCATTCGAGAGCAGCTTTATGTTCTTCGCAGGGATCAGCATACTGTGCGCGGTTCCTGTTTTCAAGACCTTGACCCATTTGCCGCCATTTATGGGCGTCCTGTTCGGTCTGGGTCTCCTCTGGCTGGCCGGTGAACTGATCCACCGCGATAAAGAAGATGAAGATAAGCAGCACTTGACGCTTGTGGCAGCCATGCAGCGGATCGATATGCCGTCGCTGGTGTTCTTCATCGGGATACTGCTTGCCGTGGCGACGCTGGAGCATGCGCACATCCTGACCTCGCTTGCCCAGTGGCTGGACAAGGCGGTGGGAAACCAAGCGGTCATTGTTTCCATTTTCGGTCTTGTCAGCGCTATCGTGGACAACGTGCCTCTTGTCGCCGCATCCATGGGAATGTATTCCCTGACCCAGTTCCCAGCCGATTCGTTCCTGTGGGAATTCCTCGCTTACGCGGCCGGGACGGGTGGTTCGATCCTGATCATCGGTTCAGCAGCCGGCGTCGCCGCCATGGGCATCGAAAAGATCGAGTTCTTCTGGTATGTCCGGAAGCTCAGCATTCTCGCCCTCATCGGCTATATAGGCGGTGCGGTTGTATACGTCCTTCTGCACTGACCGCCGGATCCTCCGGCTCACCCGGGGGCGATTTCCATCGCTATGCCGACCTTGCTGCATGCGGTAGTCGCATCAGGCGAGGAGCCGGTTTGACACCGGGGGTCGTATAGAATATACTTAAATCAGCATACATTAGAACGTTTAGCGGACTGACGCGCCTGAGGGAGCTTTGATCCATCGGGAGAGGGGGCTGACAAAAAGGTATTACTTTTTGCCAGCCTTTTTTGTCTCTACCAGGGAGCCTGTTCATGGAAGTCTCCGAGTTCTTTATTAAACTTCTTGCGATCATCCTTTCGGCGAAGCTGTTCGCCGAGGTCTTTGCGCGCCTCCGCATGCCGTCGGTGCTGGGGGAGGTGACGGCAGGGATCGTGATCGGCCCGAGCCTACTCGGGTTCATTCAGCCGGACGCCACGTTCCATCTCCTGGCGGAGATCGGGATCCTCCTGCTTCTGTTCGAGGTGGGGCTCGAAACTGACGTGGGCCGGATCATCAAGGTCGGTGTACAGTCGATCCTGGTGGCCCTGACGGGCGTCATCGTTCCCGCGGTCTCGGGTTTTGCCATAGCCTATTCCTGGTTCGGCCTGGACCTGATCCCGTCGCTCTTCATCGGCGGGACCGTCGTGGCCACGAGCATCGGCATCACCGTACGGGTCCTGGCGGACCTGAAAAAGCAGAATACGGTAATCTCCCAGATCGTCCTGGGCGCAGCGGTGCTCGACGACATCATCGGGGTCGTGATCCTGGCGGTGCTGTACGACTTTGCCGTCAAGGGGGCGGTCAGCATCGCCGACACGATCAGGATCGTTGTGTTCATCTCGGTCTTTCTGGTTGTCGCCCCGATCATCGCAAAGCTTTTCGTCCCTACGATGGCAAGGCTTGCTGAGAGCAGCAGGACCAAGGGCATGATCCCCACGCTCATTATTTCCATGATACTCGGACTGGCGGTCATATCCCACAAGGTGGGAGCGCCGGAGATCCTGGGTTCCTTTGCGGCCGGCGTCGCCCTGGCGAGGCGGTTCTTTCTTCCCCTGGGTTCGGCCATCGAGCATTACAGCCAGAGCATCGCGAAAAAGATCGAAGACAGCATGACGCCCATCATCGACCTGTTCGTTCCGGTGTTCTTCGTCATGGTCGGCGCCTCCATCAACTTCCGGGTGATCGATGTCACCTCGGGAGCATTCTGGGGATTCGCAGGAGCGTTGACAGCTGCTGCGATCCTCTCCAAGATGGCGAGCGGCCTGTGGGTGCGGGGTGGCTGGAACTGCAAGCTTTCCACGGGCATGGCCATGGTGCCTCGCGGCGAAGTGGGGCTCATCTTCGCCGAGGTGGGGAAAAGGAACGGCATCTTCGATGATTCCGTGTACGCGGTGGTCGTTTTCGTTGTGGCCGTGACAACGCTGCTCGCGCCTCTCGCGCTGAGATCGCTGATGAAGGACCTGCCGGAGGAATGTTCTGTCTGATGGCATTAAGGGAGAGATCCGATGATCCTGCTGTGGCTTGAATTCATTCTCTGCTCGGCCGTCATTGTCTATTGCGGCGTGAACCTGTCGCGCTACGGCGACGTGATCGCGGAAAAGAGCGGGCTCGGGAGAGCATGGATCGGCCTGATCCTCATGTCCGGCGTCACGTCGCTGCCCGAGCTGATCACGGGGATCAGTTCCGTTGCCTTTGCCGGCGCGCCCGACATCGCCGTCGGCGACGTGATGGGGAGCTGCGTGTTCAATCTGTCCCTGATCGCGCTCATGGACATGCTGCACGGCCCTGATCCGATATTTTCCCGCGCGGAGCGCAGCCACATCCTGACCGCGGGATTCGGCGCGATCCTGATGGGGATCGCCGTGCTTTCCGTCGTTGTTGCGGAGGGGCTTCCTTCATTCGGACATGTTGCGTTCACCACGCCGATCATCGTCGGATTGTATGCCCTTTCCATGCGCAGCGTATTCCTGTTCCAGAAACGGCAGGCAGCTCCCTACATCGGGGAGATCGCGCCTGATCTTCAGTATGGCCACATTACGACGAAGGAGGCATCGGTCAAATATGCGCTGAATGCCCTGGTCATCGTTGGGGCGGCCACGTGGCTTCCGTTCATCGGCGACCGCATGGCCGAGGTTACCGGTCTCGGCAGGAGTTTTGTGGGCTCTATCATGATAGCCATGACCACGTCGCTGCCCGAGCTTGTCGTCTCGATCTCGGCGCTCAGGATCGGCGCGGCTGACATGGCGATCGCGAACCTTCTGGGAAGCAATCTGTTCAACATGGTAATTCTCGCCATAGACGACCTTGCCTATTCCGGGGGGGCGCTGTTCAGCTCGATATCGCAGAACCATGCTGTTACCGGGACAATAGCTATCATCATGACCGGCATCGTGGTCGTGAGCCTGATGTACCGCCTCGAAAGGAAGACGGTCCTTCGCATCGGCTGGGACGCGCTTGCGCTGATCCTGGCCTATCTCGTGAACATCGCGCTGCTGTACCGGATGCGGGCGCAGGGATGATGCGAACGATGGGCTGAACCGGAATCGTGCGGAAAAATGCCAGTTGAAAGAACAGGAGACGCTTCCCCGATGGAAACGCTCGCACTTCTTATCGCAACGGCGATGGCTGTGGGGCTTGTTGTATTCTCTGCCCGCAATCCGGAAGTCGTTCATATAGATGTTCTTGTGGGGAAGGTCAGCGTGGCCCTCTCTTTTGCGCTCCTGGGCTCCGGTCTTTTCGGCGCGCTGGCGGGGGGATTCATCGTGGTATTACTGAAGGGCGAAGGTAAATAGCCATGCAAATACGAACGTCCCGGTTCATTGTTCTTGCTGTCGCTCTCCTGCTCCTCATCCCGCTTGTCTCGTCCTTCCTCGGGCTGGCCATCGACTGGCTCTTTTTTGCCGAGACGGGCTACACCGCGGTCTTCACCAGGACCCTCACCGCCAAGATCGGCCTGGGCGTGGTCTTCGGACTGGTGCTGGCAGTGTTCGTTCTCGTCAATGCGTTCCTGGTGCGGCGGGCTGCATTCCCTCACCGCCAATTTCAATTCGGGGCAGGGGCCTTCCTGCCTTTCTCCACGGAGCAGGCCGATCGCTTCCTTATGCCCATCGCTCTGGCAGGCGCCGCCCTGCTGGCGCTGACCGCGGGGCAATGGGGCGCCCATCAGTGGCAGGAATTCCTGCTCTTTGACCAGGGGGAGCCGGTGGGAATCGCAGACCCGATATTGGGAAAAGACCTCGGCTTTTACTTCTTCACCCTGCCGTTCATCGTGACGCTCAAGGGGTTTGCCGGGTTCACCCTCGTCCTCACCACCCTCGTCACGGCACTGCTGTACTTTCTGCGGGGAGGCATCGTTGTCGGCGAGCGGGGCATTTCCCCGGCCCCGGCGGTCAGGCGCCATCTCGCTGTTCTGGCCGGCCTGGTCCTGGTGAACACGGCCTTCGGGTTCTACCTGGACACGTTCGGGCTCCTGTTCTCCAATGGCGGTGCTGTCTTCGGGGCGGGATACACGGATGTAAATGCCCGACTGCCGGTATATCGGGCCCTGGCGGTGACGTTTCTCATTGCAGCCCCGCTACTTGCCGCCGGCGCGTGGAAGGGCTCGTGGCGTCTGGCGCTCCTTCCTCTTGCGGCCGCGGCTGCGCTTTACGTCGCAGGCAGCATGCTCTATCCGTCGGCGCTGCAGCAATTCAAGGTTGCGCCGAATGAGCTGGCGCTCGAAACGCCCTACATTTCCCACAATATCCGCTTTACCCGCATGGGTTTCGATCTGGACAAGATCGAGATGAGCCCGTTCGACGTGGACTACAATCTGACGGCCCGGGACGTCGAAAAGAACGACGCAACCATCAAGAACGTCCGGCTCTGGGACCATGTGCCGCTGCTCCGGACCTACAGCCAGCTTCAGCAGATCCGTACCTACTATAAGTTTTTCGACGTGGACAACGACCGCTATACCGTGAACGGCGATTATTCGCAGATCATGCTCTCCCCGCGGGAGCTTTCCTATGCCGATTTGCCAAGCCGCAACTGGATCAACGAGCGGCTGATCTTCACCCACGGCAACGGGTTCGCCATGGGGCCGGTAAGCCGGATCAGCAAGGAAGGTCTGCCCGAGTTCACCGTGAAGGACATCCCGCCCGTGAGCCAGGCCCCCGAAATCCGCATCACCCGGCCCGAAATATACTACGGCGAATTGTCGAACGACTACGTTATCGTGAAGACGCGGGAGGCCGAGTTCAGCTATCCCACAACCGAAAAAAACATCTATACGACCTACGAGGGCCGCGGGGGGGTCGGTATCGGGTCCCTGCCGAGGCGGGCGCTCTTTGCCGTAAAGTTCGGGACCGAGAAGATACTCCTCTCCTCGGACATCCAGTCGGAGAGCCGGATACTGTACTTCCGGAACATCGGCGAGCGGGTGAATGCCGTTGCGCCGTTCCTTTTCTTCGATCAGGACCCCTATATGGTCGTGCGGGACGACGGCAGGCTCGTCTGGATCGTCGATGCCTACACCGTATCGGGCGGACTTCCCTATTCCCGGCCCGCGGGAAGGTTCAACTACATCCGCAACTCGGTCAAGGCGGTCGTGGATGCCTATGACGGTTCGATGAACTTCTACATCAACGATCCTGACGACGTGCTGGTGCGGGCCTACGACCGCATATTCCCCACGTTGTTCCAGCCGCTCTCCCGGATGCCCGAGGACCTGCGGCGGCATATCCGCTATCCCCACCGGTTCCTTCAGATCCAGGCCTCCCTCTTCGCCGCCTATCACATGACCGATCCGCAGGTGTTCTACAACAAGGAGAACCTCTGGGAAGTGCCGCAGCACGAAGGTCGGATCATGGAGCCTTACTACACGGTCATGAAGCTGCCGGGAGAGAAGAAGGAGGAGTACATCCTTCTTCTGCCGTTCACCCCCGCCAAGCGCGACAATCTGGCTGCCTGGGTGACGGCGCGGTGCGACGGCCCGAACTACGGCAAGATCATCGCGTATACCTTTCCCCGCGACCGGCTCATCTACGGGCCGAAGCAGATCGATGCCCGCATCAACCAGGATTCCGCGATCTCCCAGCAGCTTACCCTCTGGAGCCAGCGAGGCTCACAGGTCATCCGCGGCAGCCTGCTCGTCATCCCCATGGAGCGTTCGCTTCTGTACGTGCAGCCCCTGTACCTTGCTTCAGCGGACAAGGGCAGCCTTCCCGAACTGCGCAGGGTGATCGTCGCGTACGAGAACGAGGTAGTGATGGAGGAGAACCTGGAACTGGCCTTGTTCAAGCTGTTCGGCGGCAAGAGGCCGGAACAGGGGAGGCCCGCCCGGCCAGTCGCCACGGAGACGGTCGCCCCGGCGGAGTTGGCCCGGCAGGCTCTCAAGGCCTACGAGCGGGCGCTGGAACTGCAGCGCCAGGGGAACTGGGCGGGGTACGGAGAGCAGATACGAAGCCTGGAAGAAATACTCCGGCGGCTGGCAAAATAAGACGCGCCGCGAACATGGCTTGTACAGGTAAACCCGGGAGCGGGCACGTGTGTTGTCACCGCTCGAGCGAGGAGGGCTGAAGAAGGAAGGGAAAGAGCCGGCGGGCGGAGTTGATAACGTAAAAAGGAAAACGAAAAAAACGTGGAAGAACTATCAGCTGATCAAATAAAGGAACTTGCCCTGGACATGGAAGCCTTGCGCAGGGAGATCCAGGGATCCATGGAGACCGCCAGGTCCGGGACCAGGCCGGTTGATCTGGGACTGCCGATCGGCAGACTGTCAAGGATGGACGCCATGCAGCAGCAGCATATGGCGCAGGCAGGTGTCTCCGCGCTGGAGCGCCGCCTGAACCAGATCGCCTCCGCCCTTGCCGCTGTTGCTTCGGGTACGTACGGATTTTGCCGCCGGTGCGAGGAGCCTATCGGGTACAAACGCCTGAAGGCCGGGCCCGAGACGCCTTCTTGTCTTCGATGCCAGGCGGAGTCGGAAAAGAGGCGCTGAATAATTCAGTCGTATTACCGTTATAAAAGCTGGTGAATCAGAGCGGGTTGTTTCGGCGGCACTTCTGCGCTGAAGTTGTTTGACGCCTGTCGCACCGCGTGTTGTCATCCTCCAGGTATCTTGGTGAGGTTTCGAAAACCATGAAAAAGGCCGGTTTGATCGCCATGCTGACCGCCGCGGTGGCTGTTCTGTCCGTGCAGAATGCGGCGCTTGTTTCTGTGGTTGTTCTTTTCTGGAATGTTGATGCGCCGCTCACACTCGTCATCGTGGCAGTCATGCTGATCGGCATGCTTACAGGCGGGCTGATCACCTTTCGGCCGGAAGCGAAATCGAAGGATAAGGGATGAGGGCCCAACGCGGGAAGAAATCGCACTGATAGGGACTTCAGGAAGGTGCGCTGAACCGCCATGGAAAAATTTATTGTTCCGAGCGGCCTGGTCCTGGTATGCGGTACTGCTCATGGCCAGGATGGTTCCTGCTGCCGACCTTAGGCTTGACAATTTGCGTGAATCCGGTTATTACTAGAGTGCAATGAATAATAAAGATAAACTCATTAATATATTGGTCCTCAGCATTTATCTCTCTTCGGCGCTTCTTCCTCTGTTATATTCAACGAAGAGCGCGAGTGCAGAAGAAGATCACGCGTACGCATCTCACTCAACGGTTCGACGGTCAATCATTGAACAAAATCTGTGGCTGGTTTCTTCTGACGAACAGAACTCGGATTCTTCTTCAGCCCCTGCCGCGCATATTCTGCTGAAGAAGAAACGGGCAATTGCGCCATCCTTCAAGGAAATCGTACCAAGGCTATTTTTGCAGTACGCCAATTTCCCCGATCTCGATCCCTCCTTCAAAATAGCATCTGTTCTCATGCAGATCCCGAGCAACGCCCTGAACTGTCCCAATGGATATTTCTACTACCATTCAGGAATATCGCCTCCTCCTTCCGCTTAACCAAACCAGGATTTTCCAACAGTCCCCGATTCTCATCAGAATGCTACGCTGACTTAAATTGCATTCTTACTGCAATAATGCTTCCGCCAGCGGCGGATGAATTGTCTCGGTCATCGTATTTGCTTCATCTTGCGGTGAACAATTCTGAAGAAGGGTCATTTTCTCATTGTGTAAGAAGAGGGGGAAACTCTATCGCTTCTTGCCTGAGTCCCGCATGAGCATCCGTGATGTCGATGATTCGAATAAATATCAGCGAGGGACGCTGCTGCAGGCGGGGCACAAACTGAAGTTCCCGCAGACGGGAACCTGGAAATGAAACGTGGATTACATACACATCCATGAAGCCGCATAAACAGTTATAACGATGCAATGCATGCGTCGAAACTCATAGGAGGATACGATTATGAAGGGATTAAACAGGAAAAGTGCATGGTATGTGATGGTTGTATTATCAATCGTACTGCTGGCCCTCTGGGGGTGCCCGAAAAAAACCGACGTCACTGCGACGCCGGAGACGCAGCGGGAAGGGGCCCCGACTGCAGAACAGGCTCCAGCCGGGCAAAAAGCGATGACTGAAGCCGAGGAAGCCGGGGAGCGTGCCGCAGCCGCAGCCGCGGGCCTGCAGCCTGTGTATTTCGATTTTGATCGATCTTACATACGTGATGAAGCGAAAGAGGCCATGAAAGCGAATGGAGAATGGCTCAAGGCTCACCCGCAGGCCAGGATCAGGATCGAGGGTAATTGCGACGAGCGAGGCACCATAGAATATAACCAGGCTCTCGGCCAGCGGCGTGCTGCAAGCGCGAAGAAGTACCTTACTGATATGGGCATTGCCGGACCGCGTATCTCACTGATCAGCTACGGCAAGGAAAAACCGGGTTGTACGGAAAGTACGGAAGACTGCCGGCAGAAGAACAGAAGAGACGACTTTGTTGTGGTTTCGGATTAAATGCACCGGAAACGTCGGTGCCGGCTGAAAAAGGCGCTGTTTCCATGGTCCGTTCACCCGTTCTTGTTCCTGTATTCCCTTGCTTCCTATGTCAGGATTTCAAGAAAATGACGATATGCGGACGACCCATAATCGCGCTTTATTTGGCCTGCGTCATCGTAGTGTTTACGGCGCATCCCGTCCACTCCTCGTACAACAGCGAGGCCGGGCGCGCGTACGCCGTCGCCTCCCGTCGCCTGGCAGATCTCAAAAAATCCCCTGAGAAACACAAGTACCGCTCCTACTGGATCGACTGCATCCGCGCCTTCGAACTCGTGGAAAAGAAATACCGGAAGAGCATGTATGCACGAGACGCCTGCTTCGACCGTGCCGAAACCTACCGGGAACTCTATCAGCGCAGCCGATTTGCGAAGGACATCGATAAGTCTTTGCAGGCCTACGGAATATGCCGGGCATTCTATCCCGGACACCCCAGGGCGCCCGAGGCATTATTCCGGATCATCGAGATATCGCTGGATCATAAGAAAGACGGGGCACGCGCCGCCGACGCATACTCGCTGCTTGCGAAAACCTACCCGCGCAGCAGTTGGACGTCAAAGGCGAAAGCCCGTCTGAAAAATACCTCTCTGAAGTCGTCCCGGAAGAGCCAGGCGCCGTTGCACGCGGCGAGCCGAAAAAGGACTTCCGGCAACGTGGTGCATAACATCCGGCATCGCTCGAGCGGGGAATATTCGCGCGTCGTCATAGACTATCGGAAAAAGACCGAATTTCGCGTCATCGAACTCAGAGATCCGCCCCGGCTGGTATTTGACCTTTTTCATTCTCAGGTGGGACCATTGATCGATAACGATCCTTTGGCGGTTAATGACGGTATTCTGCGACAGGTCCGGGCAAGTCAGTACGCGCCTGATACCGTGCGTGTGGTGCTCGACCTTGCGAACATCAGAAGCTACGCGGCCTTTCCGCTTCGCGATCCTCAGCGGCTGGTGATCGATGTAATGGGTGAAGCTGGCAAGAACTCCGACGCCGCCCTTGCCGATGCGGACGGGACCCCCCGGGAGCCGGCTGCCGCTGCAGACCGGAAGACGGAGGCGGGATCGACGGCAGAGCCGCAGGCCGGGACCGGCCAGGCCGTCAACACGCGGGATGCCGGGGGCAGCGCCGGTTTTTCCCTTTCCCGCCAATTGGGCCTCAAGGTCAGGACCATTGCGATCGACGCCGGTCATGGCGGCCGTGACCCGGGAGCTATCGGCAGGCAGAATACGAAGGAAAAGACCATTACCCTTGATATCGCGAAGAGACTTGCCGCGCTCGTGAAGAAGGGACTTGGGTGCAATGTGGTAATGACGCGGGACCGGGACGTGTTTATCCCGCTTGAAGACCGGCCTGCCATTGCCCGGACAAAGGGCGCAGACCTGTTCGTTTCCATTCACGTCAACGCGAACCGGAAGCGGCAGGCGCGGGGGATCGAAACCTACATCCAGGGACTGAGGGCATCCGATCTCGACGCCATGGCGACGGCTGCCAGGGAAAATGCGACCACCTCCAGGACCCTCGGTGAACTTGATGACGAGCTGACGAAAATTCTCGCCGGTCTGCGGATGGAGAGCAACGACGAGGACTCGATACACCTTGCTCATGCAGTCCAGGGGTCCCTCATGGACGCGGTTAAACCGATCCAGGGCAGGGCCGCCGACCTCGGCGTCAAGCGGGCGTTCTTTTACGTGCTCATCAATACCGGAATGCCGAGCATCCTGGCGGAAGTGGGTTTCATCAGCAACCCCGCCGAGGAAAGGCTGCTGAGGAAGAGATCGTACCGGCAGGCCATCGCCGAGGCGCTCTACGACGGCGTGAAAAAATATGTCGACACCCGTCAACCGAAGACGGCGGACTGGGGAGGCCCCGCTTCCTGAGCGGCAGGGCTCTCCGCAACGGACAGATCGGGTCCGGAAGCCGATGGTTAAAAAAGATAACAATAGACGCTCGCAACGTTTCGTTTCCGGGCGAGGTCTGCTAAACTTAGATCAGAAAGGGTGGGATACGGGGTGTTTTTTTGCAGGGGGGACTGGTCGAGCGCGTTGAAGCGGAGGCCGGCTGTAGTATCCTGTTTTACCGGATGATGAATCGATCTGCAAAAAATGAACAGGCATGAAAAACCGGATTGATCGGTAATTGGAAGGGCCGGAAGATGCCCGAACATGCCTGCGAAGGCTCACGATGAATTCCATGATGGAGAAAATAATTACGCCCGCTGCCATATCGCTCGGGTTCGTTGTGGCCCTGCTGATCTTCCGATCGGCGGCGTTCCGGGTACTGCGCCGATGGGCGGCGGGGACCGCAACACGGGCGGATGACCTGATCATGGAATCATTTCGCCTGCCTTCGGCATTCTGGGCGGTTGCTTTCGGCGTTTATCTGGGCATCGGAGTGTCCGAACTGCCGGCGCGGTACGCTCTGCTGATCGGCGGAGCGATCCACGTACTGCTCATTCTGTCCGTCACGATCGCACTGGCAAGACTTTCGAGCAGATCACTCAATTACTACGTCAAGAGGTTGAACCTGCCCATACCCGCGACCGGGCTGGCGAACGGCGTTGTGCAAGGCGTCATTTACGGAATCGGGGCCCTGATCGTACTCAGTCTGCTGGGCATTTCCATTGCGCCGCTGCTCACGGCGCTTGGCGTCGGCGGTCTTGCCGTGGCCCTGGCGCTTCAGGATACACTGGCTAATCTCTTTGCGGGGCTCCACATTCTTGTGGAAAAGTCCATTCGGGTCGGTGATTTTATCCGGTTGGAAACGGGGCAGGAAGGCTATGTTGATGACATCACCTGGAGGACGGCCCGGGTGCGGATGCTGCCGAACAACATGGTGGTGATCCCGAACAGCAAACTTGCTCAAAGCGTTGTGACGAATTATTACCTCCCGGAAAAGCGGATGTCGCTGCTTATTTCGATTTCAGTATCCTACGCCTCTGATCCGGAACAGGTGGAGAGGATCCTGGTTGATGAGGCGAAAGAAGGGGCGAAGAATATCCCCGGGCTGCTGGCCGAACCCGAACCCTTTGTGCGCTTCATCCCCGGCTTCGGGGACAGCTCCCTGGATTTCACGCTCATCTGCCAGGTCGCCGAGTTCACGGACCAGTACCTTGCGCAGCACGAATTGCGGAAGCGCATCTTCCGCCGGTTTCGACAGGAGAACATCGATATCCCCTTCCCGCAGCGCACCATCCATCTGCGGACGGAAAGGAGCGACCGGTAATGCCGAAGTCATTCGAGTTCAAACAGTGCGTCACCCTCCTCAAGTCTACCGGAAAAAAAGCCGGGAACCTGCGCGAGTTGAAAGATGCACTTGCCCAGGTAAGCGACGGCGCCATCGCTCACCATACCTATCAGTATTTTCTCAAGGGGCACATCCTGGAATACACCAACGACTTCGCGCATTGGGCCGGAGAAAGCATCGAGGAGCGGGCCCTGGCCGAGCGGCTCTCGAATATCGATCCCTACGCATACGCCTCGATCCAGGACCTTCGCCGCGACCTTATCGGGGCCATTGACGATCATCTGACGGCGTTCCCCGAGCCGCGCGACGCCATGCCCGGCGACGAATTCCACTTCAACGAGACCGTGATGCTGGTGTTTCCCGCGGGCGTTCGCGCCAGAAACCTCGCGGAGTTTCTCATGGCAATGAAATACGCCGAGGCAAGCACGCTCTACTATCATTTTTACGATGCCCGGGTGCGCCTCGGAAACAAGACCGACGACTTTTCGCAGTGGCTGGAGGACGGCATGGAAAAACCGGAAGTCGCCGCAAGGGTCCGGTCCATCGATCCCTTTATGCACACCCTGGAGACGATCCGGGAACGCATCGTCGATGCGGTCGAGGAGGAAGTAAAACGGGACATGGAGAGCGCGGGGGTGCCGCAATGATCGACGAATACAAGAACATAGCGCCCAAGGGAGACCTGATGCTCCTGGGGAAGCTCGGCGAAACGCTCCGCTCCCGGTCGTTCCTCCATGTCAATTCCACGCGGGAAGGCGGCGGGGTCGCGGAGATCCTGCACCGGATGATCCCGATCCTCCGGGAACTGGGCATCGATGCGCGGTGGGAGGTCATCGAGGGCGATGCCCGCTTCTTTGACATCACCAAGAAGATCCATAACGCCCTGCAGGGCAACGAAGAAATCATGACCGAGCAGATGTGGGCCTATCACGGTGAGGTGAATGAACGGAACGCCAAAAAGCTGAACCTGGAGGCGGACGCGGTTTTGATCCACGATCCCCAGCCCGCGGCGCTCATCCATTACAGAAAAGGCGGCATCTGGATGTGGCGGTGCCATATCGATGCGTCCGGCCCCCACATGGCCGTATGGAACGCGCTCAAGCGGCACTGCGAGAAGTACGATGCCGCGGTCTTCTCGGTGGCCAAGTTCGCGCGCGCCCTGCCGGTCGAGGAGTTCATCATACCCCCGTCCATAGACCCGGTGAGCGAGAAGAACCGGGAGCTCACGGCCGGCGAGATCGATGAAGCGGCGAACCGGTTCGGTATCTCCCGGGACCGGCCGGTGCTGCTTCAGGTCTCGCGCTTCGACCGGTTCAAGGACCCCATCGGCGTGATCAAGGCTTACCGCATGGCGAAGAAGTACAATGACTGCGTGCTCGTGCTTGCCGGAAGCCCCGCATCGGACGATCCGGAAGGAGAGGCGGTCCTGAACGAGGTGCGGGAGTATGCGAGCGATGACAGGGACATCATCATCCTGCTCCTTCCCGCCTTCAGCGACCGGGACATCAATGCGCTCCAGCGCATGGCCACGGTGGTGCTCCAGAAGTCGCTCAAGGAGGGTTTCGGCCTGACCGTTTCCGAGGCCATGTGGAAGGAGAAGCCGGTGCTCGGCGGGGCGGTCGGCGGCATTCCGCTCCAGGTCGTACATGGTGTGAACGGCTTCCTTGTCCACTCGACCGAGGGCGCGGCGTTCCGCATCCGGCAGCTGCTCACGAATCCCGCGATGGCAAAGCGGATGGGTGAGCGGGGAAAGGAATACGTTCGGACGAACTTCCTGATCACCCGGCAGGTTCGCGACTATCTTTCAATGTGGTACGCGATGGAGCACCGGGGAAAACGGGTCCTGGACCTCTAGCAGGCTGTTGAAAAACGATTTCGGGGTCTTTGCGAGCGAAGCGAAGCAATCTCGTCGTTAATCTTTTCAAGCACTGCGAGATTGCTTCGTCGCTCACGCTCCTCGCAATGACAGCTAAAGAGGCCTTTTTCAACAGCCTGCTAGAAGAAAGGACATGCGGGGCAATCATGCAGGATGAGCAGAATCGTGTGTCTCGAAGAACCGCAGGCGGAACCCAGACCCTGGCCGTGTTGATCACGGCCGTGTTCGTGCTGCTGACTGTTCCCGGCTGCGCATTCGACCGTGAGCAGCACGGACCGTCGGACGAAACGACCATAATATTCAAGCACGGCAAGATCGCGGGGGACCCTGCGACGTTCCGCCGGTTGCTGGACAGGTTCGAATCAGAGAATCCCGGCCTCAGGGTCAGGGACGAGACCCTGCCCGCGTCGACTGACGAGCAGCATCAATACTACGTCATCAACCTCGAAGGCGGGAGCACGGACTTCGATGTGCTCAGCATGGACGTGATCTGGGTGCCTGAGTTCGCGCGGGCAGGCTGGCTCGGCGACCTGAGCGATCTGCTCGGGCCGGGGGAGGAAAATGCCTTCTTCCCGGGGCCGATGCGGGCCGTGACCATGAGCGGCAGAAACTACGCCATTCCCTGGTATATCGACGCGGGCGTCCTGTATTACCGAAAGGACCTCCTGGAAAAATATGGTTTTTCAATCCCCCTGACCTGGGAGGACCTGGTCGCCACGGCACAGGAGATCACGCGGAGGGAGCCGAACCTGTATGGGTTCATCTGGCAGGGAAAGCAGTATGAGGGGCTGGTCTGCAACGCGCTTGAATATATCTGGAGCAACGGCGGCGATGTGCTCGAGGAGGGCCGGCCGGTCCTGAACACTGCCCGGAACGCCGAAGCGGTCCGGTTCATGCGGGAGCTGATCGTGAAATACCGCATCACGCCCCCGCTCGTGACGACCGCCATCGAGGAGCCGACGCGCCATCTCTTCGGAAGCGGCAGGGCGCTGTTCATGCGGAACTGGCCCTATGCGTGGAGCATCTTCGAGAAGGAGGGGTCCGCGGTGAGGGGAAAGACAGGCGTCGCGCCGCTGCCGTCCTTTCCGGGGTATCGGACCGCTTCCACGCTGGGCGGATGGCAGCTGGGGGTGAACCGCTTTACGAAGCATCCGGAGGCCGCGAAAAAGCTGGTCCGTTTCCTCGCGTCGCCGGCCAGCCAGAAGGCCCTGGCGCTCTCGGTCGGATATAAGCCGACGCGCAAGGCGCTGTACAAGGACCCCGACCTGCTGCGTCAGCAGCCGTTCATGACATCGCTGTACGGGGTCTTCCTGCAGGCCCGCCCGCGGCCGGTTACGCCCTATTATATGATGATCTCCCAGATCCTGCAGCCTGAGTTCAGCGCTGCGCTCGCGGGCATCAAGACGCCGGAGGACGCACTTGCCTCGGCCCAGAATCAGGTGCGGCACCTGCTCGGGGAGAGACCATGAGCGGCCGCGAAGAGGGAAACCGGTTCGTCCTGCCGGCGGTCCTGGCGCTGTCGCTCGTGACGGTCTATCCCGTGCTCACGGTGCTGTATCTGAGCCTGCACAGGAAACTGCTGCTCTTTGACATAACCGAGTTCACGGGATTCGACAATTACCGGTTCCTGCTTGCCGACGACCGCTTCTGGAACGCCCTCGGCAACACGGTGTATTTCACGACAGCGTCGGTTTCGCTCGAGCTGCTGCTCGGCCTCGGCATCGCGCTGCTGCTGAACAGGACCTTCCGGTTCAAGGGCCTCGTGACAGCCGTGGTGCTGGTGCCCTGGGCCATTCCCACGGTGGTGTCCGCGAAGATGTGGGAATGGATGTACAATTCCGACATTGGACTCCTGAATCACCTGCTGGGGATGAAGATCAACTGGCTCGGCAGTCCCTTCTGGGCCATGAACGCCGCGGTTGCGATGGATGTCTGGAAGACCACGCCGTTTGTGGTGATCTTACTGATGGCAGGACTGAAGCTGATACCGGGGGAAGTCATCCAGGCAGCTCGCATCGACGGAGCCGGCGGATGGTCCCTGTTCAGGAGGATCATTCTGCCGCTGCTGATGCCGGTGATCCTCGTGGTCCTTATCTTCAGGACCATGGATGCCTTCCGTGTCTTCGACGCGGTGTATGTCCTGACCGGCGGTGGTCCGGCGAACACCACCGAAACACTGTCGATCTACGCATACAAGGTCTTGTTCCAGACGCTTCAGTTCGGCTACGGTTCGACGCTCGCGATCGTCGTATTTCTCTGCGTGGGAGCCATGAGCCTTCTGTATCTTCGCGCGCTCAAGGCGGAGGTGGGGCCGTGAGGCAAGCGGGGAAGGTATTCGCCGTCATCGCTGTTGCCGCCTGGAGCATCGCGCCGTTCCTCTGGCAGGCCGTGACGAGCGTGAAGCCCGACGCCGAGCTGGCCAGGCTGCCGCCGCTGCTGCCGGTGGGGCCGACGCTTGAGCATTACCGGGCGGTCTTCACCGGCGCCTCGTTCCTGCGCATCATCGCGAACAGCGCAATTGTCGCGTCAAGCGCCACGCTCCTGTCGCTTGCGATCGGGTCGCTTGCCGCCTTCGGGCTGGCAAAGCTGCGGGTCCGGTCCAGGGGCCTGATCCTGCTGTTCGTGCTGTCGGCGTCCATGTTCCCGCCGATCGCCACGGTCAGTCCGCTTTATCTCGTCATCAGGGCGCTGGGACTGCGCGACACGGTCTGGGCGCTGATCATGACCTATACAACCTTCACGCTGCCGCTCACGATCTGGGTGCTGACCAACTTCTTCCGAGGCATCCCTGAGGAGATCTACCGGGCATCGCTGGTGGACGGATGCACGCCTTTCCGGTCCTTTGTCCGGGTGATGCTGCCTCTTGCCGCGCCGGGAATAGCCACCACCGGCATCCTGGCCTTCATCTTTTCCTGGAACGAGTTCCTTTTTGCCCTCACCTTCACCGCAACGGATGCATCGAGAACGATCCCCGTGGCCATCGCGCTCTTCCCCGGGCTGCACGAGGTGCCCTGGGGTGATATTGCGGCCGCATCGGTGGTCGTCACTATTCCGCTTGTGCTTCTGGTATTCCTGTTCCAGCGACGGATCATCGAGGGATTGACCGCCGGCGCGGTGAAAGGGTGATCTCAATTGCGTATTTCGGATTGGATTGTGGAATGAAAACGATGACAAACATACGTCTTGAAAATATAACAAAGACCTTTGGATCGTTCGCGGTCATCACAGGACTGGACCTGACGATCGAGGCAGGCGAGTTCTTCACTTTCGTGGGGCCGAGCGGCTGCGGCAAGTCCACGATCCTGAACCTGATCGCCGGGCTGGAACCGGCTACGGGCGGCGAGATATTGTTCGATGGGAGGCCGGTCAGCGGATTGACACCGATGGAGCGGGATGTTGCCATGATCTTCCAGGGTTATGCGCTCTATCCCCATATGACGGCGTATGAGAACATCGCCTTCCCCCTCAGGATGAAAAAGGAGCATGCGGTCCGTATCGACAGCGAGGTCAGACGGGTGGCGGACATGCTGGGCCTCGGGGAGTACCTGCTGCGGAAGCCGAAGGAGCTCTCCGGCGGCCAGCGGCAGCGCGTTGCGCTGGGCAGGGCCATCGTGCGCAAGCCGAAGCTGTTCCTGATGGACGAACCTCTTTCGAACCTCGATGCGAAGCTCCGGCTGGACATGCGGGCCGAACTGAAAAAGCTGCACCGCGAGCTCGGGATCACGACCGTGTATGTGACCCATGACCAGGGCGAGGCCATGGGACTGTCCGACCGGATCGCCGTCCTGGAGAAGGGCGAACTGCAGCAGTGTGACGTTCCGCGAGAGGTGTACCGGCATCCAGCGAACACCTTTGTCGCGGGATTCATCGGCAACCCGCCCATGAATCTCCTCCGCGCTGCGGTGGTACGGAGATCGCCGCTGGAACTGGATTGCAACGGGACGGTGATCGCGCCGCCTGTGGATGCCGCACCCTCATCCGATGAAGTGATCGTCGGCATCCGGCCCGAGGATATCACCGTTGCCCGCGGGCCGGATGAGACGACATTCGAGGCGACCGTCTCGATGATCGAACCGGCCGGCTCGACCTTCCTGGTCGATGCGCTGTGGGGGAAGACGCCGATCAGGGTCGTCGCGGGACCTTCGGAAGTGATCAGGGAAGGAAGCGAAGTGAGACTGGTGCTGCCGCTTGAACGGATATCGGTGTTTGACGGGGCTACGGGCCGGGTATTGCAGAGGTGAAGCGGGGTGGGGATGTCAAATTAGCCAAAGGGTCCATCAAGCCTCGGCGCCATAGCCCATACCGCAGGGCGATAAGATCTATCTATGAGCTATTCAAAGTATAGTTCAATACTGCTGCTCTGCCTCCTGGTTCTGCCGGGGTCCGCAGCCGCGCAAAGCGGCTACACACCGCGCGGCCTTTATGATGTCGAGCGCATCCGGCTGGAGAACGGGTTCCAGGTGCTCTTGAAGCAGCGGCCCGGGTCCCGGAACGTGGCATTCCGGCTGATCGTGAACATCGGGACGAGGCATTTCGACTGCGCTCAACGGGAGACGCCGCATCTGCTGGAACATCTTCTATTCAGCGGAACGACGCGACATACGGAAGCGGAGCTTGAGCACCTGATCACGGACCACGGAGGTTCCTGGAATGCAGTAACGGGAACGGAGCATACGACCTTTCATATCGATATCTTCGACCGGTTCGCGCTGCAGGGGATCGATGCGCTCCATGAGATCATGACGGACACCGTATTCACCCCGGACAAGATCCGCAAGGCAAAGGGAATCGTATACCGCGAGGAGGGAGGGAACCCGGGGGCGCTTCGCCGTTTGTTCTATAATTTCGGCATCGGCAAGCGGGCATGGAAAAAAGCAAATGAATGGCTGCTTCCCGGGACCGGCGCGGTCTGTCCGGGGCTCGTGAGCATGGACGGGATCACCGGAGAGGATGTCTCGCAGGTATTCAAGACGGTATACGTGCCGGCTAACATGACGCTTATCGCGGTCGGCAACTATGATCGCGCGAAACTCATTGATCGGATCATCAGGACCTTCGGCGGCCTTCCCCGAGCGCCGAAACCTGCTATGAGCGTTGTAACGCCGCCATCTCCCGCAACCGGCCCCGCAGCGGTTTCGAGCACCTTGTCGCCTTTTTTCGGCAGCAGCGGCAGTTTCAGCGCGGCATTCCGGACCGAGGGCCGCAATCACTCCGATGCCGCGCCGCTGATCGTACTGAGCAGCTATCTGAACGCGAAGTTCTACGAACAGGTCCGCATCAACGCGGGCTTGTCCTACGCACCGGAGACGGTAATGTTCTTTCAGCCTGACTACGGGATCTTTTATGCGACCGCTGACACCAGCGTCAGGAATCTTGAGCGGGTGCGAGAGATCATGGCCGGAATATTGGAAATGATCCGGCGGGAAAAGATCACCCCCGAGGAGGCGGAGCGGACCAAGAAAAAGATCCTGCTCCAGTGGGCGCAAGGCTATGAGACGAATGCGGGGCTGGCCTCTCTGTACGAGGATATACTCGTCCGTGCAAAGCTCCCGGGGACGAACAGCGGCGGGGAGCAGTTGGGGAGCCTTCAGAACTATGAACACGAGATCGGCGCCGTAACCGCGGAGGACCTGGAGCGCGTCATAAGACGGTACCTCCATCCGGTCCGTCGGATCGACATCCGGAGCGTGCCGACCATAAGCTA
The DNA here is from genome assembly GCA_020052615.1 of Nitrospirota bacterium. Lineage (GTDB taxonomy): Bacteria > Nitrospirota > UBA9217 > UBA9217 > UBA9217 > JAAXXJ01. The sequence continues at coordinate 28,303 of JAGVOT010000115.1, read as the reverse complement.
TACGGTGTTCTTTGCTTTCACGGGAGGCATGCTGCTGCTCATTGCCCTGGCTGGAGTGTACCGGTTGCGCAGAGCGGGAAAGCAAAAGAAGGGCATGCCGCCGTTTTACCTTCGAAGATGACATCCAATAAAGGCGGTGCGGTTCCTTGATGAAACAGGGTGCATACTATTCTAAAAACGGGATCTGCGATTTCCGGGTATGGGCGCCGTTCGCGCGTTCTGTCAGCCTGAAGTTGGTCCTGCCGGAACAGCGTCTGGTCCCGCTCCGAAGAGACACGGACGGCTATTGGCGCGTGCAAACGGACAATTGTCCGCCCGGGACGCGGTACCTTTACCGCATCGACGAAGAGCATGAGCGGCCCGATCCTGCATCGCATTTCCAGCCCGATGGTGTGCACGGTCCTTCCCAGGTCGTGGACCATGCCGCGTTCGCATGGACGGACAGCGGATGGAGCGGTCTCACCCTCCGGTCGATGATCATGTATGAGATCCACACGGGGACGTTCACGCCCGAGGGCACGTTTGACGCGATCGCATCCCGCCTGGGATACCTGAAGGACCTGGGGATCAATGCGATCGAGCTCATGCCCGTGGCGCAGTTTCCGGGTGATCGGAACTGGGGGTATGACGGCGTCTATCCCTATGCTGTCCAGAACTCTTATGGAGGGCCTGAAGGCTTGAAGCGGCTGGTGGACGCCTGTCACCGGATGGGAATGGCGGTGATCCTCGACGTGGTCTATAACCATCTCGGTCCGGAGGGGAATTACCTCTGGAGTTACGGGCCCTATTTCACGGACCGGTACAGAACGCCCTGGGGCGACGCGGTCAACTACGACGGTGCGTACAGCGATGAGGTGCGGTCATACTTCATCGGCAGCGCACTGCACTGGGTGTCCGAATATCACATCGATGCATTGCGGATCGACGCGATCCACGGGATCTTCGATTTCAGCGCAAGGCATTTTCTGCAGGAACTGGGAGAGGCCGTCCATGCCCGGGCCGATGAGCTTGGCCGGAAGGTTTACGTCATTCCCGAGAGCGACCTGAACGATGTGCGGGTCGTCAAGCCGGTCGTGACGGGCGGATATGGCCTTGATGCGCAGTGGAATGATGATTTTCACCACTGCCTGCATGCGCTGCTCACCGGCGAGCGGAGCGGGTATTACGAGGATTTCGGCGCGGTCGAACAGATGGCGAAGGCCTATCGCGAAGGCTTTGTATTTTCGGGCCAGTATTCTTCTTATCGCAAAAGAAGGCACGGCAGTTCCTCGAAGGACAGGCCTGCCCACCAGTTCGTCGTGTTCTCCCAGAACCATGACCAAGTAGGGAACAGGATGCGCGGTGAGAGGCTTGCGAGCCTGGTCTCCTTCGAGGCGCTCAAGCTTGCCGCGGGCGTTGTGATCCTCTCGCCCGCTGTGCCGATGCTCTTCATGGGAGAGGAATACGGTGAGACAGCGCCGTTCCAGTATTTTGTGAGCCACGGAGACGAGGGGCTCATTGAAGCGGTCCGCAAGGGCAGGAGAGAAGAGTTCAAGGCCTTCGGATGGGAAGGCGAGGTCCCGGACCCTCTGGCGGAAGAGACGCTCCTGGCATCAACAATCGACCTCAGACAGTGCGTACAGGAACACCATCAGACTCTATTCGGCTTTTACAAGGAACTGCTTCGCTTGCGGAAGGAGACGGCATCATTGAACAATCTCAGCAAGGCCGACATGGAGGTCAGGGCCTTTCCGGAGGAAACAATGCTGTATGTGCGGCGATGGCAGGACGATGAAGCGGTTTTCTTTCTTTTCAATTTCAACAAAGAGCGGCGGACTGTTCCTTTGATGCTGCCGGACGGACTCTGGTCGAAAATGCTGGACTCCTCGGATGTACGCTGGGACGGGGGAGGCGGTTCGATGGAACAGCACATTGAATCGCCCGGGCAGGAAATCGTTGTGCGCATGATGCCGCAGAGCTTCATGCTCTACCGGTCCGCCGGGGAGGCTCGATGAGAGAACCGATGCCGCAGCCGAAAATACCCTCCTCCACCTATCGGCTCCAGTTCAACAGCAGGTTCACGTTCCGGGATGCCGTGAGGATCATCTCCTACCTTCATGATCTCGGCATTTCCGATATCTATGCTTCCCCCTATTTTCGGGCGAAGCAAGGGAGCCTGCACGGGTATGACATCATCGATCACAATGCCCTGAATCCGGAGCTTGGCACGGAAGAGGATTACCGGGAGATGATTGCGGAGCTGAGGCGCCATGGCATGGGGCAGGTCCTCGATATCGTCCCGAACCATATGTGCGTGGATAGTCCGGAGAATATATGGTGGACCGACGTGCTCGAGAACGGCCCGAGCTCGCCCTATGCGCGGCATTTCGACATCGACTGGGCACCGGTAAAGAAAGAACTGAAGGACAAGGTCCTTATTCCTGTCCTGGGAAATCAATATGGCGATGCGCTGGAGAACCAGGAGGTCCGGCTGGCCTTTGAGGAGGGCGCATTCTCTTTCCGGTACTATGATCACCGGTTCCCGGTCCGGCCGCAGACCTACGTTCCCGTTCTGGCGCACCGCCTTCCGGAACTGCAGGCGTCGCTGCCCGCGGGCCATTCCGACCTCGAGGAACTGCTGAGCATCATAACGGCGCTCCGCCATCTGCCGTCCTATACCGAGACCGACCTCGACCGGATCGCCGAGCGGCATCGGGAGAAGGAAGTGATCAAGCGCCGGCTCGGGGCGCTCGTTGCCGGCAGTCCCCTGATCAGGGAGCACCTCGATCAGAATATGAGCCTGTTCAACGGAACGAAAGGCGATCCGCGAAGCTTCGATCTGCTCGATGAACTGCTGTCCCAGCAGATCTACCGCCTCTCATACTGGCGCGTAGCGACCGAAGAGATCAACTACCGGCGATTTTTCGACGTCAACGGTCTGGGCGCCATACGCATGGAACGCTCCGATGTGTTCGAGGCTACCCACGCGCTCCTGTTCCGGCTGATCGGCGACGGCAGCGTGACCGGTCTTCGCGTTGACCACCCCGATGGACTGTACAATCCTGTCGAGTATTTTCATCGGCTGCAGCGGGGCTGTTTTCTGCGTCTGGCGGCCGACAAGGCCGGGCTCTCCCTGTCAGAGCTGTATGACCGGACATACCTGGAAGACCCCGCGTACCGGGCCTTCTATATCGTGGGGGAAAAGGTCCTGACGAAGAGCGAGCGCATGCCCGAGGACTGGCCGATCTTCAGCACCACGGGCTATGTGTTCCTGAACTCGGTCAACGGCATCTTCGTAGACGACGGCAACGCGCGGGCATTCGACCGGATCTATGAGACCTTCACGCGGTCGAAGCGTCCGCCGGCATCGGTGTTCACGGGGAACAAGAAACTGGTCATGCAAGTCGCCCTGTCGAGCGAAGTGAACACGCTTGCCCACTATCTGAACGACCTCTCCGAAAAGAACCGGCACACGCGGGACTTCACCCTGAACAGCCTGCGGAGCGCCATCATCGAGGTGATCGCCGCGTTTCCGGTCTACCGGACCTATACGAACACGTGGACCGTGACGGACCGCGACCGCCAGGTCATCGAGATCGCCGTCTCCCGGGCAAAGCGGCTGAATCCGGCTATCAGTTCGTCGATCTTTGATTATCTGAAGGACGTGCTCCTGCTTCGGTTTCCGCCGGGCGCACCGGACGGCGAAAAGGCCCCCTGGCTGGACTTCGTCATGCGCTTCCAGCAGATCACCGGACCGGTCATGGCAAAAGGTGTGGAAGACACGGCGTTTTACGTGTACAATCGCCTGGTGTCTCTAAACGAGGTAGGCGGCATGCCCGAGCGCTTCGGCATACCGCTCGATACCTTTCACGGCCAGAATATCGAACGGAAGAAATGCTGGCCTCATGCCTTGATCACTACCGACACGCACGATACCAAGCGGAGCGCGGATGTACGGGCGCGGATCAACGTGCTGTCCGAGATGCCCGACGACTGGGCCGAACGGATCAAGGCATGGGCGAGGATGAACCGCAGGCATAAGGGCGCTGTCGAGGGAGGAGAGGCTCCGGACCGGAACGAGGAATATCTTCTGTATCAGACCCTCATCGGCGTGTGGCCGTTGGTGCAGAATGAGGGTAGCGATGTCGAAAGTGTGGTCCGGCGTGTTCGTGACTATATGATCAAAGCATCGCGCGAGGCCAAGGTGAACACGAGCTGGATCAGCCCGAACGAGGGCTATGAACTGTCGATGGCCGCCTTTGTCGAACGTATCCTGCAGCGGAGGACTGACAACGCATTCCTGAACGACTTTCTGCCCTTTCAGCGGATGATCGCGCACTACGGACTGTATAACTCGCTTTCCCAGGCGCTGCTCAAGATCTGCTCGCCGGGCGTGCCGGACTTCTACCAGGGGACGGAGCTCTGGAACTTCAGCCTCGTGGATCCCGACAACAGGCGGCCTGTTGATTACGATACGAGGATCGGCCTACTGGCAGATCTCAAGGAGAGGGAAGCGAAGGGGACGGCCGTAGAGCTTGCATGGGACCTGTCGATGAACAAGGAGGACGGCAGGATCATGCTCTACCTTGTGTATAAGGCCCTGAATTTCCGAAAGGCCAACCGCCCGCTGTTCGAACAGGGCGAGTATCTGCCGCTGGCGGCCGAAGGGGTCCTTGCCGGGAATATCTGCTCCTTTGCGCGGAAAACGGCCGGGGGCATGATCGTCGTCGCTGTCCCCCGGCTCCTGACAAAGGTCATTTCAGGCGGCGCATCGGTTCCCTTCGGCAAGGCTGTCTGGGAGGACACGCATCTGGTATTATCCGAAGGGGAAGAGGGATCGAAGTTCAGGAATGTGTTCACCAATGAGATTCTTTCCTCCGTGACGCGGGGGGGGATGACGAGGCTGCCGCTTGCCGATATCTTTTCCAGTTTTCCGGTAGCGATGCTGGAGAGGATGTCCTGAAGCCGGTCCTGTGCCAAGGAGCAGGTTCATGAAAAAAAAGATCGTGGAAAGCTCGGTCCTGTTCATCAGCATCCTGAAATGGCTGTTCCTGGCATCCTGCGCGGGGATCCTTGTCGGTTTGTCCACAACGGTCTTTCTCAAGGCGCTTGGGTTCAGCATAGCCGCAGCATCAACGTATTCCTATTATTACCTGCTGCTGCCAGTAGCTCTGTTCCTGACCGCACTGATTGTGAAGTATATGGCGCCTGATGCTGAAGGGCATGGAACGGAAAAGATCATTGAGGCGGTCCACCAGCGCTCAGGAAAGATCAGGCTGATGGTGGTTCCCGTGAAACTGGTCGCCACGGTCATCACGATCGCCTTCGGCGGGTCGGCGGGCAAGGAAGGTCCGGCCGCGCAGATCGGGGCGGCCGTTTCCTCGGCCTTTTCGGACCTGCTGCGGTTCGACAGCAAGGACCGGAAGAAACTGGTCATTTGCGGCATCAGCGCCGGTTTCGCGACCGTGTTCGGCACTCCCATTGCCGGCGCGATCTTCGGCGTGGAGGTACTGTTCGTCGGCGGCATGCTCTATGACGTTCTGCTTCCATCGTTCGTGTCCGGCATCGTGGCATTCCAGGTATCTTCGGCCCTGGGGATCACCTATTTTCATGAGCCCCTCCGGTTCGTCCCGCTGTTCAGCAGTCTATTCTTCGTCAAGGTCTGCGCCGCGGGGATCTTTTTCGGGCTCTGTTCGCTTGTGCTGATCGAGGTCTTGCGCCTGTTCGAGCGTATGGGCAGGGCGGTGACGCTGTGGCCGCCCCTGAAAGGACTTCTGGGAGGAGTCCTCCTCGTTCTGCTCACGTCTTTGTTCTCAACCCGCTATCTGGGGCTGGGCCTGGACACCATCAAGGATGCCCTCGAGGGAGGAGCGGTCCCGGGAAGCGCATTCATCCTGAAGAGCATCTTTACAGCGATCACGCTCGGTTTCGGCGGAAGCGGCGGGATCATCACGCCCATATTCTTTGTCGGGGCAACGGCAGGCAATGCGTTCGGCAGCGTCCTGGGATTCGACGTTTCGGTATTCTCGGCTATCGGGATGGTTGCCCTTCTGGCGGGCGCGGCCAACACCCCCATCTCGTCCAGCATCATGGCCATCGAGCTGTTCGGTCCGGCCGTCGGTCCTTATGCGGCCGTGGCCTGCGTTATCAGCTTTCTCATGACCGGCCACCGGAGCGTTTATCCGAGCCAGGTGCTGTCGTTCACGAAATCATCGTCCCTTGCGGTCCAGCACGGCAAGGAAATGAAGAATATCGGTGCTGTAGAGTACCAGCCGAATCCAAAAAGCATAGGTACGGCCGTGATAAAGAGCTTCAAGAAGATGACCGGGAAGAAAGGCGGCGATGCGTAAGCGATCTGCGCCTCCTCGGCGCCTCATAATTATTACCGATCTGGACGGCACCCTGCTGCATCCGCGGACCTACTCCTTTGAAGAAGCGAGGCCGGCGCTCGAGCTGGTACGTCAGCGGGGTATCCCCCTGGTCATCTGCTCCAGCAAGACCCGGGCGGAGATCGAGGTGTATCGGAAGCGTCTGGACAACGTTCATCCGTTCATATCCGAGAACGGCGGCGGGATCTATATTCCCGCGGGTTATTTCCCCTTTCAAGGATCCGGTGAGCAGAAGGGCGGATATGAGGTCATATCCCTGGGTTCGCCCTATGAAGAGATCCGAAAACGGTTCACAGCAATGCGCGACCGGCTCGGGATCGCTGTCCGCGGCTTTGGTGACATGACCGTCGAGGAAGTTGCCGGACTGACGGGACTGACGATGGAGGAAGCCCGTCTTGCCAAGCAGCGGGACTATGAGGAACCTTTTATCTTTCCCGATAAGCCTGACGACCGGTTCCTCAGCGAGATCGAAGGAGAAAAACTTCGCTGGACACAGGGGCGGTACTTTCATCTCATGGGGGATCACCACAAGGGGAGGGCCGTCGATCTCCTCAGAAAGCTTTATGAGCGCAGGGACGGGTCGGTGACCACCATAGGCATCGGCGACAGCCTGAATGACCTTCCCTTTCTTCTTGCCGTGGACCGGCCGGTGCTCGTAAAAAAAACGACAGGAAGGCATGATGCAAGGATCGATATCCCGGGACTGGTCCGGACGGCAGGCATCGGTCCGGCCGGGTGGAACGAGGCGGTGTCGAAAATGATCGGCGAGTTGCCATAGTCTGCGTATGTTATACTTAACGTATCGAAGAGCGTTATCAAAAGGAACGCTATTCTGTCAATGCGGAAGGGGGTACTGCCATGGGTTATTTTGAAAGCATCGATTGGGAAGGCATCAAGAAAGACCTGCAGAAAGGCGTGGAGAAGGGCATGGCGGCGATGAAGAAAGGGGCGATCGTCGCTCAAAAGAAGGCTGGGGACCTGACGGACGAGGGGAAGCGGCAGTATAAGATCCTGACGCTCAAAACGAAGGTCCATGAGGCTGTTGCCGACCTGGGCGCCCGGGTCTATGCGCTCATGGGCTCCCGGGTAAAGAATCCTGCGCTCGATCCCCAGGTGAAGAATATTGCAGCTCAGATCAAGAAGCTCGATGCACAGATCGCGGACCTCGAAAGAGAGCCGCTTCCGGCCGGGAAAAGGAAAACAAAATAGAATGCATTCGTTCCGATATGCCGTGTTAAGACGGGCGCCCTGATGCTTCGGTTACGGCGCTTTCATGATGCAGAGGGGCTGTGTACATCACTTTCAGACGACCCGGCGGGGAGGGGATGTGTTCTCACTTATCATAGCTGTCATCGCGTTGACCATCGTCGTGCTCTTTTCCGTCCAGAATGCAGGACCGGTCGCTGTGTCCTTTCTCTTCTGGCGCTTCGAGGCATCTCTTGCCGTCGTGATCGCCCTGTGTCTTCTTGTCGGCGCGATCGCGGGTATGAGCATTCTCTCGTATATACGGCTGCGACGGTCCAGCCGGAAGAAAAAAACGACGGGAAATGAACCGGTGAGCCCCGATAAACCGTTGTAATGCCCTATCAGCCAGATCAAGAGAAAGAACAGTTGCATCGAAACCTGTCTGCCCGTCTCGGACCTGTTCGCAGAGGAAGCTGGCGGCGCACCGTGATCGTATCGATAAAACGCAATGCCATGAAAAAAACTCAGCAGGATCATCTGAGAGAGCTTTTTAACGCCGCCCTTGCGGCGGTGGATCCCTACCGCGCGGTGACCAGGGCCCTCCGGATCGAGAGCAGCATGCTCACTGCCGGGGGAAGCGTGTACGATCTTAAGCTCTTTGACCGCGTCCTGGTCATCGGAGCAGGAAAGGCCGCGGCAGCAATGGCGGCTGCCGTAGAGAGCGTCCTCGGCGGCCGGATCGACAAGGGCGCTGTCGTCGTGAAGTACGGCCATGGGGGAAAGCTCTCGACCATCGAGCAGGTCGAGGCGGGCCATCCTGTCCCCGACAAGGCGGGAGTGCGGGGCACGGAGAGGATACTCGATCTGGTCAGGCGGGCTGACGAAAAGACCCTGGTGATCTGCCTTCTCTCCGGCGGCGGTTCGGCCCTGCTGGTCGCGCCGCTTCCCGGCATTACGCTGGAGGACAAACAGCGGACGACGGAGCTGCTCCTCAAGGCGGGCGCGACCATCGACGAGCTGAATGCGGTCAGAAAACACCTCTCCGCGGTGAAGGGGGGCAGGCTCGCGCAGATCGCCCACCCGGCGACGGTGGTGACGCTGATCCTCTCCGACGTCATCGGCGACCGGCTCGACGTGATCGCCTCCGGACCGACGGCGTCGGACAGTTCGACCTTTTCCGATGCCGTTCAGGTGATCGAAAAGCATGGATTGAAGACGGCGATCCCGTCGCAGGTGGCATCGTTCCTCGAACGGGGGGTGGCGGGACAGGAACCGGATACGGCGAAGAGCGGCGATGCGTCCTTCCTGAGGACAAGGAACGTGGTCGTCGGCAGCAGTATCCAGGCCCTTGCCGCCGTACGCGAGAAGGCGGCGGCCCTCGGATGGAAACCAGAGTTCGTGACCGCGGAGCTGCAAGGCGAAGCCCGCGACGCTGCCCGGCTGCTGGCGCGGAAGGCGGTGAAAACGTGGGATGAGCTGAAGCCCGGTGAACGCCGGTGTCTGCTCTCGGGCGGGGAGACCACGGTCGTTGTCCGCGGGGCCGGCGCGGGCGGCAGGAACCAGGAATTGGCCCTGGCGTTCGCAATGGAGATCCCGGGAATGGACGGGATTTCCCTGCTCTCGGCAGGCACCGATGGGACGGACGGTCCGACCGATGCCGCAGGCGCCATGGTGGATGGGAGCGTGGTGAATCAAGCGCGGAACCTTGGCATCCATCCCGAGGCGTACCTGGGGAATAATGACTCCTATACATTCTTCCGGCGTCTCGATTCCCAAACCGGCGAAAAGCACCACGTCCTGATCGGCCCCACGGGGACGAACGTGATGGATATCCAGATAATCCTGATCGAGCGCTGAAGATGTCCTGCGCTGTGGACCGAGCAGGGCGACACCGCGATAAGAGCATATGACGAGCATTATTCAACGTAAAGATGTCTGTGATTTTCTCGATATGGCCGGGTCCGCCGACATCGTCATCGGCATCCCGAGCTTCAACAACGCCCGGACGATAGGCCATGTTGTACGCGCCGTTCAGGCGGGACTTGCGAAATACTTTCCCGAGCTCAAAGCAGTCCTCGTAAATTCCGACGGCGGTTCACGGGACGGGACCATGGACGTGGTGCGGAGCACGCGCATCGAGGACCAGGCGGCGATCCTCGTGCATCATCGGATCGATCCGGTCCCCATCATCGCGACACCCTATGAGGGGATACCGGGAAAAGGCAGCGCGTTCAGGGCGGTATTCGAGATCGCCGATGCTCTGAACGCGAAGGCCTGCGCGGTCGTTGATTCCGACCTGCGGAGCATAACCCCCGAATGGGTGGAGCTTCTGCTCAAGCCGGTGCTCCGGGGAGAGGCGGAATTCGTCGCCCCGCTGTACCATCGCCACAAGTTCGACGGCACGATCACGAACAGCATCGTCTATCCCCTGACGCGCGCCCTCTACGGCAGGCGCGTGCGCCAGCCCATCGGCGGAGATTTCGGTTTTTCCGGAAAACTTGCCCGGTTTTATCTCGAGAAGGACGTGTGGGAGACCGATGTGGCGCGGTTCGGCATCGACATCTGGATGACGACCACGGCGGTTGCCAATAATTTCAAGATCAGCCAGTCCTACCTTGGCGCGAAGATCCATGATACCAAGGACCCCGGCGCGGACCTCTCCGCCATGCTCTATCAGGTCGTGAGCGCCGCGTTCGGGCTCATGGAGGCCTATCCGGACGTATGGAAAAAAGTGCAGGGTTCCGAACCGGTCCGGACCTACGGCTTTCAGTATGCCGTCGGTCTTGAACAGGTGAACGTCAATGTGCAGCGGATGCTTGGGATCTTTCGCGAGGGCCTCAGGAACCTCCGTGAGATCTGGACCGCCGTGCTCGGCCAGGGCGATTTTGGCGACGTCGAATCACTAGGGGGCGCCGGCGTTGACGCATTTCGCTTCCCGCGGGGTCTGTGGTCGCGGATCATCTATGATTACGCGCTTGCATACCATCGGAAGAGACTGCCGGCCGAGCACCTCATCAAGTCCCTGACGCCGCTGTATCTGGGCCGCACGGCATCGTTCGTCCTGGAAATGGCGGATGCGGACCAGAGCGGCGCGGAAGAAGAGATCGAACGGCTCTGCGAGGAGTTCGAGAAGAACAAGGAATATCTGCTGAACAACTGGAAATGAAGGAGGTATGAACATGCAGGACTTTCTGACGCTGGTGATTGAGCCGTTCCGGGAGGTGTTCGCCGGATTCAAGCGGTTCGCCCCGAACATGCTGGCCATGCTCACGATCCTGATCGGAGGGCTGGTGTTTGCCCGGATCGTTCGCGTGCTGCTTCGCAAGGCGCTGACCGCGCTCTCCTTCGACGCCTGGAGCGACCGCATGGGATTCACGGTCATGATGCGGAAGGGAGATCTCTGGACGAAGCCCACGGAGGCGGTCGTTCGCGTCGTTTTCTGGTTCCTCGTCATCTTCACGATCATGATCGGCCTGGGCGCGCTCAAGGTGCATGCCGTCGACAACCTGGTGGCCCAGTTTTTCCTCTATCTCCCTCGAGTGTTTTCCGCCGTTCTCATCCTGGTCATCGGCTACGTTGCGGCCGGCTTTCTGAGCAGGACGGTGTTGATCGCGCTCGTGAACAACGGATACCATTACGCAAAGCTGCTGGCCGAGGCGGTGCGGCTGCTGCTTATCGTCCTGATCCTGGCGATGGCCCTGGAACAGCTGCAGGTCGCCCCGAATATCGTGGTCGCGGCGTTTTCGATCATCTTCGGCGGCATTGTCATCGCCCTTGCCATCGCCTTCGGCGCCGGGGGCATAGAGGCCGCCCGCAGGATGATCGAAAAGGGCGCTGCCGAGAAGGTCGAAGGGAAGGACGATATCCAGCATCTCTAGCAACGAAAGTATCAACGTACTCTCAAAACGGAAAGAATTTATCACGCAACCAAAAGTAGGCGCTTTTAAGCGAGCCACAAAGGACGCAAAAAAATCTTTAAATCCTGTTTTGAGACAAAATGATGTGGCCTTCTTTGCGGGCTTCGCGCCTTTGCGAGAGACGCCTTTTTCGTTTCTGTCTTTCGATTCGGATTTTTTCGGGTGAGGAGGTACTTCCATGTCCGATTTCTATCAGACCGGCGTCATCACCACGCTGCACCGGCTCGGCAGGCCGTCATTGGAGCGGCTCGAGGGGGAGCTGCTGCACTTTTCCCGGACCCGTCCCGTCGCGCTGGTCCTTCCGGCGCTTTATTCCGAGTTCGAGGGACCGGCCATGCCGAGGATCGTCGAGGAGCTTGCGAAGGTGAAATACCTGTGCGAGGTCGTGCTGGTGCTCGACAAGGCGTCGGACAAGGAGTTCCAGCGGGTGCGGCAGTTCATGGCGCCGATCTCCGGAGGCGTCAATATCGTCCACAACGACGGAAAACGCGTTATGGAGATCTACGACACGTTCAAGCGCAACGGCCTGAGCGTGGGTGAGCGCGGAAAAGGGCGATCGGCCTGGCTGGCCTACGGATATGTCCTCGCCAGCGGCAAGTGCGATGTGATCGCGCTCCATGACTGCGATATCGTGAACTACAGCAGGGAAATGCTCGCCCGGCTGTGCTATCCCGTGGCGAATCCGAACCTTGATTACGTGTTCTGCAAGGGATTCTACAGCAGGGTGACGAACAAGATGCACGGCAGGGTTACGCGGCTCCTGGTTACCCCGCTCGTCCGCTCCCTCCAGAACCTCGGGGGTGAGCACCGGTTCCTCAAGTTCATCGACAGCTTCCGCTATCCCCTGGCCGGCGAGTTCGCCATGCACACGGACATGGCGCGGGTCAATCGTATCCCCTGGGACTGGGGCCTCGAAGTAGGGTCTCTTGCCGAGGTGTACCGGAACTACTCCCCCCGGCGGGTCTGCCAGGTGGATATCGCCGACACGTATGAGCACAAGCACCAGGCGTTGTCTTCCGAGGACCCCGAGAAGGGGCTGATGAAGATGACGATCGACATCAGCAAATCGATCTTCCGGACCCTTGCTTCGGAAGGGGTCGTGTTCAGCGACGGTTTCTTCAAATCCCTCTCCGTGGCCTACCTCCGGCTTGCCGAGGACACGATCATGAAGTTCGAGGCCGATGCGGCCATCAACGGGCTTGAGTTCGACCGTCACGAAGAGGCGAAGGCCGTAGAGTCCTTTGCGCGGGCCATCACCCTGGCGGCGGAGACCTTCATGCAGAATCCCATGGGTACTCCGCTCATTCCCAATTGGAACAGGGTTACCTCTGCGATCCCGGGGATCCTGGATATGCTGAAAAAGGCGGTTGACGAAGATAATCGGTAGACCGGGGCAATCGGATTTGTTTAGCCCCTACAGGGTCGGGAAGCATCCCGGCCCTTTTTCACTGTCGTAAAACTGAGATTCCAAGTGCACGGCCACGCTTTGAGCAGATTCTTTAACTCCAATTCCCCGTAAAGCATGCTGCAGGAAGTCTCAACAACGATCTCTCTGCCCTCCCGCCGCAATTAATCAAGCGAAAACAAGCGATTTAATCTTCATTTTGCGCCGGTCAGGTACCGGAATCCCGGCATCTTCTCCATGGCGATAGCGTTCCTGGTCGGCATTCTCTTCTCGTATGTTTTCCCGGAGAAGGACGCGGAAGAGAAGTTCGCGACGGAAAAGCTCCGGGAGTACGTTGGCATCGGGGCGGAATAACATAACACCCGGTTCAGAGCATCATCGGTGCGTTTACAACCGGCGATGCCGGAATGCGCAGGCTCTTCCGATGAGTTCATTGTTATGGAGTTTATAACTATTATTTATCGGTCCATAAAAAAAACTTGCCAAGTTGGAATTTCTCAGGTAAAGTTACTTCCGGTAATGCTATTCAGCATCTGCAACATTATGATGCGCCCAAGTGGAGCCCCCACCGGCAGGAGCCGGTGGCTCCCTTTAAGAACGCGACCTCCCGCGAATTCCGCATTCCTCGCCCGGCGGTGCCGGGGGATTTCCAATTCGCAGGGATTGACTCCATTGTCTCCATCGAGTGCGCGCATTGAATATCGTCCAACTCAATATTTTATTATCAAGGCAGGTTCGGTTCTCCCCGTAAAAAAACGAGGGGGCCGAGCACCTGCCTTTTCTTTTTTTGCTATACTGAAGAACGTTAGGCAATTTTTGCATAACGACTGACAAATCGGCACTGCGAAGGATAAGGAATTACGATCTTACTATTCGAGTGAAGGAGGGAACCATGGGGGTATCAAGAAGGGATTTCCTGAAGATCTCAGGAAGCACGCTGTTGCTGGGTCCGCTGGCCGTCCCGGCCTCTGCTGATGCAAAAGAGCAGGGGTCGAAGACCAAGGGCGCCAAGGAAACACGCACCATCTGTCCGTATTGTGCCGTGGGCTGCGGTATCATCGTCCACACCAAGGACGGGAAGGTGGTGAACACGGAGGGCGATCCCGAGCATCCGATCAACGAGGGGACGCTCTGCCCGAAGGGCGCATCGCTCATGCAGCTGGTCAACAACGATACCCGTCTTCTGAAGCCGAAGTACCGGGCGCCCGGCGCGAGCGACTGGAAAGAGGTGGAGTGGGACTGGGCGCTGGACCAGATCGCGAAAAAAGTGAAGGACACCCGCGACCGCACGTTCAAGCTCACCTCGAAAGCCAAGGTGAAGGAAAAACAGCCTGACGGCACGGAAAAAGAGGTCGAGAAGGAGTTCACGGTCAACCGGACCGACGCCATTGCCCATATCGGCAGCGCCGCTCTGGACAACGAGGAATGCTACCTGCTCCAGAAGATGATGCGGTCCCTGGGCCTGGTCTATATAGAGCATCAGGCGCGAATTTGACACTCCGCAACGGTAGCGGCCCTGGGAGGGTCGTTCGGACGCGGTGCAATGACGAATCACTGGATCGATTTCAAGAACGCTGACGTTGTTCTCGTAATGGGCGCCAACCCGGCCTCGAACCACCCCATTTCCATGAAATGGGTGATGCGGGCGAAGGAAAAGGGCGCGAAGCTCATCGTGGTGGACCCCCGGTTCACCCAGACCGCTTCCAAGGCAGACCTCTACGCGCCTATGCGCTCGGGCACGGATATCGCCTTCCTGGGCGGTATGATCAAGTATATCCTGGACAACAATCTCTATTACAAAGACTACGTCATAAATTACACGAATGCCGCTTATCTCGTGAATCCGGATTACAAGGGCCCGACCGATCTGAACGGCCTGTTCTCCGGTTACGACGAGAAGGGGCGGAAGTACGACAAGAAGACCTGGGGCTATCAGATGGGCGAGGACGGGATCCCGAAGAAGGACCCGACGCTCAAAGATCCGCACTGCGTGTTTCAGCTCATGAAGAAGCACTATTCCCGCTACACCCTCGACAAAGTGTCGAGCATCACCGGCACACCCAAGGACAAGCTCGAGGCTGTCTACAAGCTCTACGGTTCCACGGGCAGGCCGAACAAGGCCGGCACCGAGCTCTACGCCATGGGCTGGACCCAGCACACCGTCGGTACCCAGAACATCCGCGCCATGTGCATTGTCCAGCTCCTGCTCGGCAACATCGGCATCGCCGGCGGCGGCATCAACGCCATGCGCGGCGAGTCGAACGTGCAGGGTTCCACGGACCACGGCATCCTGTTCCACATCCTGCCGGGCTACAACCCCACACCCTCGGCCTCGGTCAAGGACCTGAACACCTACATCGAGAAGTTCACGCCCAAGACCAAGGACCCCAAGAGCGTCAACTGGTGGTCCAACCGGAACAAGTACATCACGAGCTACCTCAAGGCCATCTATGGCAAGGCCGCTACCAAGGAGAATGATTTCGGCTATGCCTGGCTGCCGAAGATCGATGAAGGCCAGAACGCTTCGTGGCTCATGCTGTTCGACAAGATGTTCAAGGGCCAGTTCGAGGGTTTTTTCGCCTGGGGCCAGAACCCGGCCTGTTCGGGCGCGAACTCGAACAAGACGCGCGCTGCGCTCGCCAAGCTCAAATGGATGGTAAACGTCAACCTCTTCGACAACGAGACCGGTGAGTTCTGGAAGGGGCCGGGCGTGAATCCCAAGGATATCCAGACAGAGGTGTTCATGCTGCCCTGCGTCTCGTCCATCGAGAAGGAAGGGAGCCTTTCCAATTCGGGCAGGTGGGCGCAGTGGCGCTACAAGGCCATCGAGCCGCTCGGCCAGTCAAAGCCCGATGCCGAGATCATGAACGAGCTGTTCCACAAGATCCGGGATCTGTACAAGAAAGAAGGCGGCAAGTTCCCGGCGCCGATCATGAACCTGACCTGGAACTACGGCAAGCACATCAACGCCCACGACGTGGCCAAGGAGATCAACGGCTACTACCTTGAGGACGTGTATGACACGAAGGCCACGCCGCCGAAGCTCATCGGGAAAAAGGGCGATCTTGTCCCTTCATTCGTCTTTCTCCAGGCAGACGGCAAGACCTCCTGCGGGTGCTGGATCTACTCCCAGAGCTACACGCAGAAGGAAGGCAAGATCATCAACATGATGGCCCGCCGCGGCAAGGAAGATCCCACGGGACTCGGGCTGTATTCCGGCTGGGCGTGGGCATGGCCGGTGAACCGGCGCATCATCTACAATCGTGCGTCGGTGGACGTTAACGGGAATCCCCTGGATCCCAAACGGCCGCTGCTCAGGTGGGACGCCAACAAGGAGGACCCGGTATCGAAGAAGCCCGGCATGTGGGTGGGGGATGTGCCCGACGGGCCTGCGCCGCCCATGGCAAAGGACCCGGGAAAGTATCCCTTCATCATGATGTCGGACGGCAAAGGCGCTCTGTTTGTCCCGGCGGCAATGAACGAGGGGCCCTTCCCCGAGCATTACGAGGCGCTGGAATGTCCGCTCGAGGAGAACCTCCTGTCCAAACAGCGGATCAACCCGACGGTCAAGATCTTCGGCGAGAAGGAGGACGCGTTCTACTCCTGCGACATGCGCTATCCCTATGTGGCGACCACGTACCGCGTGACCGAACACTGGCAGACCGGCGTCATGACGCGGCATACGCCCTGGCTGCTCGAGATGCAGCCGCAGTCCTTTGTCGAGATGAGCAAGGAGCTTGCGGCTGAGAAGAACATCAAGAACGGCGACCGGGTGAAGGTAAAATCCGGACGCGGCGAGATATCAGCCGTTGCCGTGGTGACCTCGCGGTTCAAACCCTTCAGGATCGGCGGCCAGACGGTGCACCAGGTCGGCATGCCCTGGTGCTATGGATGGCAGTATCCTGTCAAGGGAAGTCAGGGGGACAGCGCGAACCTGCTCACCCCGACCGTCGGGGATGCAAATACGATGATCCCTGAAACCAAGGCGTTCATGGTGAACGTTGAGAAAGCATAGGAGGCAGTCATGGCGACGAATAACGAAAAAGCAAAAGGCGTGCTGGTCGACCTGACCCGCTGTATCGGTTGCCGCGGCTGTCAGGTGGCTTGCAAGTCATGGAACGAGCGCAAGACCGGAAAGACGACCATCGAGGGGAATTTCACCAATCCCAAGCAGCTCAACTCGGATACCTTCACCCGCATCGCATTTATCGAACAGGACAACGGTGCCCAGCCGGTCTGGTCCTTCGTGAAGGACCAGTGCATGCACTGCCAGGACCCGGCCTGCCTGTCGGCCTGCCCGGTGGGCGCGTTCACCCGGACCCCCGAAGGGGCGGTGAACTACACCTTCGAAAAGTGCATCGGCTGCCGGTACTGCATGGTGGCCTGCCCCTTCAATATTCCCAAGTACGAATGGGAGTCCACGAACCCCTGGATCCGCAAGTGCACGTTCTGCTCCGACCGCATTGCCGATGGCAAGATACCGGCCTGCATCAAGGTCTGCCCGACGAACGTCATGCTCTTCGGCAACCGGGAAGATATCATGAAGGAAGCGGAGAAGCGGATGAAGGACAGCCCGGGCAAATATGTGAATCATATCTACGGCAAGGAGGAGGCCGGCGGAACATCCTGGGTCTATCTCTCGGCGGTCCCCTTCGACCAACTCGGGTTCAACACGAAGATCCCGGCGCAGAAGCTGCCCGACCTCACCTGGAACATGCTGGGCACCATCCCCGCCAAGGTCGGCGCGCTGGTGGTCGGTCTTTCGCTTATCGCGGCCTTCAGGAACCGGGGCGCGAACAACGATGATGATTCCTCGGAATCCAAACAAGGGAAGGAGAAATAGCCATGGCAGCTACCTCAACAGCTTCAGCATTACCGGCACCGGCTGCCGGCTTTAAGGCGCTTATCGCACTGGTCGGTGTGGGCTTTGCCGCGGCGCTCTACCGCTTCTGGGTGGGCCTCGGCGCCTCGACGAACCTGTCGGACAGCGTTCCCTGGGGCCTCTGGGTCGCCGTGGACGTGCTTTCGGGCGTGGCCCTGGCAGCCGGCGGCTTCGGCATTACCGCCGCCGTCTACATCTTCAATATGAAGAAGTATAAGTCCATTGCCCGGCCGGCGATCCTCACGGCCTGGATCGGCTATACCGTCGTGGTCATTGGGCTCGTAATCGACATCGGGAAGCCGCTCGCTTTCTGGCATCCCCTGGTCATGTGGAACCCGCGGTCGGTCATGTTCGAGGTCGTGGTCTGTATCACCCTCTATTCTGCGGTGCTGGCGCTGGAGTTCGCGCCGGCGTTCCTCGAGCGCTTCAAACTGACGGGGCTGCAGAAGTTCCTGAAGCTCTTCACCTTCCCGCTGGTCATTGCGGGCATCGTACTGTCGTTCCTGCACCAGTCGTCGCTGGGCGGGTTCTTCCTGATCATGCCGCACAAGGTCCCGGCGCTGTGGTGGTCGTCAAACCTGCCGTATATGTTCTACCTCTCTGCCATCGCGCTAGGACTCGCCATGGTGTCCTTCGAGTCCATTGTGAGCGCCCGGGCATTCAAGCGGGAGCAGGAGATGGAGATCATCCAGGGACTGGGGAGGGGCGTGCTTATCACCCTGGGCCTCTACTTTGCCTTCAAGGTCGGCGATCTCGCCTATCGGGGTGCCTTGTCCCAGGTGTTCTCCAGCGGCAAGGCGAGTGTGTTCTTCATCCTGGAGATGCTGATCGGCGTGATCGTGCCGATCGGTCTGTACGCCGTGAAGTCCATCCGCGAATCGGTGAACGGCCTGTTCCTGGCCGCCTGCTGCGTGATCGTCGGGACCGTCATGAACCGGTTCAACGTGAACTTCTTCGCGCAGGCGGGACCGAACTCCAATTACTTTCCGTCGATCGTCGAGATCCTTATCACGATCGGCCTTGTGTCGCTCATGGTCCTGCTGTACCGTCTGGCGGTTACCTACCTCCCCGTGTTCCACGAACCGGGGAAATCGCATTAAGACGATGTTCGTAGAAGGAGGCGGGACTTTGTCCCGCCTCTTTTTTTCTCGAAGGGGGGCAACCATGAAGAAGATCCTTCCGTTCGCGACAGGCATGTTCCTCCTGCTGTTCCTGACGCTGACAGCCGCCGCCGATAAACGAATTACGGTCCCGCTCGGCGATTCCCCGTCCATGGGTCCCGAGGACGCGCCGGTGACGATCGTCGAATTCATTGATTTCCAATGACCCCATTGCGTTGCGGCCGGTCCGGTCGTCAAGAAGATCATGGACGTCTACAAGGGGAAGGTGCGGTTGGTGATCAAGAATTATCCATACCGCTACCGGGACTATTCGCGGATCGCCGCCGAGGCGTCGCTCGCGGCAAGGGAACAGGGAAAATACTGGGAAATGCACGATATCCTGATCAAGCGTTCTCCCAAGCTCGACCGGGCGAGCCTGATCGGCTATGCGAAGGAGCTGGGGCTCGACGTGAAGAGATTCGCCGATTCCATCGATGGGCAGAAGTTCAAAAAAGAGATAGATGCCGATCTCAAGCTCGCGACGGACATGGACCTCTACAACACCCCGACCTTCTATATCAACGGCAGACAGGTTGTGGGGGAACGGCCCTTCGAATACCTGAAAAAGATCATCGATGAGGAACTGAAGAAGGCAACGTAAGTGCGATTTCGGATAGCTGAAGGATTTTATCTGTGTTCATCTGTGGTCACTGGTTCGGTTGTTGCTGCGAAGAGAGGACGCCATGTATAGTAAAATTATCGCAACGATCCTGTGCGCGGTCCTTGTTTCGGGGAGCGCGTTCGCCGGCAAGCTCGAACCCGTCAAGGCAGTCCCGGTCCCCGCGGGAAATCCCCAGACCCCCGGGAAGATCGAGCTCGGCAAGAAGTTGTTTTTCGACCGGCGGCTCTCGGGCGACGGCACGATGAGCTGCTCCACCTGCCACGATCCCGAGAAGGGCTACTCCGACGACCTGGCTATATCGCTCAGTTATCCCACGACGAGGAACTGGCGAAACTCGCCCACACTTATCAATAGTGGTTTCCAGAAGTTCCTGTTCCATGACGGCCGTGCCCATACCCTCGAGGAACAGGCGATCTTCCCCATGATGTCCGCCTTCGAGATGAACCAGAACCTCGATTTCCTTGAGGAGGAGCTTCGGTCGATCCCTGAATATGTCGAGGCGTTCGGAAAGGTCTTCGGCGGAGAGGTAAGTCGTGAGCGGGCGGCCATGGCGCTCTCCGCGTTCCAGCGGACCCTTGTGTCGGTGAACTCGCCGCTGGACCGGTTCCTGAACGGCGACAAAAAAGCGCTCTCCCGGGAGGCAAAGAAAGGATACGACCTTTTCACCGGCAAGGGAAAGTGCGCTGACTGTCATGACGGCGTGAACCTTGCCGACAACAAGTTCTATGCTCTCAACGTTCCCGAGAACGAGGAACAGGAGAAGGATCCGCGGGTGGCTGCGACGCGGCGGTTCGTGGCGAAGGTCTCGAACTACGAGGATTATCTGAACCTCAAGGAGGACCCGGGAAGGTACCTGGTCACCAAGGACAAGAAGGACTGGAAGGCATTCCGAACGCCGACGCTCCGGGAGATCGCGAAGACCGGCCCGTACATGCATAACGGGATCTTCGAGACCCTGGAGCAGGTGATCGAATTCTTCGATCAGGGCGGCGGGAAGGGCAACACCGCGCTCAAACCGCTCAAGCTCTCGGTCAAGGAGAAAAAGGCGCTCAAGGTTTTCCTCGTTGAGGGACTGTCAGGCGAGGAGGTCCCATTCAAATACCCGAAGCTCCCGTAGAGGGACCTGCGTGGAACGTGTGCAGGCCCCCTGTATTCGAGTGTGCGCGTTGAAAATCGTCCAATACATTCTCATCTCAGAACTGTCAAGGCAGGTTCGGTTCTCGGCAGGTAGTCGGGGATACTTTGCACCTGCCTTTCCTCTTTGGTATATGAATAACATTCGGCAACAATCGAGGGGAACGCCGCGCTGAAGGCCCGGCCTCTCACCGTTGATGAGAAGAAGGCCCTGAAGGTCTTTCTGAGCGAAGGACTGGCTGGTGAAGAGGTGCCCTTTACGTACCCGAAGGTGCCGTAGCCCGGGAATACATACGCTGCAACAGGGACCTGCACGAGGCATGTGCGGGTCTTTTTTTATTTATTGTATCAGTTCTCTTCGGAAATTACGACGCAGCTTCTGCGTTCACCGGACTATAAATCACCGGTCTTGCACTAAATAATTGACTTCCCGGGGCCACCTTGCTAATATGCTGACAATGCAGAGATTTTTTAAGGAAATAGGCCTTGGGATCGAGATAACGGCCAAGGCGCTCAGATTGGGACTGCTCACCAGCAAGAACGGAACCATATCCCTTTCCGCTTCGAAAACAGTATCGTTACCCGCGGGCATGGTGAACGAGGCATTTGCTTTCCAGAACATCAAGGACTTCGAAGGGCTGGCCTCCCTTCTGCGCGGCACTATTCGGGAGGCTACGACCCTTCCGGTCCGCCGCGCGGGGTTGAGCCTGCCCGATGGCATCTTCCGTGTCCAGACCATCGAGTTCGACGAACTGCCTGCAAACACCAGGGACCGTGACCGCCTGGTCCGATGGCGGCTGGAGAAGGGCGCTGCCTTTGATACGGCCAACACCCTTCTGCGCTATCAGGTGCTTCCGCGTCAGGACAGGGGATCTTCCGTGCTTGCGTGCGTTGCCAAGCGCGAGGTCATCGCCCAGTACGAGGACCTGCTGGCAGGTCTGGGCCTCGATCCGTGGACAGTGGTCCCGTCATCGTTCAACGCCCTGAACCTCTATGCGCCCCATCTTGCCGAGACGGGCATACGCGGGTATGCCCAGGTATGGGTCGCGGAAGGATCATACACGACGATCATCATGGAACGGGGTGGACCCCGCTTTTATCGCTACAGGGAGATCAAGGCAGGCGCCCAACAGGATGTCACCGGGCGGCTCATCCGCGAACTTGACGACACGATCCATTTTTACCTGCACATGGACCGGCAGCAGCAGTCGGAGGTCGGCCATCTCTATCTTTCCGGTGAACCGGCGCTGATCGCTCCGCTTTCGGAGGTCCTGCAGAACGAGACGAGCCTCAAGATAGAGACCCTCATGCCGTCCTTCGTTCTCGCGGCGGGAACGGACGCCGATCCCGCCCTCGCGGCGGCCTTCGGCGCGGGAGGTGCCTTGTGCTGAAGCGCCCGGCGCTGATCACCATCAATTTTGCCGGGACGAACTTCCGGCTCCTGGCGCGGCTCCAGCAGGGACTCGTTGTCACCGTGGCCCTGCTCGTGGCCATGACGGTCGCGCTGCTCTGGCAAGCGAACTCGTATCGCGTGCAAAGTGCGGACTTGACGCAGCAGGTCAGGGAATTCACCGCTTCGGTCGAGAAAATGCGGCCTGCCATGCAGGAACGGCAGCAGCTCGTAAAGGACCTGGGCGACATGTCGGGATTGCTGGAGGCAAGGCGGTTCTCCTGGACACAGCTCCTGACGGGGATCGAAGCGGCGTTTCCCAACGGCGTCGCGTTGGACCGGCTGGAGTTCAGCACACGGGAACTGGCTGTGGCGCTCGAAGGGACCGCGCAGTCCCCCGAGTCCTTGAGCAACCTGATGATCGGGCTGCAGAGGTCACGCGCCTTCAAGAGCCCGCTGTTGAAGCATCAATCCATGGACAAGGGGAACCTATCATTCAATGTGGCAGTCACGTATCAGGAACATCTGGCGACCGGAGCAGCTCCGGGCGCTGGCCGGTAGCCCCGCGACCAAGCGCCTCAGGACCTTAATGCTCCTGGGTTCCGGTCTTATCGTGCTCAATCTGCTCGTCTATGGGGTGGCCGTTGCGCCCGCGGCCAGTCGGCTTGCCGCTGACCGGCAGCAGTATGGGGAGCTCAAGAAGGAGCACGCCGAAGCGGTCCTGTTCCAGAAGCAAAAACGTCTTTTTACCGGCCTCATCTCGGGCATCCCGACGCAGAAGGATGTGCCGCTCCTGATAAAGGACCTTGTGCAGACGGCCCGCAGGTTGAACCTCTCGGTCGAGGCGATCAATTCCGATATTCCCACGCCGGGAAGCGGGGGGCTGACCATGCTGACGTTCACCTTTCCCGCATCAGGGGCCTATGCCAACATCAAACGGTTCATCTACGAGGTCGAGACCTCGGACCGGATCGTGGGCATCCAGGATGTGAAGCTGGGCTCCGAAAAGGGGCGGGTCAAGATGCAGATGAAGCTGGTGACCTACATCCGGGGAGAACGGGAACAATAGGTTGTGATAGAGGAACTCGACGGATCATGGCATTGACTAAAGCGCAACAGATAAAGTTGTTGGCGGTCTTGGTAGCGATGATGATTGTTATCATGGGGTACCGGTGGGCCTCTGAAGATGCGCCACGGACCCAGCCGCTGACCTATACTCAGGGCATGAAGGTGACTTCGCCTGTACGGAGAGGGGTCGCCGTTCCCGGAGGGTCGCGGGACCCGCTCCTGGTCTTTCTTGAACGACGGGTCGAAAAGTATCCCGGCGTGGCGCGCGACCTGTTCCGCATGGGCAGTACGAACGGGCAGGTGAAGAAAAAGCCGGTGCTCATAACGAGACCGATCGCGACCGTTACGCTTCCCACGATCACGATCCCGGTAAAAACACCGGAGCAGATCGCCGCGGACTTTGCGCGGGCGGACCTCTCCAGGTTCCGGTTCCTGGGATATCTTACCGATAAGGACAGTTCGCTTTTCCTGTCCAAAGATGGAGAGCTGTTCATCGTGAAAAGCGGCGATACGATACTGAAGAACTACCAGGTGAAGACCGTAGGGAAGGACCATGTGGTCCTCTTCGACACGATCACGAAGGTAGAGGTCCGGATAGAGCTGACGGGCAGCGGCAGGTAGTCGATGGATCGCTGTCATCGGGCATCGTCACCGGTGCGTCGGTCCCGGTCGCCGGCTCCATTACACGGGAGGGGAAGATGAAAAAGATCGGCATACTGATGCTGACCATGGTCCTGATCGCGGCGCTGGGCGGATGCGCCGGTTCGAGGGCCTTCCAGCGCGGCGAAAAGTACGCGAAGGGGGGGGAGTGGGACCTGGCGGTCAAGGAATACCGCGAAGCCCTGAAGGAGAATCCCCAGGACATCGTGTTTCGCTCCGCACTGCTGCGAGCCGAGGAAACGGCAGCGAACCAGCATTATAAGAGGGCGCGGAATTTTCTGAAGGAGCGCAAGCTCGACCAGGCCATCATCGAGCTCCAGCAGGCCATCTACCTGAATCCGACCAATGCCGCGATCCATGGCGCCCTCAAGACCGTTCTGAACATGAAACAGGCCGAGGAGCATTATCGCGCGGCCCTGACCTTCCAGGAGCTGAGCCGTCACAGCGAGGCGGCCAACGAGCTGAACCGGTCGGTCGAACTCGATCCGGAGAACGCGAAATATATCGATGCCCTGGAAAAGCTCCAGAAAAAGCGGAGTGAGTCCGAGCCCGATGAGGCCCTGACCCTGGCTTCGGACAAGCCGGTCACGCTCAATTTCAAGAACACGAACATCAAGGAGGTGTTCGAGCTCCTCTCCAAACTGTCGGGCATCAATATTCTCTTTGATGAAGAGGTCAAGGCCCAGCCGGTGACGGTCTTTGTGAAGGACGTATCGTTCCAGTACGCCCTCAACCTGCTCCTGTCCACCAACAAACTGTTCATGAAGAAGCTGAGCGCGGACACCATCATCATCATTCCCAAGACCAAAGCCAAGCTGGACCAGTACCAGGACCTGGTCATGAAGACCTTCTATCTGAACAATGCAAAGGCGAAGGATACGGTCAACCTGCTGCGGTCCATGGCCGATACGCGCAAGGTCTATGTGAACGAGGTATTGAATTCGATCACGATCCGCGATACGCCCGAAAAGATCAAGCTCATAGAGAAGATCATTGCCGCGAACGACCTGAAAGAGGCCGAGGTGATCCTGGACGTGGAGATTCTCGAGATATCAAGGACCAATTCCCTGCAATACGGCTGGAATTTCGAGCCGGGACTTCAGGTCGGGGCATCGATCCAGGGGACCACGGCTACCACCGCCGGCGCTACCGCGACGAACGCGGGTGGCGGCATCTCTTTGAAGGATTTTCGCAACCTGTCGAGCGAAAATGTCGTCTTGACGCTTCCGAGCCTTCTCCTGAACTTGATCAAACAGGATTCCGACGCACAAACGCTCGCGAATCCGCGGGTCCGGGTGCTGAACGGCAAAACTGCCAAATTTCATATCGGCGACCGCATTCCCATTCAGACCTCGACGGTCCAATCGACGGCCCTCGTTGCCGTGACATCCACCTTCGAGTACAAGGACGTCGGCATAAAATTGAACATCGAACCGAACGTGCATTTGAGCAATACAGTAACGCTCAAGATGAATCTCGAGATCAGCAGCCTCGGCGATCCCATCAGCTTCGGCAGCGGCCAGACGCAGTACAAGTTCGGCACCCGCAACGTGGATACGACCATCAACCTGCGAGACGGCGAGACCGTGATCATCGGCGGACTCATCAAGGACGAAGAACGGAAGAATAGCAAAAAGATCCCGCTACTGGGGGATATCCCGGTCCTCGGAAAGCTTTTTTCGCACACCGATGACGGGACGGTCAAAACCGATATCCTCATGTCCATAACGCCGAACATCGTGAGGCCGCTCGAACTGCCGGACAAGGACAACCAGTCCTTCTGGTCAGGCACGGAGGAGGCATACGACGTGAAGCCGATGTTCACGATGAGTGCGGGGAAGAGCTCCAAGACGCCGGAGAAGACCCTGGAAAAGACGGCTGTCCTCGACACGTTGGCCAAACGGGAGCCCGCAGTGCAATCCAAGCCCACGGAAACGCGGCCGGTGGCGGTGGAAGCGGCGGCGAGCGCCGCTCTGCTCGAGCTCAAACCGTCCGACACAACGGTCCCGGTCGGGCAGGAGTCGCGCTTTGATGTATCGGTAGCGGGCGTCAGGGACCTGTACGGATCGATCATAACAATAAGCTATGATCCCAAGGTCGTTGATTTCAAGGCGGCGGCGGAGGGCGCGTTCCTCAAAAAGGACAACCAGCAGACGTCGTTCCTGTTCTCCAACAACATCAAGGCCGGGACCGTCGATATCTACATAACCCGGATCGGCGATGTAGGCGGCGTGGAAGGCGCGGGGACCCTCTGCTCGCTCGTGTTTCAGGGAAAATCAGCGGGTATAAGCCAGGTCCTGTTCAAGAGCGTCAAGCTCGGGAACTATAACCGGGAACAGCTCAAGGCGGACATCAAACCCGCGAGGATGACGGTGAAATAGGATGGCGGTGCGGAGCGCGCATGGACATGACCCTCGCCCCCGCCCTTATGAAGATTCACCCTCACCGTTGCTTCCTGGAAGAGGCCCTCACCCCTGCCCCTCTCTCCATTGTGGGAGAGGGGAAAAGGGAGAAGGGGCTTCATCGTCGGAAGAGAATAAGAGGAGAGGGGGCATCATCATCGGAGAGGGAAAAAGGGTGAAGGGGCTTTTTCAACGTGGAGTGCGGGGCCTGCTGGAGCAGCATGGCCTCACGCTCGTAGAGCTTCTGGTGGTCATCGCGATCATCAGCATCCTGGCGACAGCGGTCATGCCATTGTCAAGAGTGACGATGGTACGCGTAAAGGAGACGGAGCTGAGGAGAAACTTGAGGATCCTGCGGAACGCCATTGATGAATTTAAGAAGGACTGTGACACCAAGAAACTCAATACGCTCGAAGGCTACTGTAAGGCCGACCAGAACAATTACCCGGAAACATTGGAACAACTGACGGAACCCTTGAAGATGGCCGGCGCAACGGACAAGACCAAAAAGTATCTCCGCCGGATACCCCGGGACCCCTTTACGCCCCTGGAAGAATCAGACAAGACGAATAACTGGGGGCTCCGTTCCTATAGCGACGATCCAGATTCGACGCAATGGGGCGGCGAGAACGTGTACGACATCTATTCAAAGAATGATGCTGTATCGCTCGAGGGGACGAAGTACAGCTCATGGTAATGTGAGCAGACGACAGAGCACAGACTGCTGATGACAGGCCAGAGACAACACATGAAAGAACTGACAGGACAAGAGAGCGCTCGGACGGTCGCCGGGTCCTCCAATAGGGGATTCACGCTCCTGGAGATCATGATCGTCATGGCCATCATGGGCATCCTTATCACGATCGCTCAGCCGAGCCTGAAGCAGTCCATTACCCGGGCCAAGGAAGCCGTGCTTCGGGAAGACCTGTTCCAGATCCGCGATGCCCTGGACCAATATTACGCCGACAACGGGAAATACCCCGCCCAGCTCACGGATCTCATCAACGAGTCGGAAAAGTCGAAAAGCTACCTTCGCGGCATACCGAAGGACCCTTTTACCGGCGCCGAAGACTGGATCACGATCGCCCTTGAGAACGAAGAGGGGGGGATCTTCGACGTCCACAGCGCCAGCCCGCTCGTCGGGACCGACGGCACGGCATATAACACCTGGTAATACGTTACTTCCGCACTTCCGCGTTTTTTCAGGGATTTCCGCCGAAAAAAAGCTTGCAAGCCCCCGGTAAAATCAGTAATATAACGACGTGAAAAAACTGAAGAATTTTTTAAAGAAAAACTTCATCACCGGCCTTCTCGTGGTGGTGCCGGTCGCCGTCACGGTTTTCGTTCTCAAGGCACTGCTCATTTGGATCGACGGGATCCTTGGCGACATAGAGCGGGATTTATTGGGACATTACTATCCCGGTCTCGGCATCATCACGCTGCTGCTGCTGATCTTTGTCATCGGCACCATATCTGCGAACTATATCGGCAACCGGGTCCTGCATGCATGGGACCGGCTCATGCGCCGCCTGCCGCTGGTCCGGGGGATCTACTCTACGGTCAGGCAGATGATGGAGACCTTCTCCACGGCGCAGAACTTCCACGGAGTGGGGCTCGTGGAATATCCCCGCAAGGGATGCTACAGCATCGGGTTCATCACCGGCCAGGTGGACGATCGGATCATGGGGCTGTCAGGAATATACCTTTCGGTCTTTGTTCCCACCACACCGAACCCCACGGCGGGTTTTCTGCTCCTCTTGCCCGAGAACGAAGTGCGCAAACTGAATGTGACCGTTGACCAGGGAATGAAGTACATCGTGTCGCTGGGGCTGGTCACGATGAACGAGATCCAGGCCGAGAAACTCCTGCAGGAGAAGTCGGGTGAGGCCGTGTCATGAGGCTCACGGTGATCATTCTTGCCGCGGGACTGGGCACGCGTATGCGATCGTCATTGCCCAAGGTGCTGCATCTGCTCGCGGGCAAGCCGCTCATCCGTCATGTGTTGGACGCGATCGTGCCGCTCGTGCCGGAAAAGACCGTCCTGGTCCTCGGCCACCAGGCCGACCGCGTACAAAGCGCTCTGGAAGGATACGGTTTCGAGGTCGTGCAT
>JAGVOT010000117.1 GCA_020052615.1 Nitrospirota bacterium | reverse complement strand
TAAGCGGCCCGGGAACGTATTACTACCGCGTCCGGGCGATCAAGGCAGGCTGGCAGCCGAGCCCGTGGAGAGTAAGTCTCGGTGTCGTGGTCCTGCCTTAGAGCATGGTCGAGTATTTCAGGCTTCGCAGACGAAAGCGGGATTGAAAGCGTCGTTACGTGACAATCGAATACTTACAAGAGCGGCATTAACAATAAAGCGGAGACCCATGAGGGTCTCCGCTTTCTCTTTGTCCGATTCTCATTCTGCAGTTCGTTACTTCGGCAGCAGCCGGAACGACGTCAAATACTTTGCCGTGTCCTCGTGGTCGATCTTTTCCTTCGTTCCCACCGCCATGATCTGGAACAGCTGCTGCCGGACCAGGAACATCCGGACTCTCATGAGCCCCTCCCCCGGCACCTCGATGACGATCTCCCGACCCGGAAATCCGTCGAGCGACATGTTCTGTTCGCTGACAAGCTTGCCTTTGGAGCTCGCAAGGGCGCCGTTCCTGCCTCCGTCGAGCAGGTCGTCCGGGTTCGCCCTGGTGACGATCTCGGGATAGTCGCTGTACATGATCACATATGCCGCGTCCCGCTTGATGTTCAGGGTGAACATGTGCATGTCGATGGGGCCGAGCGCGGTTCCGTTGCTTTGCTTCTCATAGGACGGAGTTCCCGGCATCAGGACCGCGAAGCTCCCTTCCGCAGAGGAGAACTCCTGCCAGGCCGCTGGCGCCGTTATTGATGAGAACAGGCCCTGTCCGGTTCCAGTCATCATGAACCCGGCTGCGCCGGCGACCATAACGGCGATGATCGCCCAGACGGCGGCGCCGGAGCCCCTTGAAACTGAAGGGGCTTGACCGCCGGTGGACGGATCGGTCCCTCTCTGGCCGCGCCGTTCTTTCCAGGCCTGATATTCCTCCCGTGTCTTGAACGTCGGAATGGCGGTCTGCGGCGCCGGCCTGTCGTTCCCGGAGTTCAGATCGCGCCAGGAGAAGGTGCCGCGCACCCCCTGATAGAAGAACCAGCAGAAGATGAGCGCCATGGGAAGGCCCGAGACCGATCCCGTCTCCGACCAGATCAGGAACTTGCTGCCGACGAAGTAGACGAGCATGACGACCGCGCAGGTCCGGCTCTTTCGATATATCCCGAAGGTCAGCCCCGTGATCACCGCCACATCCAGCAGGTTCCAGGCGGAGAAATCCATGAAGCTGTAGCCTGCCATGGCAACAAGCGTTACGATGAGCGTTAGTATGCCCGAGATGATCCCTGCGCCCCACGCGGTCTTGATCGCTTTTTCCGCCTGCTCCTGGTCCATGGACATCTCCCCCTGGTACGGTCGCTTCCCTTTGAACGTGCGATCGGAGTATCGACAAGATAGTGCAAAGGATAGCATAGGATTAATAGGAGCGCAACGCCGCCGTGGCCCGACTGCAGAAAAAGATTCTCCCGTCTTGTACATTAGTCCCTTCTCACTATATAATAGGAAACAGGCATCGATAAGATCCGATCACCGGTCCATTGCAAGGAGTTTTTTATGAATCGATCTGCCACTATCTGCCTGTCCATCCTGCTGACGATCCTTATTCCGATGACCGCCGCGTTTGCCGCGGACTATTTTCCCGTTGACCGCGAGTTCTATCCCTACTACCCGTCGCTCATCAAATGGGACCAGTCGAAGGCGGAGTTCACGGAGCCCGAGGTCTGCGCCGGTTGCCATCCTCAGCAGTACGACGAGTGGAACGGTTCCGTGCACGCCCTGGCGCTTCAGGACCCGATCTACCAGGGTGAACTGAACAAGGGCTTCAAGGCCGTGGGCCATGAGATCACGCGGCAGTGCGAGGGCTGCCACTCGCCGGCGGGCATGGTGACCGGCGAGATCAAGGGGCCGGGTCTCAAGGGCCTGGGCCGGGTGGCGCAGGCCGGCGTGTCGTGCGATATCTGCCACTCCATCAGCGGCGTGACCCACCTGCAGACGCCGAGCCGGGAGCCCGAGAACGGCTCCTTCATCCTTTCCCCCGGTGCGGACACCAGGGAGGGCGTGAAGCTCCTGAAGCGCGGTCCCTTCAAACCGTCGCAGGAGTGCGGCGGCGGCTTCCACGAATGCACCGAGTCGCCGCTCCACGCCCAGGCGGACCTCTGCGCTTCCTGCCACCAGGTCTATCACTACGAAAGCCATTTCCCGCTCGAGTCGACCTATCTCGAATGGAAGCACGGCCCCTACGCCCAGAAGAACATCCACTGCCACGATTGCCATATGGTCGAGACCGATACGTTCCTGCGGACGGCCGATGCCTTCCGGAAACCGGAGCGGGCCGAGTACCGCCATTATTTCAGCGGCGCGAACTATCTGCTCTATTTCCTGGCAGGCGAGGCCGCGAAGAAGGCGGGCGACGCGAAACTCGCCGCCGCGCTCGAAAAGAAGTACCACATGGCCGTCGCGAAGCTGAAGGCCGCTGCAGAGCTTGAGGTCCAGCCGGTCTACCGGAACGGCGCGCTTGCCGAGGTGAGGGTCCGCGTGAAGAACATCCGGGCCGGCCACAACCTGCCCACGTCGCTCACGAACGTGCGCGAGATGTGGCTCGAGGTCACGGCGAAGGACGCGGGCGGGAACGGGGTGCTGACCAGCGGCGTGTTCGACGGCCCCGGTTCGCTGGAGCCCGAAACGCGCATGTTCAATTCCGAGGGCATGGGCAAGGACTTCCATTTCGCCATCGACCCCTGGGTGGTGACGGCGTTCTCTCGCCATGATACGATTCCCCCCCGCGGGTACAAGGATGCCTATTTCGGCGTGGCAACCGTCAAAAAGCAGGGGAACGTCACGGTCGAGGCAAGACTGCTTTACCGGCAGGCCGACCAGAAAGTGGCCCGGAAGCTGCTGCGCGAGGTCCCCGAGGACATCAGCCTCGAGAACATCTACGGCATCAGCTCCATGACGGCCGTTCCTGTCGTTGAAATGACGCGGACGAAGGCGAGCTTCAAGAGCAGGGGGAACTAGGACGATACCGGAGGCTGGGCAATGGAAGCGGTGGAAAGAAAGATCGGCGGGACCGTCCTCCGGCTGGTGTCGGAGGACCTTACGGAGCGCGACGTGGACGCCATCGTCAACGCCGCGAACAGTCATCTCCAGCACGGAGGCGGCGTGGCGGGCGCCATCGTCCGGAAGGGCGGCCGGATCATCCAGGACGAGAGCGACCGCATCGGTTTTGTGCCCGTCGGCGGCGCGGCCATGACCACCGGGGGGAAGCTCCGCGCCCGCCATGTCATCCATGCCGTCGGGCCGCGGATGGGCGAGGGGGACGAGGACGCCAAGCTCAGGAAGGCCGTCACCAGCGTGCTCAGCCTCGCGGCGGACAAGGGCCTCGCCAGCATTTCGGTCCCCGCCATCAGCGCCGGCATCTTCGGCTTCCCCAAGGACCGGTGCGCGGCGATCCTGGTGGGCGAGACCGCGGCATTTCTCAAGAAGCGGCCGCAGACCGCACTCCAACTCGTGGAGTTCTGCATCTTCGATAAGGAAGCACTCGGCTATTTTGAAAGGGAATTCGAAAAGCTGGCCTGAATGGACCGGGTGAAGTATATAAACAGGGCTCTTTGACCCCGGCTGAACCACGGGTCCCGGCTTAGCCGGGACACACGGTTACAGAAGGCTTCAGGTCGAAAAAGGATAGCGTACTTTATGGAAACACCCATATTCGGACTGCGGTTCAAATCGAACGAGGAGCTCCAGCCGAGCCCTGCCGATCTTGCGGCGTTCCTCGCGTCCCCCCGCGCCTCCGGCGGTCTGCGGAGGCACACGGACGACCTCGCATCATTCGACCAGTATTTGGAGCTTGTCGAGACCTACGAACGGGAACAGAAGCAGGGCTTCGGCCGCCTGGAATACGGCGAGCGGAGGCTGTTGGGCGTGCTGTCCCACATCGGCTTCTTCAAGCCCGCCTTCCGGGTCGCCATCGAGGAATACAAGTACCATAATCATCAGCTCGTTCTGCTCGACTTCAAAAAGCCCGAGGCGTTCATCCGGTCCGCCGAGGCGGAGATCGGAAAGCTCAATTCGAAAAAGCGGGACGATCAGCAGAAGATAACCCGGCTGCAGGACCTGGTCAAGCAGCGAAGGAAGGACCTGGAAGTCCTCGCAAGACGCCGGCGCATGATCGCCGGAGAATTGTACCATATAGCGGTCCATGTTCGGGACAACATCGCGCTCGTGCAGAGGTTGTGCGAGGGCGCTATCGCCCGACTTGCCGGACTCCAGGTCGAGGGGAAAAAGACGGGCCAGATGATCGAGGACATCAAGGAGCAGTTCAAGGCGGACGTGCGCGAGCACCGTCAGATGGGGTCCATCACGCCGGAGTACCTCGAATCGGTAAAGGCCGAGGTGGCGCAGCTCTCCCAGCGGCTGACCAAATGTGTGCTGGAGGATATCTATTTTGTGACCACGATCTACGAAGGCTTCTACGAGCACGCGAAGAACGGCGCGGGACGGCTTACGGACCTGCTCGGATGGGCCGACCGGGTACGGAAGAAGGACGGCAACGACGAGGACCAGCTCTTCACCCGGATCGAGCAGGTGCTGGTCACGCTCATTTCGGAGTTCCGGGTCGATGCAGCGCTTGCCGATCAGCCCGGCGCGGCCGGTCGGCACGAAGAGCTTCTCCTGGAAAAGAGGCGGGAGCTTCTCGACCATATCTTCCTAGTGCTCAAGGAACAGCACAACAAGGACGGAGGGACGCTATAATAGGGTCACGACACCGGTCGCCACGCAGCCGACCCGATGGTGTCTCTCCTTCGGACAGCGAAAGGAGCGCGGCCATGCTGAAGGAATTCAAGACGTTCGTTATGCGGGGCAATGTGCTGGACCTGACGGTGGCGGTCATCATCGGCGGGGTGTTCGGCAAGATCGTCAGTTCGTTGGTCAACGATGTGATCATGCCTCCCATCGGCCTTGTGGTGGGCAAGGTGGACTTCAGCAGCCTCTATCTGAACCTGTCGGCGACTGCCTACGCGTCTCTTGCCGAGGCCCAAAAGGCGGGCGCGCCCATCATCAAGTACGGCCTGTTCATCAACACGGTGATCGATTTCCTCATCGTGTCCTTCGTCATTTTCTTCGTCGTGCGCCTGGCGAACCGTTTCCAGCGCCAGCAGGCCGCCGCGGCTCCCGCGGCGCCAACGACCAGGGAATGCCCCTACTGTCTTTCCTCCATCCCGCTCAAAGCCACCCGCTGCGGCCACTGC
Organism: Nitrospirota bacterium; assembly: GCA_020052615.1. Taxonomy (GTDB): domain Bacteria; phylum Nitrospirota; class UBA9217; order UBA9217; family UBA9217; genus JAAXXJ01. Next base: position 11,343 of record JAGVOT010000117.1, on the reverse strand, counting down.
ACGTCGAACATCACGGCATAATTAGAGAAAAACACGGCGTCGATCCGCGATCCGCAGGGAAGGGTTCGGGAAACCGGCCCTTTTCTGCCTTTTTCTCTTGTATCGTTTGCGACGAGGCCATGATCCCGGTGCGCCCATCTTCTGTTTGTGCTGAAGATGTTCACGCGGAAAAGTACTAAATATCGAAAATCAGGGAATCCCTGATAGCCATTCCGGTGCATTTTTTCTATATTGTAATCTATATCGGTTTTCACCTGGAAGGAGCACAAAAGTTCGCCGCCAACTATCGGCCGCATGGTGAAGCCAGGCAAAACGGTGCGGCCGGTCGACAAGACAGCGGAAAGGCGCTGATCTGCCCACCTGCACCAGCAAACACGATAAGTTTCTTGTTGGACCCCCAGCCATTTTGCCACTGGCAGTAAGTATCCATACAGGCGAGCGAAGGCCAGACATCGCCAGAAGAGGATCCTTTCAACCGGCCGAACGGACAGATCGATACGAATGCCGCGTCCCCGTCGCTTCAGGGCGACGATGGCGGCCTTTCGCCTTTTATGAATGGCAATCTGTCTGCAGCTCTTGCAATCCATCGGCATTGATCGCAGAATGTCGTCCGCATGGCCAGGCTGAAGCGACCGTTCTCAATACTGACATAGTGGATGCAGGGGAGAACAGCACTCATCCCTTAAGTTGCCGCGCATCGCCGGTATCATTAAACTCTGCTCTGCTCGTCATGAGCATATCCCGCGAAGGAGGAGAAACAAAATGAAGAACAGGCAAGGGGGTTTTACTCTCGTGGAGGTCATTGTCGTAGCCGGTATCATCGCCATTCTGGCGGGAATTCTCGTTCCGCTGATCCTGAAGGAGATCGACGAAGCAAGGATCACGAGGGCCTATGCCGATATCCGGACGATATCAACCGCCATGCTCGTGTTGAAGAAGGACACCGGCTCGTGGCCGGTCAGTGCGTCATGCAATCCTGCTATTACCATGCTCAGCAACGGTGACCTGCCCGCATTTGCCGGAACAGGCTGGGACACGACCATGGGTTACGGTTATGATCAGAAATTGATCAACGATGCAGACAACGATAATTGCTGGCCGAAGACCTTCAAGGGCCCCTACATAGCATACGTATCCGACGATCCCTGGGGGAAGTCATACGTTACGAATGCCGATGCCTTCGTCTCCGCGGCATCGCCCAAGCCTTCCGTCTGGATATTGTCCGCCGGCCCGGACGGGACCGTACAGACGTCCTCGACCGACGACACCACTCAGGGTGACGATATTGGCCTGCGGGTCTTATAAAAGAAGCGCCGGGGGCGGAAAGCAAACGGCAAGCAACCCGGCCTCAGCTGAGGGCCGGCAGACATCTTCGGCAAACAGCAGGGAACACCTGGTCTCGTCCGGATCTTTGGACGGGGTTAGGCGGAAAGCGGCGCAGGGCGTGAAGGAACATCCCATGAAGAAACGACGTGATCTATGATCGCACGCAAGCGCATAGGCGACATTCTCCGTGAGGAAGGCCGGGTCACGGAAGAACAGATCGAGATCGCTCTCAAGGAGCAGAAAAAGACCGGCGAACTGCTCGGGGCGATCTTGTTCAGCCATGGCTTCATCACCCAGCAGGACCTGTTCCGGGTCCTCTCGCTGTCCCATTCCGACACCGGCAAACCAAAGACCCAGGAAGATTCTCTCGAGGTCCCGGAAGAGATCGAGTCGCTCGTCAAGCAGAGCAGCATCGTGTTCCAGACGGACAGCGGACTGGAGCGCAAGCACGTCGATTCGGCCCAGTCTCCGCTTGTCCGCCTTGTTGACAAGATCATCATCACGGGCATCACGCAGAACGCCACCGACATCCATGTCGGACCGGACGTCCGGGGGACCCGGGTCCGCTACCGCGTCGACGGCGCGCTCCATCACGGCCTGCTGCTCCCGCGAAATCTGCTCAACCCCATCATTTCCCGGTTCAAGATCCTCGGCCACATGAATATCGCCGAAAGCAGGGTCCCCCAGGATGGAAGCGCGGAATTCCTCCATAAGGACAAGAAGCTCGATCTCCGGATATCGACGTTCCCCCTGATCAATGGAGAGAATATCGTTGCGCGAATCCTCGACAAGTCGCACGTGAAACTCGGCCTGGACACGCTGGGATTCCAGGAGTCCGACATACGGCTGATCAATGAAACGGTGAAACTGCCCTACGGCATGATCCTCGTCACCGGCCCGACCGGTTCAGGCAAGACCACGACGCTCTACTCCTGTCTCAGTTTCATCAATACCGTGAGCAGGAACATCTTTACCGTGGAAGATCCTGTCGAATACCAGATCCCGCTGGTCAGGCAGTCCCAGGTGAACGTCAAGGCCGGCCTTACCTTCGCGACGGGCCTCCGTTCCATTCTCCGGCAGGACCCGGACATCATTCTTGTCGGTGAAATGCGGGACCTGGAGACCGCGGAGCTCGCGGTGCGCGCCGCCCTGACCGGCCATCTCGTCTTCAGCACGCTCCATACGAACGACGCCGCTTCAAGCCTGGTCCGGCTGGTCGACATGGGCATCGAGCCCTTCCTCATTTCGTCGACGCTGGACACGATCATAGCCCAGCGCCTGGTGCGCGTCCTCTGCCCCGCGTGCAAGGAAGCGCTGCCGGCGCAGCACGCCCTGTACGGGAAACTAGGCGCAGATCCGCGGCAGACAGCCTTCTTCCGGGCGAAAGGCTGCGATGAGTGCCGCGGCTCGGGCTATCGGGGCAGATCGGTCATCTATGAGATCCTCAAGGTCACCCCGGGGATCCGCGAGCTGATCAATCAGCGGGCAGGACTTGACGACATCAAGCGGCTGGCCGTCGAGCAGGGTTTCAGGAACATGTTCGAGAACGGAATGGACAAGGTCAAGTCCGGGATCACGACCATCGAAGAGATAAGCACAGTGACGCGGATGGGCGTGTGACGATGGCTACCTATACCTATCGTGCGATCGATGCCAACGCGAACATCCTCGCCGGCAGGCTGCAGGCCCGGGATGAAACCGACCTCGAACAGAAGCTCACCCGGCAGGGCCTGACGCTCATCGAGGCCGCAAGTGCCGGCCTGTTCGATCTTGAAGTGCGCACGGGACGGTTCGGTCAGCAGGACCTCGTCAATTTCAGCTACCTCCTTCACATGATCATCACCTCAGGCCTGTCGATCATGAAGGGCCTGGGCGACCTCATGGAGAACCAGGAGAACGGAAAGATCGCGCACGTGGCCGGCCTGGTCTATGCCAGGCTGGAGGCCGGGATGTCGCTGTCCGGGGCCATGCAGGAATATCCGGAGGTCTTCCCCGTTTATTACATCCAGATGATCGCCGCAGGCGAGGCCTCGGGCAAACTTGAAAAGATGCTGGCCGACCTCATGCGGTATCTCGAGTGGCAGATGAACTTCAAGAAGACGGTCCGGTCGGCTGTCGTCTATCCGGCCATGGTCCTGGGCGCCGTTACCCTCCTGATCACCGCGCTCTTCACCTTCGTCTTCCCGAGACTGGTAGGCATCCTGACGGGTCTTCGGGCGGATCTGCCGCTTCCCACCAAGGTCCTCATCGCCGTCGCCGGGTTCGTGAGCAACTATCTCAGTTTCATTGTTCTCGGCATCATCGCTGCCGCGCTGCTCTTCAGATTCTGGCTCAGGACCTATGCCGGCCGCAGGGCCTTTGACGCATTCCTGCTGTCGCTGCCGCTCATCGGCCAGCTCATCCGGAAGATCGACCTGTCGCGCTACTGCAAGACGCTGGCGACGCTTCACGCTGCCGGATTGAACGTCGAGCACACCTTCCGGATCTCCGCCTCGGTCGTGCGCAATGTCGTCCTTGCCGAGGGTCTGGCCGACGTTACCGAATCAGTGGTCAACGGCGAGGGAATCGGACCGTCAATGATGAAAACAGGGATATTCCCGTCCCTCGTCATCGAGATGGTTTCCATCGGGGAAAAAACGGGAAACCTGGACACCGCCGTCCAGCGCGTCAGCGACATGTTCGACCGGGAAGTGCCGGAGACCCTCAAGAAGGTGTTCAGCTACTTCGAACCGCTCATCATCGTTCTGCTCGGGGTCCTGGTGCTGGGCGTCCTGCTGTCGGTGTTCCTGCCGATCTACAAGATCGTGGGGGGGGTCCGCGTCCGATGATCGTTGCGCGCCGGAAACAAGGCTTCACGCTGATCGAGGTCATCGTCGTCATGGCCATCATCTCGATCATGGCAGGCATCATGGTCCCCATGGTCTATCGCGTCTGGGAGAGCAACGATGAAGCATTGACAAAAGACAGGATGGCTGATCTAAGAATCGCCCTCGTGGGCGACGCGAAGCTGTACCAGAATGGCGTGCGAACCCATTTTGGCTATGTCGGGTATTTCGGCCATTTGCCTGAAACGCTCGATCAACTGGTGTTGGATGCGGGCGGCCCCTATTTGCCGGCAGGTTTCGATCCGAGTAATTACGGCAAAGACGCATGGGCCAATGACATTGACTATGCCATCACGGCGACTGACACCTTGTCCGACGGTACGATCCGGAGAATTGCCACGACACTTACGAGCTACGGCCCTGATGGCATACCGAGTCCGGACGACATCGCCGAGACGATTTATGAAACTGACGTAGTGCCGGTAATTACCTTGCAGGGAAATGTCGGCGTTACTTTTCAGTCAGCTTACGCCAGCAGGCGTATCGGCGTTGCCGTGGATTACCGGAAAGGAGACGGGACAATAACGACCGATACCTATTGCGACGTATTTTCAGCAATGACCGGAAGCGCGGGTTTCACCAGCCAGGCTTTCACCTTTTCCGCCTCGCACAATTTGCCCATTGGCATTGTCACCATGAAACCGCGGGTCTATGACAATGCTTGCACAACATACGTTGAAGGTACGCCCCTCATGGCGGCAACGAATATCAGCGGCGGCTTGCTGTTTATGAATTTGCAAATAAAGTCTGTGCCGTAATAAGCATAAGGACGATCGATGAAGAACATATTGTTTGATCTGCGAGGACAGGGGCTGAACGTGCTGATCACCGACGGGAGGACCGTCCTGTACCGGAAAAGCTGCGAACGCTTTTCCCTCGCGGACAAGGTCCTTGCCGGCAGGGTCCTTGCGGATATCGCCAGGGAATCGGGCGAAGCGATTGGCGAGGCGCACCTTATCCTTCCCGGCGAGGATGTTGCCGTCTCCATCCAGCGGACGCCGCCCATGTCCCGGCCGGACGCCGAAAAGATCATCCGGAGAAGACTGGTCAAGGAGACCGGGGATGCGTCGCCCATTTTCGGCGTTTTTCCCGCCGTATCGGGCGGAGGCGACCGCCAGGCATTCATCGTGGAAACCATCAGGCGCGACGCCCTTTTCTCGACGGTGGAATTCTTCGGGGACCTCGGGATCAGGATAAAGACCGTCTCAACCGCCCTCCCCTCGAACCTGAAAGCGCTGGGGAAGCTGCCGGGCGAGGCCCTTCACGCCGCCGGGCTCCTGGAGATAACGAAGGACCATATCGAGCTGACCGCCTTGATGGGAGCGCAGGTCCTCTTTTATCATAAAATGTCCATCCCCCCCGTTGACCGGGAAAAAGAGCTCGAAGAAGGCAAAACTCCCGAACGGATCGAGAAGATGCAGGTCTACCGGACCGCCGAACTGGTCTATGCCGCCCATGCCGCGTACCAGCACGACCACCCGGACACGCCGCTTGCAAAGTTATGGATCGCCGGATCGGGCAGCACGCTCCCCGGCATAGGCGATGTAGTCAAGGAATCCACGGGCTTCGACGCCGCGCAGCTGAACACCTTCGGAGAATCGGTCGCGGACGGCTATCTCTACACGGCGCTCCATGGCCTGGCCCTCGGTCTGCTCGACGGGACCGCGGTCGATTATCTCCCCCGGGACCTTTTCTCGCGGATCCCGCTGGGGAAGACCGCGCGCATTGCACTGGCCGGCGCGATCGGCTTGGTCCTCGTCGTCACCGCTTTCACGATGGAGACGAAGCACGAAAGAACGAAGTCGCTCCTGGAAACCAGGCTCCGGGAGGCGACCGCCCGCGAGCAGCAGGGAACGGACCCCTACCTGCGGAACAGGCGCCACCTGACGCACCTCATGTCCTTACAGATCGCCTGGTACCCGGTGCTCGGGTATCTCGCGGAAAAGACGCCCGACGGCGTGTTCATCGGCGGCCTGACGTTCCAGGTCCGGCAGGACGTCCCATCGCTTGTGATCGATTTCGTGACGCCCTATCCTTCCCGGGTCGGGAGCGGCAGGCTGTTGACGCGCATCATCGCCATGATCGACGAATTCAGCGGCTTCCGGCGGCGCGGTGAACCGTCGATCTCCGTCACCGGCCAGGGCCCCGACAGGCTTCTGCATTTTAAAGTTGCGTGCGAGGTGACCATTCATGAAAAAATACGGTAACGCCATCTTCCTTGCCGCTTCTGTCATCATGGTCGCCGCGATCCTCCTCTACGCCGGCGTCCGCTACCGGGGAATATCGGCAATGCAGAAACGCGTCGCGGAGCTGGAACAGAAACAAAAGGAAGCGGAGTCTCCGGAGACCGTCGCGAGCCTTGCACTGCTGCGGAAACGCTTCCCCGCAAAGGCCGACATATCCTCGTTCGTTGAGAGCCTCTATGTCGCCGGCCAGAAGGCGGGGCTGGAGAACATGGACATCATAACCCTGGCCGCAACCAGGCAAAAACCGGCCCGGAAGACAGCTTCCCCCGATTCAGCCCCGGCGTTCGTCCTGACGCCCTACCCGGTCAAGGTGACCTTTGAAGGGAATTACCGGGCCGCGGCCCTGTTCATCCGGGATATCCAGAAGCTCGAGCGCTACAAGCGGATCGTTCACCTGGAAATGAAGCCGGTAAAATCCTCCTTGAAGACCATCATGACCATCGAGCTCATGGCATACGAGGCCGCTCATGCTGCGTAATAAATATGTCCTTGCGGGCGTAGGCGGCCTTCTGATCCTCGTGCTGATCTACAACATCGCCTTCTTTTCCCGGCGGGGGAAGGGGACCGATCGACCGGCCGCGGTCCCCGTGACCGCCGAAAAAGGCGATGGCGGCGGCACCTCACCGGCCTTCGCGCAGTCACCGGAAAGCGGCGCGGCAAGTGAATGGCGGCGCGACCCGTTCTGGTACCCCGCCGGCAGCTCGAACAGCGCCCCGCCGTCCGGAAGGAAGGCGCCGGGGCTTCATCTCGAGGCCACCATGGCCGAGGGCGGGAAGGTCTATGCCATCATCAATGGTGATATCGTGGGGATCGGCGAGCGGTCCAACGGTTACGTTGTAGCGGAGATCGGCGACCAGTTCGTCAAACTCAAAGGTCCTGGCGGAATAAAAACCCTGAAACTTGCGGGCGACTCGGGTGAGAAGGAGTAACACCATGCGCAAAAAGATGCCGATTCTGATGTTGTCCATAACAAGCCTGCTGTTCTTTTCGTGCGCGGCGCCGCGACCTCTGAAGATACCCGATACCATGGCCCTGTTCAACATGCCGCCGGAGGAGATCGCGCCGCCGACCGAGCAGGTGAAACTTCAGGATGAGTTCGCCGGGCTCGACACGAGCAGAACGTACTCGCTGACCGTGAAGAACGCGGAGATCAGGGACACACTCCTGCTCCTCTCGCGGCAGTCCGGGTATACGATAGTTGCCGATAAGGATGTTTCCGGAAAGGTGACGACCGATTTTCAGAACAAGAACCTTCGGGACATTCTCTACGCTCTCCTGAAACCGGCGGGATATTCGGCCTATGTAGAAAATACGGTCATCCATGTCAGCAAACCCCGCCTGATCACCCGGACCTTCAACGTCAATTACAACAAGGGCAAACGGTCTTCAACGAGCACGATGAACGCGTCGGTGTCCGACGCCGGATCCTCGGGGTATGCCGCAGCGGGAGGCAGCATCAATCTGAATCTGTCCACCGGCACCGGCGGAAGCGGCGGGTCGGGCGGATCGTCCGGTTCATCGTCGTCCCCGCAGGGGAGCGTGTCCGTGAGAACGTCGGGAGAATCGGACTTCTGGTCGGAAATGATCCGGGGGCTGGAAGTCATGATCTTCGGGGACTCCGGGGGCGGAACGGTCCGCAGCGGGGGCAGCAGGGCCGATAAATCCGGCAGAAAGCTCGTGGTGAACGACCTTGCCGGGCTGATCTTCATCAGTGATTATTCCGACAACATGGATCGCATCAAGTCGTATCTGGATGATGTGGAAAAGGCAGTAAAACGTCAGGTCCTTATCCAGGCGCATATCGTGGAGGTGACCCTGAACGACACTTTCGCCTACGGCATCGACTGGAGCTACCTGAGGACGCTGGACGGCAGAAATCCGACGACTCTGCAGCTGTCCCAGGGCCTCATGCCTCCGATACCCTCCCAGGTCTTTCAGCTCAATATCGCAAACAGCAAGGTCTCCGCGCTCCTCGATGCCATGAAGGAGGTCGGCCAGGTAAACACTCTTTCCAGCCCGAAGATATCGACCTTGAACAACCAGAAGGCGGTCATCAAGCTGACCACGAAAGAGGTGTCCTGGCTGTCGAACGCCGTCTACAACGCACAGGGGCAGGTCGCCTTTAAATACTCCACCCCGCAGGTGGATGAAGTAGGGATCTTTCTCGACGTGACGCCGCAGATCAACGAAAAGGGTGCCGTTTCCATGCAGATCCATCCGAGCATCTCGGAAAAATCGAGCACGTCGACCTCTCCCGACGGGACGAGCAGCAAACCGATCATCGACATCCGCGAGGTCGATACCATGATCGATGTGCGGAACGGAGAAACCGTCGTGATCGCGGGCCTCATCGTCGATAAGATCTTCGAAACGAGAAGGAGCGTCCCTTTCCTGGGCGACATCCCCTTTCTCGGCGCGCTCTTCCGCTACACCAGGCAGGAAAAGAAGAAAACCGAACTCGTCATTCTCATCACACCCTACCTGCTGACGGAAAAGTCGATCGAAGAGATCCGGAAAGAGCATGAGGAACGCTTGAAGAAGGCCGGACGTGATTTCTCGGTCACCCCGCTCACCCACTGATCGGCGCGTGACGGCAGGGTAAACGATCGAGAGCGAGCGGCATATGCCGTTCGCTCTCGCTGTTTTTGCTTCCGGAACTTACCGCAAGCCTCCGGTCGCTCGCCAAGAGGCCGAATCCGAATATTCTTTATATGTTCGATCTGCCGCGGTCTACATAGAGTCCAGGGCGGTTTCCCATTCAAGATCGCCGATCAGCGACCACTGCACAAAGCTCCTTATCCTGTTCCTCGTATCCTCGGCAAGATCGACAAACTGCAGACCCATGCCGGGTTCCGTTTCCAGGTGAGCGCCGAGGCGGGCTGCCCGGACCACCGTACCGGCGACCTGGATGATAACGGGATCAAGGGGAAGGGTGAACGAAAGATGCAACAGCGTGTTTTCCGGCAACGGCGCATGCGTCCGGAGGTAGATGCCGCCTTCGGATATGTTGACGGCGGTCAGAAATCTCTGCGGGGCCTGTTCTTCGATCTCGACGCGCATGCGGACCGGCACCCGCGGCGTCTTTCTCGGCTCTTCGCTCAGCCGCCTCAGGACGTCATAGAGCAGCCCGATGTCCGTGAGCGGTTTGCGCACGACGGCGGCCCACCCCTCGGGCAGCAGCGACTCCGGCCGGGAATGGGTCCCGGCGGTCATCAGCGCTATCCGGGGAAGCCCCGCGAGGGACGGAGCTGACCCTATGGCGGCTGCCGCCGCGATCCGATCATCGTCAGGCAGGTCGGCATCGAACAACACCAGCGAAAATTCGTCTTCCCGCGCCAGCAGGATCCCCTCACTGACGGTCTTCGCCAGAACCGGCGCATACCAGATGCGGTTCAGCACGACACCCAGATACATTTGGCCCACCGATGACCGGCAGATGACGAGGACCTTCTTTTTTTCGTTCATGGAACTCCTTTCTGCCGACGTTTTGCTGCAGGCGTATCCCTGCGGAATTCTTTTCCTCTTTTGCTATCCCTGGTACTTGTTGTAGATCTTGTCCATCTGCGGCGCGATCTTCTTGAACGCATCGAGGACCGCCGGGTCGAAATGCTCCGGCATGGTCCTTCCGTCCCCCTCGGTTATGATCCTGACGGCCTTCTCATGGTCGAAGGCCGGCTTGTAGGGGCGATGGCATCTCAGAGCGTCATATTGGTCCACGATATTGACGATCCTTCCTTCCAGCGGGATGGCATCACCGCGGAGCCCCCGCGGATATCCCTTGCCGTCCCACCGCTCGTGATGGGTCATCGCGATGGAGGCGGCCAGCTGGATCCTCGGGTAGGTCGAACCAGCCAGGATCTTCTCGCCGATGGTCGTATGGTCCTTCATGATCTCAAACTCCTCCCGGGTGAGCGACCCGGGCTTCAACAGGATGCTGTCGGGCGTCCCGATCTTCCCGATATCATGGAGCAGGCTGGCAAAACTGATATCATGAATGAACTCATCGGGCAGGTCCATCGCTTCCGCCAGGTTGTTCGAATAGAACCCGATCCTGGAAATATGTGCGCCCGTATCGGTATCGCGAAATTCCGCCGCAGCCGTCAGTTTTTGCACCATCTCATGGCTCATCTCCTCGAGCTGCTCGTAGGCGATGTCAAGCTCGACCGTTCTCTTGCGTACGTCCTCTTCCAGCCTTTCGTTATACCGGAGTATTGTGTCCTCGAAGGCCTTGATCTTCAGGAGGTTCTTTGCCCGCATCGTCAGCTCCGCCTGGTCGATGGGCTTCGACAGGAACTCGTTGGCGCCGACGGACAATCCCTTCAATTTTGAATCCCGGTCCTGGAGCGCCGTCACCAGGATCACCGGTATGTTCTTCGTCAACGGGTCCGCTTTGATCAGCCTGCATGCCTCGTATCCGTCCATGACCGGCATCATGATGTCCAGGATGACGAGGTCCGGCCGGCCGCCGGCGCATTTTTGCACCCCCTCCTGACCGTTGGATGCAAGGTCGATATCATATCCCAGCGATATCAGCCAGTGGCTCAGAAGTTTGAGATTGTTCTCTTCGTCGTCTATCAGCAGGATCTTTTCGTTTACCATACCCACCCCCATTGCCATGGTCTTCGCAAAATACCGAATAAATACGGCGCAAAAACGTCTTACGCGTCCAGCAGTTCCCTCACCCTGGTGAGCAGCACCTTCGGCGAGATCGGTTTCTGGATGAAAACGAGCCCTTCCCCGAGCGCTCCCTGCTTTTTGATCATGTCCTCGGAATATCCGCTCATGAAAAGCGTTCGGGTCCCGGGCTGTGCCCTTTTCATTTCATCGGCCGCGTCTCTTCCGCTCTTCTTCGGCATGATCAGATCAAGGATGACGAGCCGGACATG
>JAGVOT010000118.1 GCA_020052615.1 Nitrospirota bacterium | reverse complement strand
GAAGCTCAGGACGGAGTTCATCAAGGGCATGGGCAAGCGGGACGACCGGTTCATCATCATCCTGGATGTCGACAGGGTGTTCTCGGCCGACGAGATCTCTCTCGTTCAGGGCGGTAATGCCGCGGAAACGATCATCGCGTAAACCGGAAAGACGCTGCTATGAAATGCGAGTTTTTCAAGGAAACGCCGCGAATACGCTGTACGATCCATAGGGATTTTCTGCACATCCCCAGCGCGTTCCAGCTCAAAGAGTACTGCGGCACGGAGCGGCACGTGATCTGCCCGTTCTTCTCGAAACGGTCTTCGGACAACGGCGTCGCGGTTGAGCGTGCGATCGTACGGACAGGGGCGCGGTAACATCAATGCGAGGAACCGGGACGAAATAGCCCGATACGCACCAACAAACAGGGCGGTCAGACCGCGGAGGAGGCGCCAAACATGCGAAACTTCGGTGAGCGGGTCGTTCGTTTCTGCCCCCACTTCAGCGTAAACGAATTTGTCGCATGCTCGGCCACTGGGGAGCAGCAGTACCGGCCGAGCGAGTTCCAGCAGAAGGAATACTGTACCTCGAGCATCCATCTCCTCTGCCCGTTCTTCATGATGAGCTCCCCGGTCATCAGCGTTGCTGCCGGACAGTTCACGGGGAATGACCGATGAGGAAAGAGCTTCCGATGCAGCGGCAAGCGGGGCGGGCCGGGCCACTACGAAAAGAAGAGCGCTTTCCGGCAGGCTGCGGATGCCTTCCGTGGTACGCCATGCCGAATATCGACCCGCGGAAATCGGAGGGTCCCCTCTTTCGGATCTACGCCTTCGAAGAACTCAAGCCTGAGATCGATGTCATGGCCGGGGAGGTCCAGCGGCTGCGGAGATCGCGCATGACGAGTGCGGAGGAGGTCCGTGCCCTGGGGTCCTTTCTGGACCAGCTGCGGTCCCTGGCGAAGGTCGCGGAGCGCAGCGCAACCTGCCGGGAGCGCATCTGCCCCGAGCTCTCCAGCTGCAACCGCGAGCTCGTGATCATGGTCTGCATCCTCAGAAGTAATCTCGACCAGATCGCGCTGCGCGCCTGCGTCTGACCGGGCGTCCCCGGCGCCCGAGTGTGAATGTCATGCCGGACAGGCGTTACCGGCCCAACCCCCATTGCGTCGCTCACACGTAAGCTCTCACCGTCCCAAGGCGTAAACGAACAGCACCCCCGGTACGGAAGGAACGTTCCCTGCATGCGGCCGCAGGGAGCGGCTGCGAAGGCATTATGACCATGAAGCTTTCTTTTAAGCTGAAAAACGGCAGCCTGCAATTTCTGAACAGGATGCTCATCCTTGGCGCCGTGGTCTGGACCATTCTGGTTTGCGGCATGCTGGCATGGCACCTGCTCGACTCGGAGCGGCACATCGAGCACCTCGCCCACGAATCCGCGTCGGAGAGCATCCAGAAGGACGTGCTGTACCGCCTCTGGGCCGCCGAACACGGCGGGGTCTATGTCCCGGTGACCAAAAAGACGCCTCCCAATCCCTATCTCAAGAAGATGAAAGAACGGGACATTGCGACCCCCTCGGGCCGGAAGCTCACCTTGATCAATCCTGCCTACATGACGCGCCAGGTCCACGAGATGGTCAAAAGCAGGGGGGGCGTTACCGGCCACCTGACCAGCCTGCGGCCGATCAGGCCCGAGAACCGGGCGGACGAGTGGGAAGAGAAGGCGCTCGTCGCCATTGAAGGCGGCAGGCGCGAGTTCGGCGAGATCGTCATGATGGACGGCGCTTCCCATTACCGTCTGATGGTGCCGCTCTTTGTGCAAGAGCCCTGTCTCAAATGCCATGCGTTCCAGGGCTATAAGCCGGGCGACCTGCGCGGCGGGATCAGCGCTGCCGTGCGCATGAAGGATTTCGACGACATAAGCCGCGCCCATCTGGCCTCGGAGCTCAGACACTTGGCCGGGGTATGGCTGCTGGGAGTGGCCGGGATGCTGCTGGCGCGACCCTATGTGCGAAAGCGCATTGAGGACCGGGAAAGAGCCGTTGTCCGGCTCGAGGCAAGCGAACAGAGGATGCGGTCCATCGTGGAAAACGCGCCGTTCGGCGCGCATCTGTTCCGCCTTGAGCACGATGGCCGGCTCATTTTTACCGGCGCGAACGCGTCGGCGGACCGTATCCTTTCGATCGACAACAGCCGGTTCATCGGAATGAACATCGAGGAGGCGTTTCCGCTTTTGGCGCGCACCCATATACCGGACCTCTATCGGCGGATCGCCGCCACGGGAAAGCAGGTCGAGTTCGAGCAGCTCGATCTTAACAGCCACGAGATCAGCGGAGTCTTCGATGTGCACGCGTTCCAGACGGCGCCGAACCACGTGGCGGTCTTTTTCCGCGATATTACCGAGCGGAAAAAAGCGGAAAACGAGCTGCGCAAGAGCGAGGAGCGCTTCCGGACCATCGTCGACACCTCCCTCGAGGGGATCCTGACCATAGACGGACAGGAGGTCATCACGTTCACGAACGCGCGAATGGTGGAAATGCTGGGCTATTCCCGGGAAGAGCTTCTGGGGCGCCCGATAGCCGATTTCATCCATGAGGACGAACGGCCGGACCACGAGAATCAGATCGAGCTCCGGCGGCAGGGCCTTGCTGCGGAGTACGACCGAAGATTTCATCGCAAGGACGGCACCGTGATCTGGACGCGGGCATCCGCTTCGCCGCTGTTCGACGAGCAAGGAGCATACAGCGGAACGTTCGGCCTGTACGCCGATGTCACCGAACGCAAGCGGGCCGAGGAGCATCTTCGGCTTGCAGTGGAAAGCGGCGGCGTGGGACTCTGGGAGTGGGACGTGGCCACCGGCAGGCTCGAATGGAACGACCGGCTGAAGGCCATCTTCGGCCTGGCGCCGGAGACCGCGGACCTGACGCTGGAGCAGTTCATGGAGGCTGTTCATCCGGAAGAGGTCAAGGACACCGAGGAGCGGTTCCGGCGAGCACTGATGGAAAAACGGGAGTTCCGGCACGAATACCGCATTGTCCGGCCCGACCAAAGCGTGCACTGGATCGAGGCGATCGGCAGGGGCGTATACGACAATTCGGGCAAGCCGGTCCGGATGTCCGGCGGTGCGCTCGACATCACCGAGCGCAAGCGGGCAGAAACGATCTTGCGGGACAATGAGGAGCAGCTGCGGGTCATATTCGAGGCCTCGCAGGCGGGGATCATCCTGGTCGGACCTCAAGGGATGATCCTGTATGCGAACCAGCGGATGGCGGACATGTTCCGATGCACGCTTTCCGAACTCATCGGTTCAGCGTATCTCGATCATCTCCATCCTTCCGAGACGTCATCGGCTGACGAAAGCATGCGCCAACTGATCAAGGGAGAGGTCCAATCGGTGTCCAGCGAGCGCAACTATATCCGCAAGGACGGCAGCGATTTCTGGGGGTATCTGTCCGGAAGAAGGCTGGAGAATCCCGATGGCAGCCTGCGCGCGCTGGTGGGGATCATTGCGGACACGACGGAGCGGAAGCAGGCGGAGACGGCCCTCCGGGAGAGCGAGGAACAGTTCCGTCTTCTGCTGAACTCCACCGGAGAAGCCATCTACGGCATCGACGGCGCGGGCACCTGTACGTTCTGCAATCCCACCTGTGTCCGTATGCTCGGCTACAAGAGCGGGGATGAGCTTCTTGGCAGGAACATGCACGAGGTCATGCACCATACGCGCAAGGACGGGACGCCCTATCCTCTTCATGAGTGCAGGGTTGTCGGCACGGTCGAGCACGGAACCGGGGCGCATGTCTCCGACGAAGTATTCTGGCGGAAGGACGGCAAGAGCTTCCCGGTCGAATACTGGTCCTATCCGCAGATGCGGGACGGCAGGATCGTGGGAGCCGTGGTGACATTCGTGGACATCACCGACCGCATCCAGGTCGAAGATCGGCTTCGGCAGTCCCAGAAGATGGAGGCGGTCGGCACTCTCGCCGGCGGCATCGCACATGATTTCAATAATATCATGATGGCGATCATGGGCTACGCCCATCTGCTGAAGATGGGCCCCGCGACGGAGCAGCAAAGCGTCATGGCCGTCGACGAGATCATCTCGTCCGCGGAGCGCGCGGCCCAGCTGACGCAGGGCCTGCTGGCGTTCAGCAGAAAGCAGGTCATGCGCCGCAGCGCCCTGGACCTGAACGAGGTCATCCGCTCCTTCCGGAACATGATCGTCAGGCTGCTGCGGGAAGACATCGAACTCAACCTGCAGCTTGCACGAGACAGCATCATGATCGACGCCGATCGGGGACAGGTCGAGCAGGTCCTTATGAACCTCTTCACGAACGCCCGGGATGCCATGCCGAAGGGCGGCCGGATATTCATCACAACAGGCGTCAGCGAGATCCACCCCGCGGAGACAGGCAGGTACTATGTCCCCAAACCCGGACCCTACGGGAGCATCACCGTGTCGGACACCGGGCAGGGAATGGATAAAGACACCCTGGGCCACATCTTCGAGCCCTTCTTCACGACCAAGGAGGTCGGCAAGGGCACGGGCCTCGGCCTTTCGATGGTCTACGGGATCATGAAGAAGCATGACGGGTCGGTCGTCGTATCCAGCGAACCCGGGCAGGGCACGTCCGTTTCACTCTACCTTCCCCTGGCGCGCGCAAAGCCGGTGGTCCTCACTGAACGGAGCGAGCAGGGACGCCTGACGGGAAGCGAGCTGATCCTGGTGGCAGAGGACGACGACGCGGTAAGGAGGGTCGTGCGGAATATCCTTGGCCGCCACGGCTATGGTATAGTGGAGGCCGCGGACGGCATCAGCGCAGCGGCAATCTTCCGGGAGAAGGAACAGGACATCCGGCTTGTCATCTCCGACCTGGTCATGCCGAACAAGAGCGGATGGGAACTGTTCCAGGAGCTCAAGTCGGTCCGTCCGGACGTAAAAGTCCTCTTCCTGAGCGGCTATGACCGCAGCATGCTGCCGGACCAGGAAGCCGGGATCGAGGAGATCCATTTCCTGCAGAAGCCCCTGAAGCCGCGGGACCTGCTCGTCAAGGTGCGCGAAATGCTCGATGCGGCACGATGATCCGCGCGCGCGACCGGCTGACATGAGCGAATGATCACATCGGACCGAGGGTCGACATTTTACAAGCGTCCCTGCGAAGGCGCCGGGCCCGCCCGCCCCTGCATACGGGAAAAAGTGCATTCCGCCGTCCCAGAGTGGTAAAATAAGCGCGCACGGACAAGTGCCGCAAGAGAACATGCGGCACCGCCCCCGACTGAGTCACTGGAGACACGATGTCTGAAGCCATGAACTATACGCTGAAAGACCTGATCGATATCCCGAAGCTTCAGTCCTTCCTGGACGCTCTCGATGAGATCCACAGCCTCCCTTCGGCGATCATCGATGCTGAAGGGAATATCCTCACGGCGACAGCGTGGCAGGACATCTGCACGAAGTTTCACCGGGCCCATCCCGCGGCAGAAAAGAAATGCATCGAAAGCGATACCTATATCGCCAAAGAGCTCGCAAACGATCCCCCTCAGGTTGTCTACAAATGTCCCTTCGGGCTGGTCGACACCGCAACGCCGATCATCGTGGAAGGGCGTCATCTCGGCAATGTCTTCACGGGGCAGCTCTTTATCGAACCGCCCGATGAGGAGCAGTTCATCCGCCGGGCGCGCGAATACGGCTTCGCTGAACAAGACTATCTCGAGGCGCTGAAAAAAGTGCCGATCATCTCGGAGGAGCGTCTTCGCAAGAACCTTGCGTTCCTCGGCAGGTTCACCGAGATGCTCGCGCAGCAGGGATTGGTCCATCTCCGTGAGCTTGAGGCGGCGAAGGTCCTGCAGGAGAGCGAGCGGCGCTACCGGGACCTGTTCGAGGCAAATCCGCACCCCATGTGGGTCTTCGATGTGCAGACGCTGCGTTTTCTCTCGGTCAACGACGCCGCGGTTTCTCATTACGGCTACAGCCGCGACGAATTCCTGTCCATGACCATCGGGGACATCTGTCCGAAGCAGGACATGCCCCGTCTGCTGAGCGCTCTCGAGCGGGCAGCGAAGGATTCGGGCATAGACAAGTCCCACGCCCGCCACCGCAAACGGGACGGGACGCTGATCACGGTCGAGATAACCTCCCATGGGCTGGAAGTCGGCGGACGGCGCGCCAGGCTGGTGACGCTGTACGACATCACCGAACGCACGCGGGCCGAGGAGGCGCTCAAAAGATCCGAAGCCCTATACCATGACCTCGTGTCGACTTCCCAGGACCTGATCTGGCAGTGCGACGCTGAGGGAAGATATGTCTATCTCAATCCTTCATGGGAGGCGGTCTTCGGCTATAGGATCGACGAAATGCTCGGAAAAAAATTCACGGACTTTCAGTCGGCCGAGGCCGCCGGAAACGATATCAAGGAATTCGCCCGACTCATACAAGGCAACACGGTACAGGGGTTTGAAACGACCCACATCGGCAAGGACGGCCGGAACATCCAGCTTGTTTTCAGCGCGAAAGCCGTATTTGACGCCCAGGGTAAGGTCATCGGCACCCGGGGCACCGCATACGACATCACGGAGCGCAAACGGACGGAAGAAGCGCTGCAGGAGAGCGAAAGAAAGTATCGAGACCTGGTCGAGACGTCCCAGGACCTCATTTGGACGTGCGACGCGAAAGGACGATTCACCTATCTCAATCCCGTCTGGGAGCGCGTGCTTGGATACAGGATCGAGGAAATGCTGGGCCGCAGGTTCGGGGATTTCCAGATTCCTGACGTCGCAGCGCGGGACGTTGAGGAGTTCAGAAAATGCCTGGCCGGCGGCTCGATCATGGGCTATGAGACGACCTGTCGCTCACGGTCGGGCAGGGACGTTTGCCTCATCTTCAATGCAAAATCACTTCGCGATGCCGCGGGTCCGATCATAGGAACGCAAGGCACGGCATTCGACATTACCGAGCATAAGAAGACCGAAGAAAAAGCCAGCGTTGATCACCGACGCATGGTGAGCCTGCTCAGGATCTCCAAGAGCAAGACCGCCTCTCAAAAGGAATTGCTGGACCTGGCGCTCGATGAAGCGGTCGCGCTCTCCGAAAGCGAGCTGGGCTATATCTATTATTACCATGAGGGGAAACAGGAATTCACCCTTCACTCCTGGTCGAATGCCGTCATGAAGGAGTGCTCCATAGCTGATCCTCCCAAGACCTACCAACTGGAGAAGACCGGTCTCTGGGGAGAGGCGGTGCGCCAGCGAGGGCCCGTTATTGTAAACGATTTCTATGCGCCCCATCCGCTCAAACGAGGCTACCCCCACGGGCACGCTTTGCTGCACCGCTTTATGACGCTGCCGGTTTTCATAGAGGGCCGCATCGTCGCCGTCGTGGGCGTTGCGAACAAGCAGCTCGAGTACGACGAGCAGGATGTCCTCCAACTGGCATCGCTGATGGACTCCGTATGGCAGATCGCCGAACACCGAAGAGTGGATGTTGAAATGCGAAAGCTGTCCCAGGCGGTCGAGCAGAGCCCGGTCAGCATCGTGATCACCGATGCGAAGGGGAACATCGAGTTCGTCAACCCGCGATTCACCCAGGTGACCGGCTACCAGGCAGGAGAAGTGCTGGGCAGGAATCCGCGCGTGCTCAAATCAGGAGAAACGCCGGCGGAACGGTATAAAGAACTGTGGGAGACGATAACTGCGGGAAATGTCTGGGAAGGGGAGTTCTATAATAAAAAGAAGAGCGGTGAGCTGTTCTGGGAACATGCGGCGGTCTCTCCCATCCGGGACAGCGACGGGGGCATCACCCATTATCTCGGGATAAAAGAGGACATTACGGAGAGAAAAAAGCTCGAAGAGCAGCTGCGTCAGGCCCAGAAAATGGAGGCCATCGGCCAGCTGGCGGGCGGGGTCGCGCACGACTTCAACAACATCCTTTCGACGATCACCGGGTACGCGTCGCTCCTGGAGATGGCCATTACGTCCGATGCAACTCTGCGCGATTACGTCGCAGAGATCTCCGTGGCCTCGGAGCGGGGGGCAAATCTCACGCAGAGCCTGCTTGCCTTCAGCCGCAAGCAGGAGGCGTCGCTCGCCGCGGTCGATCTTAACGATCAGATCCGGAGCTCACACAAGGTCCTGTCCCGGCTTGTCGGCGAGGATATCGACCTGGTGCTGGACCTTGACCGCGAGGACACGGTCGTGGAGGCCGATGCGGGGCAGCTGCAGCAGGTCCTCATGAACCTTGCCTCGAACGCCCGGGACGCCATGCCGAACGGCGGGACGCTGCGGATCGCAACGAAGAACGTCACCATCGGCAGCGATCACCGGGAACGGTACGCTCTCGAACATCCGGGGAAGTACGCGATCCTGTCCATGATCGATACGGGCGACGGGATGGAACAGGCTGTCCGGGAGCGCATCTTTGAGCCGTTCTATACGACCAAGGGCGTGGGCAAGGGGACGGGCCTCGGTCTCTCCATCGTGTATGGCATTGTCAAGAAGCACCGGGGTTCGATCACCGTTGACAGCGAACCGGGAAAGGGCACCGTTTTCAGCATCTACCTGCCGCTCACCGAGCGGAGCGTCCGCGGCCGGCGCGGGGACGAGGGCCTGCCCCAGGCCGCGGCAGGGAACCGTACGATCCTCCTGGTGGAGGATGAAGAGACGGTGCGGCGCGTCCTCAGGCTCACGCTGGAGGCCTATGGCTACCGCGTCATCGAAGCCGTCGACGGTGAGGACGCGTTGCGGGTGTTCCGGGAGCATAAGGACGATGTGCTGCTGGTCCTGTGCGACCTGGTCATGCCGAAAAAGAACGGCAGGCAGGCCTGCGAGGAAATGATGAAGATCCGGCCGGACATCAAGACGATATTCATGAGCGGCTACACCAAGGACATATTCGACCAAAAGGGGATCTTGGAGTCCGACATTACCCTGCTGGTGAAGCCGGTCAACCCGAAGGACCTGGTAAAAAAGATCAGCGACGTGCTGGAGGGGGCGCATCGCCCTGCTTGACAAACGCCCGGTTTAGAGGCATAAAGATGAAGATCAACCGCGCCCGGCCGAGGGGCGCGGAACATCTCCGCGCCGGAGGGGCCCATGGACAGCGAGATCCGCTTCGTCTACAGCTACAAATTCAAGGACGGCTCGACCAAGCATTTCGACATCCGCCTTGATGCATCGAACCTCCTGCTCATCGCGAAGCGGCCCGAGGACCTTCCGCTCTGGGCCCTGCTCCCGTTCAACAAGTGCGCCATCTGCCCGCTCAGCGAGAAGGACCACATCTACTGCCCCATTTCGGCGAACCTTGCCGGCGTCGTGGAAGAGTTCAAGAATTTTCTGTCCCACGAGCGGGTCAGCGTGACCGTGGCCTGTGAAGAGCGCATCTACGGGAAGGAGACCACGGTGCAGGGCGGCCTGAGTCCCCTGCTCGGCATCATCATGACCACGAGCGGGTGCCCGGTCATGGAGCAGCTCAAACCCATGGTGCGGTTCCATCTTCCCTTTGCGTCCCTGGACGAGACGATCTTTCGCGGGGTCACCATGTACTTCACCGCCCAGTACTTCCGCCGTCAGGACGGGAAGGAGCCGACATGGTCCCTCGACGGACTGGGCAAGATCTATTCCGACGTGGGCCAGGTCAACCGGGACTTCGCCGTCCGCATGCGCGCCGCAGCCAGGAAGGACGCCAATGTGAACGCCCTGGTGAACCTCGATGTCTTTGCGAGCATGATGACCCTGGCGGTCGAGGACACCCTGGGAAGACTGAAGCCCTATTTTTCGGCGCTCCTCAGAGAGTAAGCAATAGGAAAAAACAGGGAGCCACAGTCAACCAACAGCAGGCGCTTCTAAGCGGGGTCGTAGAGGAACCGTCTTAGTCTGATCCTGACAATCCAGGACCAAAAGGGCATCTCCTCGCAGAGCACGCGGAGGACGCAGAGTTGAAATCAGGACCTTGAGGCTTAATTTAGAATAATAAATTTGATGCTCTCTGCGAGAAACACGTTCTCGTTTTGAGAAGAACTTGCTGATCGACTTAGTGAAAAGAAGGGACTTAATAATAAAGAAGGCCGGGAGGTTATCCCGGCCTTTCGCGTTCTGTCTGCTTTTAAATTCGGCGGTCATTTGCCAGCGGCGATGATCTTCCTGACATAGAGCTGCTGAACGATGGACAGCACGTTGGAAAGCGTGATGTAGAGCAGGAGGCCGGCCGGCAGCCACGCGAACAGGAAGATGAAGGCGATGTTCATGAACATCATGATCTTCTGCTGCTGCGGGTCGACGGACGTGGAGGTCATCTTCATGGTGAAGACCATGCTGACGCCCATGAGCACCGGCAGGATATAGTAGGGATCGTAGACCGAAAGGTCCTTGATCCAGAAGGGGATGAACGACGCCTGGCGCAGCTCGATGGAAACGCTCAGCACGTTGTAGAGCGCCACGAAGAAGGGAAGCTGCAGAAGCATGGGAAGGCATCCTCCCAGGGGATTCACCTTGTGCTCCTTGTACAGCCGCATCATCTCCTGGTTCAGTTTCTGGGGATCCTTCTTGTACTTTTCCCGAAGCGCGGTCATCTCCGGCTGGAGCGCCTTCATCTCCTCCATGGCCGTGGCGCTCTTGAGCGAGGGATAGAACAGGAGGATGCGGACCACGATGGTCAGCAGAATGATGGCGATGCCGTAGTTCCCGGTGAACGCGTAGAACTGCTGCATCAGCCAGAACATGGGCTTGGCCAGGAGGCCGAACCAGCCGTAGTCCACCATCGTCTCGAGCCCCTTGCCGTATGCCGCGAGGGTGGTGAAGCTTTTGGGGCCGGCATAGAGCGTGAGGGTCCGCGACTCCGGCTTGTCCTTCACGAGGATCTCGGTGTTCAGGAGGTCGCCGATCTCCTTCGGCGCGGAGGTCTTTTTCGTGGTGAAGATGCCCTGCCCGCCGTACAGCATGGTGGCGGTGAAGTACTTGTCTTCCTGGCCGACCCATTCGATGACGCCGGCATGCTGCTGCTCGCCCTTGATGCTGTCGCTCTTTTCCCGGACGGTCTTGCCGTCCACGATCGCCACGATGCCGACGCGGCCGCTGGCATCGGAGCTGATCTTGTCGGAGATCCCGAAGTCCGTACCCAGGGCGACGGAATATCCGTCAATGCCTTTGGCGGCGATGGCGACGTCGACCTTGAACTCATCGTTACGGAAGGTCAGGCTCTTCTCGATGGCAATGCCCGCCGGTCCGGCATAGCTCAGGACCAGCGTTTGGGACTTTCTGTCCTTGTCGAGACGGATGGATTCGGCGTTCGAACGGAACTCGACGGCCGCCAGGTTGCGCAGCGCCGGGTCGGTGGGCGTGATGGTCAGGGGGGAGACGAGGTCCTGACGGTTCATCCGGTCATAGAGGGTGAAGAGCTGCACGTTCCCCAGGACCGGTTTCGGCTTCGCTTCCTGCGCGGGGCCGGTTAGCTTGCGCCAGAGCGCCATGACGCCGACCTCTTCCTTGTTCGCGTCGCGGTACTGCTTGAGCTCCCACTTGGTGATCACGCCGCCGGCAGTGTTCACGACCGCCTTGAGCAGGTCGGTCTCGATCACGATATCCCTGCCTTTTGCGGCAACTTGAATGGCCGGCGCGGCGCCCGAAGGCCTCACCCTGGCCGGAGCCGGCGCTTTTTCTTCCAACCTTTCCCGGGCCGCGGTCCGCGGTTCAGGCGGCGCTGGGGCCTGCTCGACGGGCTGCGGCGCGAAGAAACGGAAATACGTCATGAGCACGAGCATGGACAGGCCTATGGCCAGGATATATCTGCGAGTTTCCATGAAACCTCCGGATCACTAGTTAAGACAAGTATTACCACAGAGACACTGAGGCACAGGGACGGCAACGTAATGATCAATTCCTGGGTTTTAATACCGGAATCAAGCCGTTGTCTTTTGACTTTCTCTGTGTCTCCGTGCCTCCGTGGTGAAAAGGATGTTATTTCTTTACTTCACCGGGTCGTACCCGCCGGGATGGAAAGGATGGCATTTCGCGATGCGAACCACGGTCATCCCGATGGCAGTAAGGGTCTTCTTTTTTTCAAAGGCTTCAATTGCGTATTCGGAACAGGTGGGAACAAAACGGCAGGCCGGCGGGCACAGGGGAGAAATGTACCGCTTATACAGTCGAAGCAATAAAAGGATCAGCGTTTTCACTGCCGGTTGCCTTCTGCTCTCTGGTCGATGATGGCGGACCGCTGCAGCGTACGGGTCACGGCCCTCAGGACCTGGTCGAACGGGAGGTCCGAGAGACCCTTGCGGGCCACAAAGACCAGATCATAGCCGGCTGCGTGACCGCCAAGGACCTTCGTGATGCAGCTCCGGATCTGTCTCCGTAGGCGGTTCCTGACGACCGCGTTCCCCAGCTTTTTACCGACGGAGATCCCGACGCGAAAATCGGCCCCGTCGTTCTTCTTATAAAAAAGAGAAAGACCGTCGATTGACAGCCTTTTCCCCTTCATGGTCTCTGTGAATTCTGTGTTTTTCCGTATCCGCTCGTTTTTCCTGTATGCGTACGGCATTAAGCTCCCGCCGCGCGGTTAGACCGAGAGGCGCGCTCTTCCTTTGGCTCTCCGACGGTTGATGGTCTTTCTTCCGCCCGCCGAGCTCATCCGCTTCCGGAAGCCTTGAGACCGCTTCTGCTTGAGATTGCTTTTTTGTGCTGTAGTTTCAGACATTTCCCTGCTCCTTGGCTGATTTTGAGTAGGCGCGTATTATAATCGAAATGATAAATAAGTCAAGGGAAAAACAAGGTATTTGTCAACCCGAAGTTCGGACCGGCGGGAGGCGGTCCAATAAAAAAGGCGGCCCGCTGGCCGCCCCTTGTTGATGCCAAACGCTTCAGAAGCTAGAACGCATACATAACGCCCAGGGTGACTCCCGAGAACGTGTCTTCCACCTTGGACTTGTCTCCCTCGAAGGATTCCATCTTGTAGCCCAGGGTGCCGGAAAGCTGCTTGCTGAACATGGCCTTCACGCCCAGCTCGAATGACGTTCCGGGAGCGTCCTCCTTCATCGTACCGGTGTCATCTTTCCACTCGGACTCGGTCATGAGGTATGCTGCGCTGGCATAGACGCCGAACATATCGTTGAACGAATAGTTCCCGCGGAGACCGATCATCGGTCCGCTCACATCAAACGAACCGGACCCGCCGCCGCCCGCATCGTTGACACTCCAGTCCATGGACGTGCTTCTGTATCCTGCAAAGACCCCGAATTCAGGGATGAACAGATACCCGACGGCAATATCCAGATCATCTCTTTCGACCTCTATCTTTGCGGGCCCTTCTGTTTTCTCATAGTCCGTCACCGAGAACAGGTAGGATGCCTCGAAGAACAGATTGTTTGGGAGCGTTACCACGACCGCCGGACCGATCAAAAGTGCGGCATCGAACTTCATCGTTCCGTCAATGGGATCTTTGCTCTCCCACTCGTTGTTCCACATTTTGATGCCTGCTTCCACTTTCACGTCGTCTGCCGCGAACACAAAGCTGCTGCTCAGTACCATCAAGGCTGCTAACAATACGATAACGCGTTTCATATAAAGACCTCCTCGCGAAGTAGGGAGATACCCCTCCCAAAATGCTTTAAGTATAGTCAGCAAATCGATCTTGTCAAGTAACGGCGGAAAAATATCTTACCTTTCACGCGGTCGTTCCGAAGGCCGGTCTCAAACACCGTTCTCAAACACCGTTCTTTTGCATTCCCACCATCGATCGCAGCCCTTTTTGCAGAGCTGCAAAGAGTTTGCAGGCTTGTCTTCCGGAATATCAACCACTT
>JAGVOT010000060.1 GCA_020052615.1 Nitrospirota bacterium | reverse complement strand
GCCGGGCGCTGCCGATCCGGCTCGATGTCCGGGATTTCGAAGGTGCGAAGGTGATGATCGAGCAGGTCAAGCAAGAGTTCGGCAGGCTCGACATCCTTGTCAATAACGCCGGGATCACCCGCGACAGATCGCTCATGAGCATGGGCAGGGAGGATTGGGGCGACGTCATCGACACCGATCTTACCGGTGTCTTCAATACGACCCGCGCCTGTATCATCACCTTCCTCAAGCAGAAAAGCGGGAATGTCGTGAATATTTCGTCGGTCAGCGGCATCCGGCCCATGGCCGGCCAGGTGAACTATGCGGCAGCCAAGGCCGGGGTCATCGGCTTCACGAAGTCGCTTGCAAAAGAGGTGGCGCCGTACAGCGTCCGGGTGAACGCGGTCGCTCCCGGTTTCATCGAAACAGATATGACATCGCAACTGGGGGAGAAATCCCGCGAAAGGGCGGTCCAGCAGATCCCGCTGGGGCGGTTCGGCACGGCCGAGGAGGTTGCGCAGTCGGTGCTTTTTCTGCTGAGCGACGCATCACACTATATCACCGGACAGGTCCTCCAGATCGACGGCGGGCTGGGGATGTAGGGGTATGAAAGTCAGAGCGGTCATAACAGGGATCGGCGTCCTCTCGCCCATCGGGCAGGGGAAGGACGCATACTGGGAGGCGCTGCAGCGGGGCGCGACCGGTGTCCGTCCGATCACGCTTTTTGATCCCGCTCCCTTCCGGGTAAGGTCGGCCGGCGAGATCACCGATTTCGACGCGCTGGCCTATCTGGGGAAAAAGGGCCTCCGGGACCTCGACCGGAGCACGCGGCTCGTCTGTTCCGCGGCCCGGCTCGCGCTCGACGACAGCGGATTGATCGTTACAGAGGACTCGTCGCGGGCCGTTGGCGTTGCCATCGGCACGACCTTCGGGAGCCTGCATAGTATCGCCCAGTTCGATCGTTCCGGACTGCTTGAAGGTCCGAGGTTCGTCAATCCTTCCCACTTCCCGAACACGGTCATCAATTCTCCGGCAAGCCAGGTCTCCATCCGTTTCACCATCAAGGGCTTCAACACGACGCTGTCCACGGGTTTCTGCGCGGGTCTCGATGCCCTGTCCTACGCGGCGGATTTCATCGGGCTCGGAAGGGCCGACGCGGTCCTCGCCGGCGGCGTCGAAGAGCTGTGCGAAGAGACCTTTCGCCTGTTCCACGATCTGGGTTATCTCTCCGGCATGAACGGCGCCGGGCCGGTCAGCCGTCCCTTTGATGCGGATCGGGACGGGTTCGTACTGTCCGAGGGATCGGCGGTGCTGGTCGTGGAGGATGAGGCGCATGCCCGGAGCCGGGGCGCGGACATCCTGGCCGTGATCCTGGGCTGCGGAAATGCCTTTGACCCGGAAGCGGACAGTGCGTTCGAACGGGCGGGGCGGGGGCTGCGTGATGCCATCGAGCGTGCGCTTGAGGAGGCACGTGTACGGCCAAAAGACATCGGGTATGTATGTTCCTGCGCCAACGGAACCCCGGGACTGGACCGGATGGAGGCACGGGTTCTCACGGAGGTCTTCGGAGAAGAGGCCAGGCGCGTACCCGTTAGTTCGATCAAATCCATGATAGGGGAAACATTCTCCGCTTCAGGCGCTCTTGCGGCGGCAGCGGCGGTCGGGGCCATCCGGCAGGGGTTCATCCCTCCCACGGTGAACCACCGTCAGGCCGATCCCCTCTGCGCCTGCGATATCGTGCCGAATGCAGCGCGTTCGCGGGCGGTGAAAACGGTGCTCGTTACTGCGGCGGACCCGTACGGACAAAATTCAGCCCTCGTAGTGGGCGGCTATAACAGGTGAAGCATGCAGCTCGACTTTGAAGAGATAAAGAAGCTCATTCCCCAACGGTTCCCCTTCATCATGCTCGACCGGATCATCGAGCTGGAGCCGGGCAGGCGTGCGGTGGCGATCAAGAACGTCTCGGGGAATGATATCTTCTTCCTCGGCCACTTCCCTGAAAAGGCCGTCATGCCCGGCGCGACCATCATCGAGGCCATGGCGCAGGCGGCCATCGTTCTCTTCGCCTTCGATAAACAGCAAGGCGCGGGTGAGATCCGACCGCAGTATCTCTTCGGGTCGGTCAAGGCCCGCTTTCTCCATCCCGTGACTCCGGGAGATCAGATCAGGATAACCGTGGAAAGCATCAAGTCCCTGCCGACCGGCGCCTATGTGTCGGGCGAGGCCTCGGTCGGCGAGACGAAGGTCGCGGAGGCGGAGCTGGTGTTCAGCGTGAAGCATGAATGATCGCGTCGTCATAACGGGACTGGGGGTAGTCTCCTCCATCGGCATCGGCTGGCAGGAGTTCTGGGACAACCTTCTCAAGGGGAAGTCGGGGATCAGTCCGGTTTCGTCCTTTGATACGACGAACCATTTCACGCACAACGGCGGCGAAGTGCGAAATTTCAGGGCCGAGGATTTCATTCCGGCGGAGCGGCTGCCGTTCATGAACCGCGCGACCCAAATGGCCGTGGCCTCGGCAAAACTTGCGTGGGACGATGCCGGCCTCACGGCCGGGGACGCGGCGGAGCGCGCGATCGGCGTCTCGCATGGCACGACACTGGGCGCGGCCCAGGCGATCGAAGACGTTGACGCACTGCTCATCCAGCAGCAGGGACTCAGAAAAGGCCTGCTCTACCAGATGCCGACGCACACGGCGCCATCTGCCATCGCCAGGGAGTTCGACTGTCATGGCCCGAATTTCATGTTTTCCACCGCATGCGCCGCGGGTAATTATGCCATTGCGCATGCACATGACCTCATCAGAATGGACCGGGCCCCTATCGTGCTTGCGGGAGCATCGGATGCGGTTTCCCGGATCGAATATACCGGCTTCAATCAATTCAAGGCGGTAGCACCGGAAAAATGCCGGCCTTTTGATAAAGACAGGAAGGGAATGATCCCCGCAGAAGGCGCAGGGACGCTCGTCATCGAGTCGCTCGAGGCTGCCGTCAGGCGAAAGGCCACGATCTATGCCGAGATCGGCGGCTACGGTCTCAGCTGCGATGCACACCATATGACGACAGCCACGGTTGAGGGCATATCGGCGTGCATGAACAAGGCCTTGCGCGAAGCCGGCATCGCGAAGGAAGAGGTATCGTACATCAGCGCCCATGGCACCGGCACGGTTGCGAACGATAAGATGGAGTGCGCTTCGATCCGGGAGGTCTTCGGTCCGCTGTACAAGGGGATCCCGGTAAGCTCTATAAAATCCATGCTGGGACACACCATGGGGGCGGCATCGGCGCTTGAGGCCATTGCCTGTGCCCTGATCGTCCGGCATGACATGATCCCTCCGACGATCAACTATGAGACGCCGGACCCGGAATGCGACATCGACTGCGTGCCGAACAAAGCCCGGGCGCACAAGGTTCACATCGCCCTCAATAATTCATACGCCTTTGGGGGGAACAACGCCTCGCTGGTCATAAAAAAATTTTTGCAGTGAAAAGGGGGAGCGGGTGATAGAAAACATCGAGAAGGACATCATCGCGATCATTTCGGATGTCTCAGGCTACGAGCCTGCGGAAATAAAGCCGGAGACCAATTTTTTCCAGGACCTGGAGGTCGATTCGATCAAGGCCATAGAAATCACCGTCGCGATCGAGAAAAAATTCAAAATATCGGTCCGGGACGAGGATGTTCCGAAAATCGCAACGGTCAAACAGGCCGTTGACCTGGTCAGTAAATTACTGGAACAAAAAAAGAACTGACATGGCAACGCCCAGTAAAGATGCATACGATGCTGTTATCATCGGCGCGGGCATAAGCGGACTGGTATGCGGGTGTTATCTTGCGAAGGCCGGGTTGAAGGTGCTGATAGCCGAACAACACCATAAGCCGGGAGGATACTGCACCTCCTTCCGAAGAGGACGCTTTACGTTCGACGCCGCTGCCCACTGTTTTGGCGGTTACCGGAAAGAAGGAATTACCCGAAAAGCGTTTACCGACCTGGGGATAGACGGGAAAGTCAACATTACCAAGTCCGATCCGTCGGATACGGTAATAACACCGGACCATACTGTTTCATTCTGGTCGGATATCCAGCAGACCGTTGAAGGATTTCGAGCGGTCTTTCCGGAGGAACGGGAAAGCATAAAAAAGTTTTTTCAATTTTTGCTGAACCCCGATCCTCATTCCTTCTCCCGCATGAGAAGCTGGACCTTCCAGAACCTTCTCGATCAGTATTTTGCCAATGACAGGATCAAGACGCTCCTGGCCGCTCCGTTGCTGGGTCTCGGCGGCTTGCCGCCGTCACGCATGTCGGCATTCATTGGATCAAAGCTGGTCTCTGAATTTCTTCTTGACGGCGGATATCATCCGGACAGCGGCATGCAGGCGCTCCCCGACGCGCTTTCGGAAAGATTCAAGGAGCTTGGCGGAGAGCTGCGACTGTCCTGTCTCGTCACAAAGATCAGAGAAAAAGAGGGCGAAGTAAAAGGTGTCATGATCGGAAAAGGCGACCTTCTGCCTTCCCGCTATGTCATTTCAAATTGTGATGCTCGACAAACGTTCCTCACGCTGTTAGGGAAGAATAAAATTCAAGAAGAACTCCGCGGTAAACTTGCTTCTATGGAGCCATCAACGTCGATGTTCATTGCCTATCTCGGCCTTGACGGTCAAAGCAGGTTTTTTCCAAGACCGGGCACGAATATCTGGTTCTTATCACATTATGATCTGGATAAGGCATACGGTGCTGCCCGTGAAGGGGATGTGGACGGATTTGGCGGATATATGCTTCGGTTGTCACAGGATAGATCAACGCTTATAGCCCTCGTGCCGGCGCCCTATAAGACCAAAAGATATTGGTTGGCAAACAAGAAAAAGGCACTGGAATGCATAATCAAAAAAATTGAGAATAATTCTATACCCCAACTGACAAATTGTATAAAATACAAGACAGCGGCCACACCGCAGACGTTGCGCCGATATACGTTGAATTATCATGGAGCGTCTTTTGGCTGGGCGGGGACGCCTTCACAATTAGCCGTGTCGGGCTTTAAAAAACCGTCATTCGTAAAAAACCTCTATCTGACGGGGCACTGGACGACCCAGGGGCTGGGAATTTCCGGCGTCACCTATGTGGGGTATGATACTGCACAGATAATCCTGCGAAAAGAGAAGGGCAAGATCATTTACAGCCATGGTTGATATGCAATTGGACGAAAGAAAAGAAAAGTATATACAAGACGGGCTTTTTGCGGCGACCCAGTTGTCACTTGCGGCGCTTCTTCCCTATGGGGCGTTCTTTCTCCTGGTCATGTCCGTTTTGGACTATTTGGTTACGCCCGAGAATTTTACGCGGTTCTTTTTCGATAGATTAATAGCGTCTACGCTTGTCATGCTGCTCTTTCTGGTGACGAAGCTGAAAAAGAACCATACCGAGAGCTTTCAGCGGGCGGTCATACTCATCGCCACCTTGATACCGACAGCGATGGTCGAATATATGGTTCTCTATTTCGGGGGCCACGAGTCCATCTACTACGTCGGCCTGATCGTGGTCCTGATCTTCATTCTGGGTTTCCTTCCGCTTTCCTTCAAGATGACTGCCCAGGTCAATTTTCTGGCCTATTGCGTCTATCTCGTTCCGATTCTTTTGTTCGATACCATTACCAATAAGCGTGTGTTTCTTAATAATAATATTTTCTTCCTGGCCAGCATCGGCGGCAGTCTTGGGTGGAGATATTTTACGCAGCGGCTGTTGATGAAAAATCTTTCTCTCCAATTTGACCTCCAAGAGCAGAAGAAGCACCTTGAGATCTACTCCCTCCAGCTGCAATCCATGGTCGAGGACCGGACCAAGGAGCTGAGCAAGTCCAACAAATGGCACGAGGCGCTCTTCGAGAACGCGACCGACGGCATCGTGGTCCTCGACCGGGACGGCATCATCGTGAACGCGAACGAACGGGCGTGCGAGATGCATGGTTTCAGCAAGGAAGCGCTGGTCGGTTCGCACAGCAGCCTGCTGGAGGTGGACGAGAATCGGATCGGCGCTGCCGAGCGCCTGCAAAAGCTGATTCGGGGCGAGTCCCTCGTATACGAAACGGTCCATTTTAAAAAGAACGGCAGCCGTATCTTTCTCGAGGTGAGCTCCCGGGCGATCCCCATTCATGACGAGGTGTTCATCCAGTCGTTCCAGCGGGACATTACCGAGAAAAAGAAGATCCAGGAGCACCTCTTCCAGGCGCAGAAGATGGACTCCATCGGCATGCTGGCCGGCGGGATCGCACACGACTTCAATAACATCCTGACGGCCATCCTGGGGTACGCCGACCTGATACGCCGGGATGTGGGTGCGAACGAGAAGGTGCTCGGCAGGCTCGGCGTCATCGAGAGCGCTGCGCGGAAGGCGGGCCGCATGGTGTCCCAGCTCCTGGGGTTCTCCCGGAAGAGCGATATCGACATGGTGCCGTTCGACATCAATGCCGTCGTGCAGGATACCGTCAAGATGCTCGAACGGGTCATCGACAAGCGGATCGTTGTCCGGCTGCAGCTCTCGGAACAACTTCCGACGGTCAATGGCGACATGAATAAGATCGAACAGGTGCTGATGAACTTCATGGTAAATGCCCGGGACGCCATGCCGTACGGCGGCATCATCACGATCACTTCGAATGCCATCGATGCCCAGCCCGGAGTCGCCGGTGTGCCTCCCTACATTCCCGCGGACCGGTACGTGGTGCTCTCGGTCGCCGATACCGGCGTCGGGATCCCCGAGGAGATCCAGCGAAAGATCTTCGAGCCTTTCTACACGACCAAGGAGCGGGGCAAGGGAACAGGCCTGGGACTTGCCATGGTCTATGGTGTTGTCACCGAGCACAAGGGATTCGTCACCGTCCAGAGCAAGGTCAATCAGGGCACGACCTTCACGGTCTACCTTCCGGTGACCGCCAAGGCACCGGCAGCCAGGAGGCAGGCGGTCCTGTCGGTTCACGGCAACGAAACGATCCTGCTGGTGGATGATGACGAGAGCGTCCTGAATTACATCAAGGCGGAGCTTGAAAAGAACGGGTACAAGGTCATCGCGACGACGAACCCGATGAGCGCGATCGACGCCTACAGCAAGATGAGCAGAGAGATAGCGCTTGTCATTACCGACGTTGTCATGCCGCTGATCGATGGAAGAGAGTTGATGAAACGCATTGCCGAGATACATTCGAAGGCCCGCTTCCTGACCATATCGGCATACAGCCAGCACTGCGAGCAGGGCGATGACCTTACGCCGGACATCTTCCTGCAAAAGCCCTTCGATGCCCACGAGGTGCTTTCCGCGGTCAGGCGGATCCTCGATGGCGGTAAGCTGTTGCAGACAAAGTAGCTTGTTCCCCGGCCTTTCGCTTTTCCCCCACCTTGCCATGATCCAGAAGTGAGCGCTTGTCCCGTCGCGTACCGCAGGGAGCCTCAATGGCCGTCGTGCTGCATCGCACGAGGCCGGGGTGACAGCGTCTGATCAGGATTTGTCCCGGGGCCGTGATGTTCTGATCCCCCAATGCGCGCTGAACTCCTTCTCCGCGCGCTCCGGGTCATCCGAATTGTTCAAGATAAGCTGCCGGAGATGCTGATAGCTGTCAACATCGACCTCCGAGAAGTGTACGGACAAGGTCCCGGGCTTCGACCGGACGATGGAGCCGCGGGCTTCGATGATCACGGGCTCCGGTGCTTCGACAAGGACGATCTCGACCTCACAGAACGTTCCTTCGGGAGGAACGGCATCCGTCGTTTCAACGCGAAGACCGCTCATGCTCACATCGAGCGTCGTGCCGGACCAGATCGTGCGGTCACTGGTCCGTACGGTCGTGCCTATCATGAACGGCACCCGAACGAACTCGCGCTTTTCGTTTTCCGGTTTCGTCATAGTGCTGTGTCCGTAACGCTTGCACCTAAGTATAACATACCTCGCGTCTCCGTCAACCCATCGGTACCGCGGCATTCAGCGCGATTCCATCCCTGTAAATCCATGTAATTCCATGTTTTGTTTGACTTCCCCCCGGGATTCTGGTAAAAATGTATATCTTTGACCCTTGATCATACGATCATACTCACATCCCCGGAGGAAGCAAAATGAAGCTAGGGAAGATGTTTTTTGGAGCGATCATCGGAATTTGTCTGAGCGTTGCTGCCTCTGCGCAGTACGGCATGCCGCTCAAGACCATCACGGCTACGAAAGAGGAGAGCAAGAAAATGACAGATACGAAAGCGGTCATCGAAACGAAGTTCGGAAATATCACCTTGAAGTTCTTTCCCGATGTGGCTCCTGGGCATGTGAAGAACTTCCTTGACCTTGCGAAGAACGGGACCTATGACAACACGGTATTCCACCGGGTCATTCCCGGGTTCATGATCCAGGGCGGTGACCCGACCTCCAAGGACGCCGCGAAACGGCGCGCGTACGGCACCGGCGGCCCGGGTTACACCATCAAGGCCGAGTTCAACAGCAAACCCCACAAGCGGGGGACGCTTTCCATGGCCCGTTCGCAAAGCCCGGACAGCGCAGGCTCCCAGTTCTTTATCTGCGTGAAGGATTCATCGTTCCTCGACCGGCAGTATACGGTCTTCGGCGAAGTGGAGAGCGGCATCGAGGTCGTTGACAAGATCGTCTCTCAGCCCCGGGACCCCAACGATAATCCCAATGAGCGGATCGAGATGAAGATCAAAGTGATCGAGCCGAAGGGAAAATAACAGTGCGGAACGCGGAGTACGGAGTGCGGAGCAACCAGTGAAACAGAACATCAAGAAGGTCGTCGTCGCCTACTCGGGCGGCTTGGACACCTCGGTCATCATCACCTGGCTCAAGGAGACCTACGGCTGCGAGGTCATCGCCTTCACGGCGGACATCGGCCAGGGGGAAGAGCTGGAGCCGCTCCGGGACAAGGCAATAAAGACAGGCGCGAGCAAGATCTATATCGACGACCTGCGCGAGGAGTTCGTGCGGGATTTCGTATTCCCCCTGCTCCGGGCGAACGCCGTCTACGAAGGCAGGTATCTTCTCGGCACCTCCATCGCGCGGCCGCTCATCGCCAAACGCCAGATCGAGATCGCCGGGAAGGAGGGTGCCGATGCGGTCTGTCACGGCGCCACGGGCAAGGGCAACGACCAGGTCCGCTTCGAGCTCACCTATTTCGCGCTCAAGCCTGACGTGAAGATCATTGCGCCCTGGCGCGAGTGGACCATGAAGGGCCGGGAGGAGCTTATCGACTACGCAGCCAGGCACAAGATCCCCGTGACGGCGACGAAGTCCAAACCGTTCTCCACGGACCGGAACCTTCTTCATATCAGCTACGAGGGCGGCGTGCTCGAGGACCCCTGGAACGAGTCCACTGGTGATATGTACACCCTGGCCGTGCCTGTCGAACAGGCGCCGGATCGCGCCGAGTACGTCGAGGTGGAGTACGAGACAGGGAATCCCGTTGCCATCAATGGCAGAAAATTCTCACCGGCGGCGCTGCTTGCCGAAGCGAACCGCCTTGCCGGCGCCCACGGTGTGGGCCGCATCGATCTCGTGGAGAACCGCTACGTGGGGATGAAGTCCCGCGGGGTCTATGAGACGCCGGGCGGCACGCTGCTCCATGCGGCCCATCGGGCTGTGGAGTCCATCACCATGGACCGCGAGGTCCTGCACCTCCGGGAGAGCCTGATCCCGAAGTACGCGGAGCTCGTGTACTACGGATACTGGTTCACCCCCGAGCGGTCGATGCTCCAGGCCGCCATCGACGAGGCACAGAGAAACGTGACCGGTACGGCGAGGATCAGGCTGTACAAGGGGAATTGCGATACGGTCGGACGGAGATCCCCGGTCTCCCTCTACCGGCCAGACCTCGCGACCTTCGAGTCAGAGACGGTCTATGACCAGAAGGACGCCGAAGGATTCATCCGTCTGAACGCGCTGCGGCTGCGGGTGGGAACAAAAACCGGAAGGTAGGAAGGTGGGAAGGTAAGAGGGTAAGAAAAGGCGGTTCTAAAGTCCTACCTTCTTAACTTCTTTCCTTACATACCTTCAGCACGGAAAACGAGATCATGGCACGTAAAACGAAAAAGAAGCCTTCGGTCGCTAAGAAGCAGGCGAGCCGCAAACCCTGGGGCGGCCGGTTCAGCGAGGCGACGAACGCGCTGGTGGAGGACTACACCGCGTCGATCCAGTATGACTGGCGCCTGTTCCCCTACGACATCGCCGGCAGCGTTGCCCATGCCGCCATGCTGGGCAAGACCGGCATCATAACGCAAAAAGAGTCCCGCCGCATCATCGCCGGCCTCAAGAGCATCCTGCAGGAGATCGCCGACGGCAAGCTCGAGTTCAGCGTTGAGCTGGAAGACATCCACATGAACATCGAGAGCAGGCTGATCCGGAAGATCGGCCCCGTGGGCGGGAAGCTGCATACCGCGCGGAGCCGGAACGACCAGGTGGCGCTGGACCTCCGGATGTACCTGCGCGATGAGATCCTCGATGTCCTTCGGCTTCTCCGTGAACTGCAGCGGACGATCATCGGTCTGGCCGAGCAGAACCAGGACGTCGTCATGCCGGGATACACGCACATGCAGCGCGCGCAGCCGGTGCTGTTCGGTCATCATTTGCTCGCGTACTTCGAGATGTTCGAGAGGGACCGGGAGCGCCTGAAGGACTGCTACCGGCGGGTGAATATCATGCCTCTCGGTTCGGGCGCGCTCGCCGGAACGGTCCTGCCGATCGACCGAAAGATGGTCGCGAACCTCCTCGGGTTCCGCGGCGTGTCCGAGAACAGCATGGACGCGGTGTCTGACCGGGATTTTGCCATCGAGTTCGTTTCGGCATGCAGTCAGATCATGGTGCACATATCCCGGCTGGCCGAGGAGCTTGTCCTGTGGTCAACGGCGGAGTTCGGCTTCATCACTATCACCGACGCCTTCACGACCGGTTCCTCCATCATGCCCCAGAAGAAGAACCCCGATGTTGCCGAACTGTCCCGCGGCAAGGCCGGCAGGGTATTCGGGAATCTCACGGCGCTCCTGGTCCTCATGAAAGGCCTGCCGCTTTCCTACAACCGGGACATGCAGGAGGATAAGGAACCGGTGTTCGACACTGCCGATACGGTCACGCAGACCCTCGCGGTCGTTACCGGGATGCTGTCCGGCATTACGGTGCACCGGGACGCCATGCGGCATGCATCAGAGGACGGGTTCATCACCGCCACGGACCTTGCCGACTACCTGGTGCGGAAGGGGCTGCCCTTCCGGCAGGCCCACGAGGTGGTGGGGAGGGCGGTGCTCCGTGCGCTGGCGCTGAAATGCGGCTTAAAGGACCTGTCGCTCGGGGAATACAAGAAGCTTTCTTCTCTTGTCAGGAACGACGTGTATCAGTCTCTGTCCGTTGCCGCGTCGGTGGGGCGACGGACTTCGCACGGCGGTACCGCGCCGGCGAACCTCAAGAGGCGGCTGGCTGCGCTCAAGAAGTATGTAAAATGAGAACGAGTCTGTGGAGGCTGGTGACAGCAGGGGCCCTTGTCCTGGCAGTTGCCGCAACGGGCTCCTGCGGCAGGAAAACCGATCCCCTTACACCCGACAGCCCGCGTCCCGAGGCGGTAAAGGAGGTCAAGATAGCCGTCCGGGATATCGTCGCGTACCTTTCCTGGCCGATCCCCGCGAAGAACGTCGAAGGAAAGACGCTGGGCCCTGCGGACATCGAGGGCTTCCGGATATACCGCGCAGAGCAGAGCCGCGAACGCAAGCGGCTGCTCTACCGGCAGGTGGCCGAGATCGGCCTGGCCGATCCCGCGCCCGCCCAGGTGCATAATGGCATCGTATCATGGAATGATACCGGCCTGCAGTACGGCAAGGTGTATATCTACCGCATCAGGGCCTACAGCGTCAAAGGGGGGGCGAGCGGCTACTCCGATGAGGTTCGCGCCGCACCGCTTCTTTCTCTGGCCGCTCCGAAGAGCCCGCAGGCCGCGTCCGGCGACGGTTCGGTCATGCTTACCTGGGAGCCGGTGACCACGCGTTCGGACGGAAGCGTCCACCAGGGATTCGTGGGGTACCTCGTCTATCGCGGAACAGGCCCGGGAATATACGACGACCTGCCGCTGAACAAGGAACCGCTGACGGAAAACCGGTACCGCGACGCCTCAGCGGTGAACGATACGCAGTACTCTTACCGGGTCCGTGCCGTGGACAGCCCGGTGAGGCCGTGGCAGGAAAGCCTCGACTCGGCCGAAGTTCCCGCCACCCCGCGCGACAAGACCGCGCCGGCGGCGCCGACAGGCATCACGGTGGTGCCGGGCATCGGACGGGTGTTCCTCACGTGGAACGAGAACCGGGAGAGGGACCTTGCCGGATATCATGTGTACCGGTCCCTGAAGGCCGGCGGGGACAAGCTGCGTCTCACGGCGAAGCCCCTGAACCGTACGACCTTTTCGGACGAGACGGTGAAACAGGGCGCGACGTACTACTACTCGATCACCGCCGTGGACAAGAGCGGGAACGAAAGCGCCGGCTCAAAAGAGAAGAAAACCTATACGGAGAAGATCAGGTAACGATATGCACGATTTCCAGTATAAGAACGGAGAGCTCCACTGCGAAGGCGTTCCGATCAGAACGATCGCCCAGCGCGTGGGGACACCCTTTTATTGCTACAGCAGCAGCACGCTGGCGAACCATGTACGCGCTTTCGACCAGGCATTCGCCGGGGTGCCGCACCTCATCTGCTTCGCTGTGAAGTCGAATCCCGGCGCGGCGGTCCTCCGGATCATCGGTCGGGAGGGCGGCGGCGCAGACATCGTTTCCGGCGGCGAACTGTTCCGGGCGCTTCGCGCCGGCATCGATCCCAAGAAGATCGTGTATGCCGGCGTCGGCAAACGGCGGGACGAGATCGAGTATGCCCTGAAGATGGACATCCTCATGTTCAATGTGGAGTCCGGCGAGGAGCTGCAGGCCATCGACCGCGCGGCGAAGGATATGCATACCAAGGCGCGGATCGCCTTGCGCGTGAATCCCGACATCGATCCCCGGACCCATGCCTACATCTCCACGGGCCTCAAGGAGAATAAGTTCGGCATTCCCATCGAGCAGGCGCTCGAGTACTACCAGGTGGCAAAGTCCCTCGCGAACGTAGAGGTCGTCGGCATCCATCAGCATATCGGGTCGCAGATCACCGAGATCCAGCCCTTCGTGGACGCCCTGGCCAAGATCACCGGGTTCGTAAAAGAGCTGCGGGCGGC
The DNA here is from genome assembly GCA_020052615.1 of Nitrospirota bacterium. Lineage (GTDB taxonomy): Bacteria > Nitrospirota > UBA9217 > UBA9217 > UBA9217 > JAAXXJ01. The sequence goes on along the minus strand of JAGVOT010000060.1, from coordinate 41,220 downwards.
GGGCATCGCTATCCGGTACCTCAACATGGGGGGCGGTCTCGGCATCACCTACAGGGACGAGACCCCGCCCCTGCCGAAGGACGTGGCCCAGGCCGTCCAGCCGCTGCTCAAGGAGTGCGGCTGCACCCTCGTCATGGAGCCCGGCCGGGCCATCGTGGGCAATGCCGGCATTCTGGTCACCAGCGTGCTGTATCATAAGGACGCGGGCGAAAAGAAGTTCGTGATCGTGGACGCGGGCATGAACGACCTGATCCGGCCGAGCCTGTATGAGGCCTATCACGATATCCGCCCCGTCATTCAGCAGGAAAAGCCGGAGAACATCGTGGTGGACGTGGTGGGGCCGATCTGCGAATCGGGAGATTTCCTTGCCAGGGATCGCGAGATGCCCGTAGTGAAGCAGGGAGAACTGCTCGCGGTCATGGGTGCGGGGGCCTACGGGTTCTCCATGTCATCCAGCTACAACTCGCGGCCCCGGGTGCCCGAGATCCTGGTGCGCGGTAACGATTATTCCGTCGTGCGCGAGCGCGAGACCTACAACGACCTGGTGAAGGGCGAGAAGGTCCCCCGGTGGCTGGAAGGGTAACGACGGACACGGGGACACGGGGACGGGGAGACACGGGGAAACACCAAAAGAACATGAAGAAGATACCTTTTCATAAGATCCACGGCAACGGGAACGATTTTATCCTGGTCGACGACCGGCGGGGCATCCTGAAGGGCAGGAGCCTGCGCGGACTTGCGAAGCAGGTCTGCCACCGGCACCGTTCCGTGGGCGCCGACGGTCTCATCGTCATCGTTCCGTCGAAGAAAGCCGATTTCAAGTGGCGCTTCTTCAACTCCGACGGGAGCGAGCCGGCGATGTGCGGCAACGGATCGCGCTGCGCCGCGCGCTTCGCCGCGCTCAAGAAGATCGCGCCGAGAAAGATGACCTTCGAGACCTTGGCGGGCATCATCCATGCCGAGGTAAAAAAGGGAACGGTGCGCGTGCAGCTCACCGGCGCGTTTGGCCTGCGGATGAACGTCGCGGTCCCGCTTGCCGACCACGCCCGGACGGGGTATTTCGTCAATACCGGCGTGCCGCACCTCGTGTACCTGTCGGAGAACCTGAGCGGGGAGGACGTACAGGCCGTGGGCAGCGCAAGCCGATGGCACGAGGTTTTCAAGCCGGCAGGCACGAACGTGAACTTCGTCCAGATCGACGGGCCGCACAAGCTCCGCATCAGGACCTACGAGCGCGGTGTCGAAGGCGAGACCCTCGCGTGCGGCACGGGGGCGGTTGCGTCGGCGCTCATCGCCGGGGCCCTGCGAAAGGCATCGTCGCCGGTTACCGTTACCACCCGGGGCGGTGACAAACTCATTGTATCGTTTGTTCAGAACGGAGAAGATTTCACGGATCTGTACCTTGAAGGCAAGGCCGAGGTCGTGTGTGAGGGAACGCTCTACATCTAAATCTAAGTGTCCCGCAAGATCGTTTCTCTCTGATGTGATCAATGTTATGCCCGGTCCCTTTCTTAGCGGACCGGGCTTTTTCGCCCGAATGGAGGACCTGATCAAAAAACTGAACATGAGCATTGTCATCACTGCCCTTGCCCTGTCCGCGATCGCCGCGGATGTTCGCGTTGCGGCCGTGAAGGGCATGTGCCTGTCTAATCCGTTATTGTAAGTGCCCTGATTTTATGTTATAAAAAGTAACTTTCTCCGGTTCCGAAAAAGGGAGGTTCCCATGTTCAAAGGTTCGATGGTTGCGATCGTAACGCCGTTCAAGAGCGGCAAGGTGGACGAAAAGGCGTTGGGCGACCTGATCGAGTTCCAGATCAAGAACGGCACGGACGTGATCGTCCCCTGCGGGACCACGGGCGAGTCGGCCACGCTGTCCCACGAGGAGCACCACCGTGTGGTGGAGTTCACCGTCAAGACCGTGAACAGGCGCGTTCCGGTCGTGGCCGGCGCGGGCTCCAACTCGACCTCCGAGACCATCGACCTCGCGAACTACGCGAAAAAGGCGGGCGCCGACGGCGTCCTGCTCATCACGCCCTACTATAACAAGCCGACCCAGGAAGGCCTGTACCAGCACTTCAAGAAGGTGACCGATACCGTGGACATCCCGGTCATTCTGTACAACGTGCCGGGACGGACGAGCGTGAACATGCTGCCGGCGACCGTGGCGCGGCTCCGGACGATCAAGAACATCGTCGGCATCAAGGAGGCCACGGGCGACCTGAAGCAGATCAGCGAATTGATCCGGCTTTGCGGCCGCGACTTCGACGTCATCTCGGGCGATGACTTCACCACGCTCCCGATGCTGGCCATCGGCGGCGTCGGCGCCATCTCGGTGACCGCGAACATCGTTCCGGGCGATGCAGCTGCCATGTTCGACGCTTTCTTCGCCGGCAAGATGGAGGAGGCGCTCAAGTACCACTACAAGATGGAGCCGCTCCACAGCCTCATGTTCATCGAGACGAACCCGATCCCGGTCAAGACCTCGCTTGCCCTTATGGGAAAGATCGGCGAAGAGTTCCGCCTGCCGCTCTGCCCTATGGCGGACGCGAACAAGGACAAGCTCAAGACGGCGCTGAAGGACTACAGATTGATATAGTCAACAACTGATTACCACAGAGACCTGAGGACACTGAGGAAGACAAGTAAATGCGTTTCTCTGTGTCCCTATGACTCTGTGGGGGAATTGAGGTGTACAATGATCAAAGCGGTCGTAACCGGCGCTGCCGGCAGGATGGGTTCCCGCATCATCAACGTGCTCTCGACATCGGAAGGCATCCGCCTGTCCGGCGCCGTCGAACGGAAAGGGCACGCGCTCCTGGGCCAGGATGCCAACGGACCGGCGGGTCTCCCGCCGGGCGGCGTCCTGAACGTGATCACCGATGATCTCTCTGCCCTCCTCAAGGCCGGCGACGTCCTGATCGACTTCACGCTGCCCGAGGCGAGCCTGCAGAATCTCAAGGCCTGCGCGGAACAAGGAAAGGGCATTGTCATCGGGTCCACGGGATTCACGAAGGAGCAGCTGGCCGAAGTGAGCAAGTACGCACAGAAGGTTCCCTGCGTGCTGTCGCCGAACATGAGCGTGGGGGTGAACGTCTGCTTCAAGGTTCTCGCCGACCTCGCGAAGATCCTCGGTCCCGAGTTCGACGCTGAGATCGTGGAGTGGCATCATCGCCTGAAGAAGGACGCGCCTTCGGGCACGGCTGTGCGCATGGGCGAAGTCGTGGCGAAAGCGCTCGGCCGCGATTACCAGAAGGCGGCCAAGTACCACCGCGAAGGCATCACGGGGGCGCGGACGGACGAAGAGATCGGCATGCAGACGGTCCGCGGCGGAGACATCGTCGGAGAGCACACGGTCTACTTCATTGGCATGGGCGAGCGGATCGAGCTCACCCATCGTGCCCACACGCGCGATATGTTCGCCCGCGGCGCTGTTCGCGCCGCAAAGTGGGTCGCGGGCAAGAAGCCCGGGCTCTATGATATGCAGGACGTGCTGGGGTTGAAGTAATCCGTACATCGAAAGACAGGGATCGGGTGCAGGGTCCGTCCACGTGAACGGTCGATGCCTCCCGGCACCTGTCTTTTTATTCTCAGAAAAATCCCATTGTGAAGGAGTTCCCCATGAAAAAGACCATTCTCGCGACAGCCGGCATCGTGTTCCTGCTGACCTCACTCGCGGCAGCGTTCCCTCCGCCCCAGGGCGGCAGCGCCGACTGCGCAAGCTGCCATAAACTGGACAAGAAAGAGGCGGACCTTCTGGTCAAGAAGCTGAACCCCGGCCTGACCGTTCTGGAGGTCAGGCAGCCCTCCGTCAAGGGGTTGTGGCAGATCGAGGTTGACGCGGGCGAAGGAAAGCGGGGCGCGCTCCTGCTGGACTATGCCAAGAAGCATTTGATCGTCCTGAGCCAGCTCATACCGATCGACTCGATCGGCAAACCCCGCAAGACCAATTTTTCGAAGCTGCCTCTCAAGGACGCCGTGGTCATGGGGGCGAAAGGCGCCAAAAAGAAGGTGGTCGTGTTCACGGACCCGGACTGCCCCTACTGCAGGAAGCTCCACGAAGAGATGAAACAGGTGATCGAAAAACGGAAGGACATCGCCTTTTATCTCTTCCTGTACCCGCTTCCGATGCACAAGGAGGCCTATAAGAAATCGCAGGCGGTCCTGTGCGAGAAGTCCGTGGCCCTGCTGGACGACGCGTTCAGCGGAAAGGCCGTGCCCGAGCCGGCGTGCGGGAAGGAGCCGGTCGAAAAGAACCTCACCCTTGCGAAGGACCTGGACATCAACAGCACGCCGACGCTTATCCGTGAGGACGGGACCATGCTGAGCGCCTATCTGCCCGCGGACAAGCTTATCGATTGGATCGACGGCAAATAGGCGGAGTGTTCAATGCGGCTCGTGCGGTTCCTGGCGAAGGACAGGCCGGCATACGGCATCCTGGGCAACGACGAGGTCGTTGAACTGGACGGAGCGGGATACGCGTCGCTGTTGTCCCGCCGGGCGGTCCACCGTGCTGCTGAGGTCAAGCTCCTCGCGCCCTGTGTGCCGTCGAAGGTCGTTGCCGTGGGATTGAACTATCAGGACCACGCCAGGGAACTGGGCATGGCCGTGCCGGAAATCCCGGTGCTCTTCCTGAAGCCGGCGACCGCCGTCATCGGACCTGGTGACGATATTTTCTATCCGGCGATGAGCCGCCAGGTGGACTATGAGGGAGAGCTCGGCATCGTCATCCGGGACCGGGTCAGCAGGATCGCGGTTGAAGACGTACGGAAGCATATTCTTGGATATACCTGCGCCAATGATGTGACCGCCCGGGACCTCCAAAAGCAGGACGGCCAGTGGACGCGGGCAAAGGGGTTCGACACCTTTTGCCCCGTGGGGCCGTGGATCGAGACGGACCTTGACCCGGGCGATCTCGCGATCGAGACCTTCCTGAACGGGGAGCGCAGACAGTCGTCGCGTACCTCGCAGTTCGTTTTCGGCGTCGACCGCCTCGTGAGCTTCATTTCGCACGTCATGACGCTCGAACCGGGCGACCTGATCATCACGGGCACGCCGGCCGGCATCGGGCCGATGAAGCCCGGCGACGAGGTGGAGGTCCGGATCGAGGGGATCGGGAGCTTGAAGAATACGTGCGTGAGACGTGAAACGAAGGGCGAGGAGCCTTTTCCGTCTGACGTCTAACGTCTTGCGCGTGATGACCACACGTCGATTGCTGCGGTATGCGGTCTGTTCATAAGGAGGAAGTCCGTGTCGGAGATCAGCGAGACCTACATCCAGTCCCTTTTCGCCAAGCGCATCGGCGGCAGCATGTTCGGCAAGGACACAAAGATCTACAAGTTCGAGAAGATCAAACGGGCGAAGCGCGCCGCTCTTGCCGCAAATCCGGGAGCTGAGCTCATCGACTTCGGCGTGGGCGAGCCGGACGAGATGGCCTTTTCCGGCGTCGTGAAAAAACTGCAGAAGGAAGCGGAAAAACCGGCGAACCGCGGGTATGCCGATAACGGCATCGCGGAGTTCAAGGAAGCCGCGGCGCGTTATCTGGCGAAGGTGTATACGGTCAAGGGCATCGATCCCGAAACCGAGGTGCTGCACGGCATCGGCAGCAAGCCCGTGCTCGCCATGTTCCCGGCGGTCTTCATTGATCCCGGTGACGTGACGCTTATGACCGCCCCCGGATATCCGGTCATGGCAACGCATACCCGGTGGTACGGCGGCGAGGTCCATATCCTGCCGCTGACCCAGGCGAAGGGGTTCCTTCCCGACCTTGACGCCATCCCCGCGGACATCAGGCGCCGGGCGAAGCTCCTGTACCTGAATTATCCGAACAACCCGACCGGCGCCGGCGCTACGAAGGCCTTTTTCGAGAAGGTCGTGCAGTTCGCCAAAGAGAACAACATCGTCGTCGTGCACGACGCCGCCTATGCTGCATTGATGTATAAGACGAAGCCGCTGTCCTTCCTGTCCGTCGCCGGGGCGAAGGATGTTGGCGTGGAGATCCACTCGCTCTCCAAGGCCTACAACATGACGGGCTGGCGGCTTGCCTTTGTGGCCGGCAACGCACGGATCATTGCCGGATACGGAAATGTGAAGGACAACTATGATTCCGGCCAGTTCAAGGCGATCCAGCAGGCGGGCGTCTACGCGCTCGACCATCCCGAGATCACCGACAGGATCAAGGCAAAGTACGAACGCCGGCTCGCCTCGCTCGTGGCGACGCTGCGGGAAATGGGATTCGATGCCTCGATGCCGGCGGGCACCTTCTATCTCTACGTGAAAATGCCGAAGGGCGTGAAGAACGGGCGGCGCTTCGCCAGCGCCGACGAATTCTCAGAGTTCCTCATCACCGAGAAACTGATCAGCACCGTACCGTGGGACGATGCAGGCTCCTATATCCGCTTCTCCGCCACCTTCGAGTCCAAAGGTCTTGCCGATGAGAAGCGGGTGCTGAAGGAATTTAAAAAGAGGATGAGCGGACTGCAGTTCGAGTTCTAAGTCACATCATGCACCTCAGCCGGAAGCAGGTGGGACGCAGAGGAAAGCGAAAAGGAGCAAGGGAAGAGGGACCCTGGTCGGATGATCTTTCACCAGGTCCCCGTGTCGCTTAGAAGCGCCTACTTTTGGCACCGCGTCTCCCTGTCGGATCTATTATGCCAGTCATTGCGTATATCGGAATCGGATCCAACATCGGCGATGCAGCGGCCAACTGCCGGAAGGCGATCGAGCTTCTTTCAGAGGCCGGCAGGGTCGTGGGGGTTTCCTCGCTGTATCACACCGAGCCGGTGGGGCGTCATGAGCAGGACGATTTCATCAATGCCGTTGCCGTCCTGGAAACGGACCGGTCCCCGGGGGAGCTCCTGAATGTGTGCCAGGCGATTGAGGACCGTCTCGGACGGAAACGCGGTCTCCGATGGGGGCCGCGGACCGCTGACCTCGATATCCTGCTGTATGGGGACCTCGTGTCCGCTCAACCGGAACTCACGATCCCCCATCCGCAGATGGCCTTGAGGAAGTTCGTGCTCGCGCCTCTCGCCGAGATCGCTCCCGACGCAATGCATCCGCTGCTGTGCAGAACGGCCTCGCAGCTGTACCGGGAATTGAAGGATCCCCATACGGTGATAAAATGCCGTCAGGAAACAAAGACACCATGAATCAGAATGCTGCGGGTCGCCATGCCCGGTACATCGTGATCGACGGGCCGATCGGTGTGGGAAAGACCAGCCTGGCGACGCTGCTCGCGCCCGAGTTGAACGCGCGCATCATCTTCGAGCGCGCCGAGGAGAATCCCTTCCTCACGGATTTCTACCAGGACCCGGCCCGGTTCAGGTTCCAGACGCAGATATTCTTCCTCATGAGCCGGTTCGCCCAGCAGGAGGAGTTCTCCCAGCACGATCTGTTCAATCAGGTCACCATCAGCGATTATCTCTTCGCCAAGGACCGCATCTTTGCCTATCTGAATTTAAGCGACCACGAGCTGTCCCTGTATGAACAGATCTATAAGATGCTCGAGTCCAAGATCGTCAGGCCCGATCTCGTCATCTTTCTCCAGGCGGACACGGAGACCATCCTCCGCCGCATCAAGCAGCGGGGCAGGCCGTTCGAGAAGGACGTGAACCGCGACTACATCAAGGCAGTGAACGACGCCTATAACCATTACTTCTTCCGCTATTCCGATACCCCCCTTCTTGTCATCAATACCTCAGAGATCGATTTTGTCCACAATCCCGAGGACATGGAGGATCTTATTCGCCAGATCCTCGGCATGCGCCAGGGTACGCTGTACTACGTACCGAAGTCCCGGAGCAAATAGGCAAGACCCTCATTTTGCATCCCTCACACCAGCTTCAAACCAAATCTGATAACTCCACGCGCAAGCAATAAGAAATCGTTGTTAAAACAACATGTTATGAATTAGCACTCTTATTGACAGAGTGCTAATTTTGTGGTATATAAGAAATATCAATGATAGCAGAATGATAGGAGGTGATGGGGCTAAGCAGAGAGGTCTTAGCATCACAGGTTCTTCTGTTTCGATGAAATTTCTGTATCATTCTCGTGGAAAGGGATGATCTTCTCGCCAAGACAGCATCCGAACAGAAGGTCGACGATTCCGGCCTTTTCATCTGAGTGAAAAGGCAATTTCAAGAAGAGGAGGGAACACTATGAAAAGCTTGCTTCGTTTGGACCCCTTCAGGTCAATACGGACATGGGACCCGTTCAATGAGCTGAGGACCATGCAGAGCGAAATGGACAGGATGTTCAACAGGTTCCTGGGTACGGAGAGGGCATGGGAAGGCGAACAGATCGGCCTGTGGATGCCTTCGATGGAGAGTTATACGAAGGACGGAAAGCTGTTCATCAAGGCCGAACTGCCCGGGGTCGATGCAAAGGACCTCGATGTGAGCATCACCGAGAGGGAACTGGTGATCAGGGGTGAACGGAAAGCAGAGAAGGACGAGAAAGAGAAGCACTATTCCTATCGGGAGATCTCCTATGGCTCCTTTGAGCGCAGGTTCCTGCTTCCCGAGGGTGTCAAGACAGAAGAGTTGAAGGCTAAATTCAGCAATGGCATTCTCGAGGTCAGTGTGCCCGTGCCGACAGTACAGAAGGCGAAGAAGATCGAGATCGAGACCAAGGAACCCAAGCAGATCGAGGCCGAGGTCAAAAAGGTAGCATAACACGGCCCATGCAGTATTGAACCATGCGTTAAAGGAGTGATGCCACCCCGACGATCCAGTTCAGGAGAGGGGTGGCTTTTTTTCTGTTCTCGAATTTGACAATTGGACACTCAAGGCAGGATTACTAAGTTCTTGACACTAAAATGACTCCATGTTAAAGTATTAGCACTCTTGGGCACTGAGTGCTAAGAAGGTTGGGCAACTCATTGCCCCATCGCTATGGTGCCTTATGGATTTGAACGAAAGAACAAAAAAGGTCCTGCAGGCGGTCATTGACAGCTATATCCAGACCGGCTCCCCGATCGGGTCCACGGTCCTGGCGAAAAGCTACGATTTCAGCCTGAGCTCGGCGACGCTGCGCAATATCATGGCCGAACTTGAGGAACTGGGGTTTCTGATGCACCCCCATACTTCGGCGGGCAGGGTCCCCACGGAAAAGGGCTACCGGTACTACATCGATTCGCTGATCAGCTTTGACCGGGAGGCCCAGGGGATCACGGAGCAGTTGGATCAGGCGTCCCCGCTGCAGGGCGGTGACCTGCACCACCTCATGGAGGAAGCGAGCCAATTCCTGGCAAAGCTTTCCCGGCATACCGGCGTTGTCGTGGCGCCCGCGGAGCCGGAGGGTACGTTCAAACACATTGAATTCGTCCGGCTGCGCGGCAACCAGGTCCTGATCATTTTCGTGACGAACACCGGGACGGTGCTGAACAAGCTTGTCGACCTCGATGAACAGATCACGCAGCACGAACTGGCCTCCTTCAGCGGGTATCTCGATGAGGAACTCGAGCGCCATACCCTGGCCGAGGTCCGTCAGCGGCTGCTGGAGAAGCTCCGGGAGGAAAAGGCAAGCTTCATGCGGCTCCTGGAGCAGACGTACCGGGCGAGCCAGGAAGTGCAGGAGCGGGATTCGGACAAGCTCTTTATCGGAGGCGCCTCGCAGATGTTCGAGACGCCGGAGTTCGCCGATGTGGAAAAGATGCGGTCCCTGTTCCGCGCCTTCGATGACAAGTACAAGCTTCTCAAGCTTTTGGATAAGACCTCAAAGGCCGAGGGGATCAAGGTCTTCATCGGGTCAGAGAACCCCTTCTTCGAAATACAGGGATGCAGCCTGGTGGTCGGCAACTACCAGGCAGGGAACGTGGTGGGGACCCTGGGGGTCATCGGCCCGGTCCGCATGCAGTACAAGCAGGTGATCCAGGTCGTGGATTATACATCCAGGCTGCTCTCGCGGATCCTCGACGAGCGGTTGCAGAGAGGCATAGAACGATGACCAAGAAGAACAAGCACAAGGAAATGGACCCTGAACTGGACCCCGAGACTGCCCCCGAGGTGAACCCGGACCAGGGCCAGGACGTTTCTGAAGAGACCCTCCAGGAAATGACTCAGGCGGCGGACCAGGAAGCTGCTGCCGCCAGCCTCGCGCAGGAGTTCGAAAAGCTCGCCGGCGAACTTGAGCAAAAGACCAAGGAGGCCGAAGAGGCCAACGACAAGTACCGTCGGATCTACGCCGACTTCGAGAACTACCGGAAACGCATGCAGCGCGACCAGGCGGAGTTCAGGAGATATGCCAATGAGCAGATGGCGATGGAGCTCCTGACGGTCATCGACCATCTCGGCCTTGCCCTGAAGCACGCGAACGAGGGCGGAAGCAGCGGTGATGCGCTGCAGCAGGGCGTAGAGATGGTGTACAAGCAGTTCCGCGATGTGCTGGAGAAATTCGGGATCACGCCCTTCAAGGCGGAGGGAGAAACATTCGATCCCGCGATGCACGAAGCAATGATGCAGGTGGAGACCAGCGAGGTGCCGGAGAACAAGGTCGTTCAGGTCTTCCAGGACGGATACCGGTATCATGAAAAGATCCTTCGCCACGCGAAGGTGGGCGTTTCGAAGAATCCGTCGTCGAAACCTGAGAGCGAACCAACGACGGTCCGGGACGAGGGCGGCGGGGAAGAGCAATAGATCAGCAAGGCGGCAAGCGATCGAGCCGGGGAATACGAAACACCGCGGTCCGTTCAACGGTTCTCATCGTTCCCGCATCATTATCAAGACAGTTCTTAAGGAGGACAGTATGGGTAAAGTCATAGGAATCGATCTGGGCACCACGAACTCTTGTGTTGCCGTGATGGAGGGCGGCGAGCCCGTTGTGATCGCGAACTCCGAAGGGAGCAGGACCACACCGTCGGTCGTAGCCATTACGGACAGCGGCGAGCGGCTGGTGGGCCAGATCGCAAAGCGGCAGTCCATCACCAATCCCGACAACACCATTTTTTCCATCAAGCGGCTCATCGGGCGCAAGTACGATTCGGCTGAGGTGCAGGAAGCCATGAAGCACCTGCCCTACAAGATCGTGAAGGCCGCGAACGGCGACGCCCATGTGGAGATCCGGGGAAAGGTCTACAGTCCCGCGGAGATCTCGGCCATGATCCTGCAGAAAATGCGGCAGACGGCTGAAGATTATCTTGGCGAGAAGATCACCGATGCCGTCGTGACGGTGCCCGCCTACTTCAACGACAGCCAGAGGCAGGCAACGAAGGACGCGGGCCGGATCGCCGGTCTGAACGTCCTGCGCATCATCAACGAGCCCACGGCGGCGTCGCTTGCCTACGGGCTGGACAAGAGGAAGGACGAGACCATTGCGGTCTACGACCTGGGAGGCGGCACCTTCGATATCTCCATCCTGGAGCTGGGCGAGGGCGTGTTCGAGGTGAAGTCGACGAACGGCGATACGTTCCTGGGCGGTGATGATTTCGACGAACGGATCATCAACTGGCTCGCCGATTCGTTCCTGAAGGACGCGGGCATCGATCTGCGCAAGGACAAGATGGCCCTCCAGCGGCTCAAGGAGGCCGCGGAGAAGGCCAAGATCGAGCTGTCCACCGTTGCGGAGACCGAGATCAACCTGCCGTTCATCACCGCCGACGCCACGGGGCCGAAGCACCTGCTCTACAAGATGCCCCGCTCCAAGTTCGAGCAGCTCGTCAGCGACCTGGTCGCGAAAAGCATCGATCCCGTGAAGAAGGCGTTGAGCGATGCCGGAAAGACCACCGAGCAGATCAACGAAACGGTCATGGTGGGCGGTATGACGCGCATGCCCCGGGTGATCGCGGCGGTGAAGGAGTTCTTCAAGAAGGAGCCCCATCGCGGCGTGAATCCCGATGAGGTGGTCGCCGTAGGCGCGGCCATCCAGGGCGCCGTCCTGACCGGCCAGGTGAAGGACGTTCTGCTCCTGGACGTGACGCCGCTGTCCCTGGGCATCGAGACCCTGGGCGGCGTGGCCACCCGCCTGATCGAGCGGAACACCACCATCCCTACCAAGAAGAGCCAGGTCTTTTCCACGGCGTCGGACAACCAGACGGCGGTGTCGATCCACGTGGTGCAGGGCGAGCGCGAGATGGCTGCGGACAACAAGACCATGGGCAGGTTCGAGCTCGTGGGCATTCCCCCGGCGCCCCGCGGCCTGCCGCAGATCGAGGTGACCTTCGACATCGATGCCAACGGCATCGTCCACGTCACGGCCAAGGACCTGGGCACGGGCCGAGAGCAGTCCATCAAGATCACCGCGTCGTCAGGCATGAGCAAGGAAGAGATCGACAAGGCGCTCAAGGAATCGGAAATGCACGCCGCCGAAGACAAGAAAAAGAAGGAACTGGCCGAGGCCAGGAACGAGGCGGACACCTTGGTCTATTCCGTCGAAAAGGCCATCACCGATTACGGTACGAAGCTCTCGGACACCGAAAAGGCCGATATCCAGAAGAGCATCGAGGCCGTGAAGGAAGTGAAGGACAAGAACGACGTCGACGCCATCAAAAAGGCCGTTGCCGATCTCTCGAAGGCCTCCCACAAGATCGCCGAGGAGGTCTATTCGAAGATGAACAAGGAACAGCAGGCCGGAGGCGGGGCGCAGCCCGGCGCCTCGTCAGCGGGCGGAGGCAAGCCCGAGGAAAAGGTCGTCGACGCCGAGTTCGAGGAAGTGGACAAAGACAAAAAGTAGAACAGCATGGAATGCACCAGAGGATAGCGGACAGACCAAAGCCTGCTATCCTCTTTTTTATGACGAGAGATGAAACACAACGTCTAGCCGCGAAGACACCGAGTCACGAAGTCTGCGATCCTGTCCTTCTTTGAGCCTTCGTGTCTTTGTGGCATGGTTGAACCGATAAGGAAACTATGGCGAAAGACTTTTACGAACTGCTGGGTGTGCACCGGAACGCCACCGAGCCTGAGCTCAAAAAAGCATACCGCAAGCTTGCACATCAGTATCATCCCGATAAGAATCCGGGCGACAAGGCCTCCGAGGAAAAGTTCAAGGAGATCAGCCATGCCTACGAGGTCCTTTCGGATGCTGAGAAGCGCGCGTACTACGACCAGTACGGCGTCGCTCCCGGAACGCAGGGCGCGGGGCCGAACGGCTTCGGCGCCGGCGCGGGCATGGGCGACATCTTCGGAGATATCTTCGGCGAGTTCTTCGGCGGCGGCCGCGGACGAACGCGCGCCATGGCCGGCGAGGACCTTCGCTATAATCTCACTATAAGCTTTCCCGATGCGGCCTTCGGGACGTCGACGAAGATACGGGTGCCCCGCTGGGAGCGATGCGAGACCTGCGACGGGAGCGGCGCAAAATCGAAGGACGGCATCGTCACCTGCACCACCTGCCGGGGGGCGGGCCAGATCCGCATACAGCAGGGGTTCTTTACCATGACGCGCACCTGTTCCCGGTGCGGCGGCGAGGGGAAGATGATCAAGGACCCCTGCCCGGTATGCAAGGGCAGGAAACGGGTGGAGCGGGAGCGAACGCTGTCCGTCAGGATTCCGGCGGGCGTCGAGACCGGGAATACCATCCGGCTCTCCGGCGAGGGCGAGCTTGGCGAGCATGGAGGCCCTCCCGGCGACCTGTACATCTACCTGACCGTCGAGGAGCATCCGCTCTTCAAGCGGGAAGGGCAGAATATCATTCTCGACATACCCATCAGCTTTGCCCAGGCCGCCCTCGGCACGGAGCTTGAGGTCCCGACGCTGAGCGGCAGTGATAAGCTCAAGGTCCCGTCGGGCACCCAGCCCGGCCATGTCTTCCGGCTCCGCGGCAAGGGCTTTCCGCACCTTCGGGGCTCCGGGGCCGGCGACCAGCTCTGCAGGGTCATGGTCGAGGTCCCGACCAAGCTCACCTCCAAGCAGAAGGACCTGCTCAAGGAGTTCGACTGCCTGTCCAAAGAGGAATGCACGCCCCTTGCGAAAGGGTTCTTCGACAAGGTGAAGGAGATTTTCGGGGACAAGGAAAAGAAGTGAAGAGGTTGGACCTCGCCGTGAAGCTATCGATCAAGGAGGACATATGAACAGGAACGTGGGTATCGCGCTGCTCGTCATCGGCGTCGTGCTGCTGGTCTTGGGCATGCAGGAGTTCGGCGCATTCGGTTCGAGCGTTTCCCGAGCGCTCGGCAGGGGTCCCTCCAACCGCGCGCTGATCCTGCTGATCGGCGGCGGAGTATGCGCCGCCATCGGCGTGATGCAGGTCTTCAGGAAGAAGTGAACCCGATGATCTGCGGATCCGGGCTTTTTGCCTTCCCCTTTCTCATTGACAATTTCCCGCTGTTTTGTTAAATTTGCCGCGTTACCGCGGGTAACGTTTCGTTCACTAGCAATTAACAGGTTCCATTTGGGGAGGCAGGCATGGCAGGGAAGCTTGCAATTGTTGTTGGCGGCGGACCGGCGCCCGGCATCAACGGCGTTATCAGCGCGGTGACCTTCGAGGCCTTCAAGCAGCAACTCGAGGTGATCGGCGTCTATGACGGCTTCAAATGGCTGTCCAAGGGCGACACGTCGCAGATCACGCAACTCCATCCTGACGATATCTCGCGCATTCATATGCGCGGCGGCTCCATCATCCGTACGTCGCGCGAAAATCCCACAAAGGACCCGGCCAAGATGGCCAATGTCATCAAAGCGCTGACGGAACTGGGGGTCAAGTACCTGATCACCATCGGCGGTGATGACACGGCATTCACGGCGACGCAGGTGGAGAAGGCGGCGGGAGGCAAGATAGCCGTCTGCCACGTGCCCAAGACCATCGACAACGACCTGCCGCTGCCTCATGGCGTGCCGACCTTCGGATTCGAGACCGCCCGCCAGCTCGGCGCGCAGCTTGTCGAGAACCTCATGGAGGACGCCCAGACCGCGTTCCGGTGGTACATCGTCGTTGCCATGGGCCGGTCGGCCGGCCACCTCGCGCTCGGCATGGGCATGGGCGCCGGCGCGACGCTCACGCTCATTCCCGAGGAACTGGGCGACAAGATATCGTGGAAGAAGGTCGTGGCCATCCTGACGGGCGCGATGATCAAGCGCCTGGTGCTGGGCAGGAACCATGGCGTGGCGGTCATCGCCGAGGGCGTGGCCATCCGCTTCGACCCCGAGGAGATGACCATCCTGAAGGACGTGCCGCGGGACGAGCACGGGAACATCCGTCTTGCCGAGATCCCGCTGGCCGACATGCTGAAGCAGCATGTGCTCGCCGAGCTTGCCTCCCTGGGGCTCAAGATGACCATCATCGGCAAGGATATCGGCTACGAGCTGCGCTGCCAGCCGCCCATCTCCTACGACCGCGAATACACCCGGTATCTCGGATACAGCGCCGTAAAGTTCGTTGTGAACGGCGGCTCCGGCGCCATGATCATGCTGAAGGACGGGAAGAGCATTCCCATAAAATTCGCCGATCTTATCGATCCGGCGACGAAGAAGACCAGGATCCGCACCGTGCAGATCGACTCGGACGATTATCACATGGCGCGCCGGTATATGATCCGTCTGGAAAAAGACGACCTCGAGGGAGATATGCTGAAGAAACTCGCGGCGGCGGTTAAACTTTCGCCCGAGGAATTCAGGAAACGCTTCGCTGTCGCGGTGGAATAAGAGCGGCCGCGGTGACGCGGAGACAGGGAGATGCGGGGATAAAAAAAGGTTTTACAAAAATGCAAAGAGATTTTGGAAGGGACGGCCGAAAGGCCGTCCCTTTTTCGTTAGAGCGGGATGCGCTTCTCGCGGGCGGTGTTCCGGAGGATGATGATGGAGTTGTGGAGGCGCTGGAGCTTCATGTTCTTGTTGCGCAGGGCAAGCGCATCATTGAGCGGCACGGCGAGGTTCCGGGCAGCGGCCATGGCCTTGTTCAGATGCTCGAACAGGTCTTTGATCATGTCCTTGTCGAACTTCTTCAGGACCAGCGGGTTGATGGTCATGTAGCCCTCGGCCACGTCGTTGGCGACGGCCTTCATGCTCTTTCCGCCGACCCCGCTTCCTCCGCCAGCTGCCATACGCTCTCCCTTACGCTAGGTTCCCAGTGACTGAACCGCCTTGTCCAGCGCCGTCTGCTTCTTCTGGATGGCCTCCGCCTGCTTGATCAGAACGTCGGCCGATGCGCCCTTTCGGATGTTCTCCTGGAGCGCGGCCAGGTCGCCGGACAGTTCCCGGGCAGATTCCTGCACCATCCGATGGGAGTGTCTGGTCCGCTCGCAGAGGTGTCTGATGGTGCTGACAAGGTCCTTGAGCATGGGATCGTCGGCGTCCCGCAGCCGGAGCGTCACGGCGCAGTCGCCCGCGGCGACCCGTTCGAGGGTCTTCCGGATGCGGACCATGGGCCCTACAAAGCGGTGGGAGTAGAGCGTTCCGGAGAGGCCGATGAACGCCAGGAGCGTTACGAGCGCGATGGGCAGAAAGACCGGGAGCTCAACGATGGCGGCGAGCTTCTGAAATATCCTGAGCAGGAGCGTGTAGAATACGAGGACGAAGATAAGAAAGAGAATGAACCGCGACTGCGGTCCCGTCGCGCTGAGGATCCCCTTTCCCCGTGTGAACTGTTCTCGTTTGGACGTTTGCATCGTAGTCTTCCCCCGCGGGGGCCGCAGCATTCCGCGCGTGCGTGCGAACACTCGAACGGCGTAAAAAAAGTATACTCACAAACAACGGGCAGGTCAAGGCGATAATTTGACCTTGCAGTTCACCGGGCCCTATGGTACATTTTTTTATGGCGCTTATCGACCCGCGCAACCGGCTCATCGACTACCTCCGGGTTTCCGTTACCGACCGCTGCAACCTTGCCTGCACCTACTGCAAGCCGCGGGGCCGCATAACGGTCCTGCCCCACGGGGAAATCCTGCGGTATGAGGAGATCCACCGCCTTGTTTCCGTGTCCGCATCCCTCGGGATCTCCCATGTGCGGATCACCGGCGGAGAACCGCTGGTGCGGCGGGGGATCCTGCCCTTCATCGCGTCGCTCCGGGACATCGCCGGCATCGAGGACATCAGCGTGACCACCAACGGCGTCCTGCTCGAAGAGATGGCCTCGGGGCTGCGGGACGCGGGGATCGCACGGCTCAACATCAGCCTCGATTCACTCGATCCGAAGCGGTTCGCCGGGATCACCGGCAGCGACGCATGGCACAAGGTGTGGCGCGGGATCGAAGCTGCCGAGCGGTGCGGATTCGATCCCATCAAGATCAACATGGTGCCGGTCAAGGGCGTGAATGACGACGAGGTCGTCGCGTTCGCCCGCCTGACCGTTGACCGGCGCATCCACGTCCGGTTCATCGAGTTCATGCCCATCGGCGCCAACGACCGCTGGCATACCGACTCCTGCGTCCCGGCCGGCGAGATCCGCAAGGCCATCGAGAAGGTCTTCGGCCCGCTCGAGGCGGCGGACCACGGCAAGGGCGCCGGACCGTCGCAGAACTACCGGATCCCCGGTGGACAGGGTGTCATCGGCTTCATTGCTCCCATCACCAAGCACTTCTGCGAGTCCTGCCGCAGGCTCCGGCTGACGGCCGACGGAAAGATCAGGCCCTGCCTGCTGTCGGACACCGAGATCGACATCAAATCACCCCTGCGGGGCGGCTGCAACGATGCCGAACTGGAACGCCTCCTCCGGGTCGCTCTCGAGATAAAACCCGAGCGCCATTATGTCACGGAGTCCCCCGGCGGGTGCACCGCGAGGACCATGTCGCGCATAGGAGGCTGATGAAGACCCGCAAGGCGTCAGGCGTGAGGCGTAAGACGACGCAGGAAAAGAAGAACCTGACGCACTTCGACAAGAACGGCGCCGCCCGCATGGTCGACGTTTCCGCGAAGGACGAGACCGCCCGTGAAGCGATCGCCGCCGGCCGGGTAACGATGATGCCGGCAACGCTCAGGCTCATCGTGGGCCGCAAGGTCGCCAAGGGCGACGTCCTCGGCGTGGCCAGGGTCGCGGGGATCATGGCCGCGAAGAGAACGCCGGAACTCATCCCCCTGTCCCATCCCCTGAACCTTTCCTCCGTTGAGATCGCCTTTGAGCCGGACCTGAAGGCTTCGTGCGTCAACATTACCGCCACGGTCAGGACGACGGGAAGGACCGGCGTCGAGATGGAGGCCCTGGTGGCCGCCGCAGCCGCGGGCCTGACGATATACGACATGTGCAAATCGGCGGACCGGGCCATGACCGTCACCGGCGTGCGACTGCTCAGGAAGAGCGGCGGAAAGAGCGGGACCTATATACGGAACAGCGGCAAAGCTGCGGCGTCTCAAGGCGGAAAGAAGAAAACGACCTGATCGGAGAACGATGCGCTGGAAGAACTGGAAAAAGGACGACAAGCAAACCGCTTCGGAAGAACTGGTGAACGTCACCACCCATGCGATCGGTGCGGCACTTGGCATTGCCGGCCTCAGCGCCCTCCTGGTGGGGGCGGCGCGCCACGGCGATCCCTGGCGGCTGGTGAGCTTCAGTATTTACGGCGCAACACTGGTCATTCTCTATCTTGCCTCCGTCTTTTACCACGGCGCACGCTCTCCCCGCGCCAAGGCACGCCTTCAGTTCTTCGACCATGCGGCGATCTATCTGCTCATCGCCGGGACCTACACGCCCTTTACCCTCGTCAGCATGCGGGGCAACTGGGGGTGGACGATGTTCGGTCTCATCTGGGGGCTCGCCGTCGCGGGGATCCTCCTCAAGGTGTTCTTTTTCGGCCGTTTCGGTTTCGTCTCCACGATGCTCTATCTGCTCATGGGCTGGATCGTGGTGATCGCCGTCAAGCCCGTCATGGACGCCGTGAGCATGCGGGGTCTCGCCTGGCTCGTGGCCGGAGGCCTCGCCTACACGCTCGGCGTCATCTTCTACGCATGGCACCGGTTGCCCTATGCCCACCCCATCTGGCACCTCTTCGTCCTGGCAGGCAGCGTCTTCCACTATTTCGCCATCTATTTTTATGTTCTGCCCGTGCGGTGATATGCCGCGTCGTCGCGTTCTCTTAACGCACCGAATCGGTTGAAAAGGCCTTGGCGAAGTTGTATCATGTCCGCAGTATGAACCGGGAAATAATCGCAGACGAAGAGAAGCGGATGCGGCGGCTCCGGTGGGTCGTTGATCTGAACCAGGCGGTCCTTATGCAGGCCGACCTGACGCTCCGCGAGGCGTTCGATATCATCAAGAACACGAAGCAGGTGGCCCTGGCGCTGTTCCCTGACAAGGGCGATGTGTTCGATCTCGTGTACGCGCCCCGGTTCAAGCGGATCATCCGGGATCGCTTCGTCATCAACGGCGGGCTGTCCCTTAAAGAGCGCTAGCGCCGGTAGGGCTCATTATCATTCCGAAGGAGAAACAGAGCATGAACAGGATAAACCAGAAGACGTTCTTTCACCTGACCGTCATGACCCTGCTCGTTGCCGGCCTCGGCTTGCTCGCAGGCTGCGGCGGCGGAGGGGGCGGGGGCACAGTTAATCCCCCTCCGCCACCCAAGAGCGGGGACGTGGTGTGGACGCAGACGGTCGATCCGACGCCTTCTGAGGTCGATGAAATCTATGGTGTTGCGGTTGACGGCGCGGCGGTATATGCAGTCGGATATGATTCAAACACGGTTGAAATTGACGATCAGTGGAGAATCGAGAAGCGGAACCTGACCAATGGCATAACCGACAGCTTGTTTGGAACCTCCGGGGTCGTTATAACCAATCCATCGTCAACCAACATATTTTCTTATGACGATGCTAACGCAATAGCGATCGATTCTCAATACATGTATGTGGTTGGCTATGACAGCTCTCCTGAGCCGAATCCAGGACCAACGGCAGCGGTTAATGATGAGCAGTGGCGCATTGAGAAAAGAAATCTTTCTACCGGCGCCCTGTCCTACCTGGTTACGAACAATACCAGCTCGTTCAGTGACCAGGCTAATGCTATCGCGATAGATGCTGGAAATGACTATATGTACGTAGCCGGTTTTGACAGCGCTTTACCAGGTGGATACCAGGAGTGGCGTATAGAGAAAAGATATCTTTCCTCAGGGGCATCTGTCACAGCGTTTGGGCCGGCGAACGACGGGGTGATCGTATCGGCGTTAACCACCACATCAAACGCCAAGGCCAACACAATCGCAATAGACGACACTTTCATGTATGTCGGCGGATACCAGTACAATATTACGGCATGGCGCATCGAAAAGAGATTGCTGGCAACGGGAGAAACGGTCACAGTATTTGGGACGTCGAACGATGGAGTGGTGTCCGTTCCCTCCACGAGCACAGGCGGACAGGCCGTCGTATCCTCAATAGCGGCAGATGATCAGTATCTTTACGTTGGAGGCTATGATACAGTCGGTCCGGACAATCGCGTCTGGCGTATTGAAAAAAGGGACAAAACGACCGCACAGCTGGTAAGCTCTTTCACTTCGGGCAGTGTTCCTGGTGTCGTGATATCTGACCCGAATCCTGCAGGACTCGATGTTTTGAAGGCCATCGCAATAGATACCAACTATATCTATGCCGCTGGCTATGACACAGCCGCGCTTGACGGTATGAGAGAGTGGCGTATCGAGAAACGCAATAAATCCGACGGCGCCTTGGTCTCCTCGTTTGCTACGGCTGGCGTTTATCAGACGCACCCGAGCGGTGCATTACTGTGTAGTGGAATCCCGTGTCCTAAGGATGATGATATATGGGCAATGGCAATTGATGCAGTTTATTTATACGTTGTCGGATATGATAGTGTGCCCGGCACAAGACAATGGCGCATCGAGAAGATTGTCAAATAGCTGGCTGACTTTCTGGCGGCCCTGTAGCAACAGGGCTGCCTTTTTTCTTTCCCCGTAACAGCCATGCAGATCATCACCTCCGTCTCCGACATGCAGGCCCATGCCGATGCCCTCCGCCGCGCGGGGAAGCGAATCGGTTTCGTGCCGACCATGGGTTTCCTGCACGCGGGGCACCTGTCGCTCATGGGCAGGGCGCGTCAGGAGAACGATGTTGTCGTGGCGAGCATCTTCGTGAACCCCACGCAGTTCGGGCCGAAGGAGGACCTGGACCGCTATCCCCGCGATGCCGAAGGGGACCGGCAGAAGTGCGAATCAGCAGGCGTCGACGTCCTCTTTACCCCGGCCGCCGCGGAAATGTACCCGGAGAAGCCCGTGGTCTTCGTGGCCGTCGAGGGGATCTCGGACATCCTCGAAGGCGCCATCCGGCCCGGCCATTTCCGCGGCGTCGCCACGGTGGTGGCCAAGCTCTTCAACATCGTCAGGCCCCGCACGGCATACTTCGGCCAGAAGGACTTTCAGCAGTGCGCGGTCATCAGGCTGATGGTCGCCGGGTTGAACCTCGACGTCGAGGTCGTCGTCCTGCCGACGGTGCGGGAGGCCGACGGCCTTGCCATGAGCTCGCGGAACTCCTACCTCGATCGGTCACAGCGTCAAAAAGCGACGTGCCTCTTTCGGGCGCTCTCGGCAGGCGAGGAGCTCATCAAGAGCGGCGTGCGGGAGCCGGACAAGATACGGCAAAAAATGCGCGCGGTCCTGGGCCGGGAGAAGGGCGTCGAGATCGACTATGCAGAAATTGCCGACGCGGACCGTCTCACGCCGCCTGAAACGCTGGGAGGCAGAATGGTACTGCTTGTTGCAGTACGAATTGGAAGCACCCGGTTAATTGACAACCTGCTGATCCTGTGCTAACTTTACATAATTGTCTGCGGTCCGCATCGCCTGGAGCTGGATGCCGGAAGGAGCCATTATGGGGATCTTGAAGACGAACACCCGCCTGGGTGACATCCTTGACACTGCGAGGACCGTCGTGTCCCAGCTTGATCTCGACAAGGCCCTTGCCATGGTCCTGAAGAAGTCCATGGAGGTCACCAAGACCAAGGCAGGCAGCATCGCCCTCTACGATCCCGAAACCAACAGGCTCCGCATCCACGCCCACCGGGGGTTCTCCCGGAATTTCATCGCCAATCATGAATGGCCCCTCCGCCGCGGGGGGTTGACCGACCGGATCATCAGGCACAAAGGCATCACGGTCATCTCCAATACGACGAACAAGGCCTTCTTCTCCAATCCCCTTGCCCGGGAAGAGGGGATCAAGTCGCTAGTCTGCGTCCCGCTCATCCACCAGCGGGAGACCGTGGGGATCCTCTACGTGGATGATTTCACGCCCCGCAAATTCTCCAAGACGGACCTCCAGGAACTCGAGATCCTCGCCTCCTTTGCCTCGATCGCCATCCAGCACGCGCGGACGCACACCTGCGTCAAGCAGCAGGCGATCACCGACAGCCTCACCGGGTTGTTCAACCGCCGGTGCTTCGAGGACCTGCTGAACAGGGAGTTCCAGCGGGCCGAGCGCCACGGCCGGGAGTTCTCGCTGGCGCTCGTCGATGTCGATGATTTCAAGTCGTTCAACGACCGGTACGGTCATCAGGCGGGGGATGAAGCGCTGTCGATGCTGGGCGAGTCGATGCGGAAGGCCATCCGGGCCACGGACCTTGCCGCACGGTACGGCGGCGACGAGATCGTCATCATCCTGCCCGAAACGAGGCTGGAAAAGGCCTATGATCTGTTCGTTACGAGGATCAAACGGGAGATCGAGACGAGGTTCCGGCAGCTGTCCGGGGACCGGTACTGCCTCACGGTCACCATTGGGATCGCGTCCTATCCCCAGGACGGGAAGGGCGCCCATGACCTGGTCCTTGCCGCGGACCGGGCGCTGCTGGACGCGAAGAAGCACAAACACATCCACATGATCGGCTGCTCGCGCCGCCCGCCTGTGGTCGCTACACCATGACGACCTCGAACTGCTCCTGATGCAGGTTCGGGTCCGCCTTGATCACGATCTTCTTGCCGAACTCCTTTTCGATCTCTTCCACGCCTGACCGCTCCTCATCATAGAGCATGTCCGCCACCGCCGGGTGCACGCTGACCAGCGCCTTTTTCTCCTCGGAGCCGGCGAAGGACTTCTGGAGCTCCCGGAACACCTCGTAGCAGACCGTGCGGCACGACTTGATGTAGCCCCGGCCGTCGCAGTAGGGACAGGTGTCGCAGAGCGTGCGGCCCAGGCTCTCGCGGATGCGCTTGCGCGTCATCTCGATGAGGCCCAGAGGGGAGATGTGGGAGATGGTGGTCTTTGCCCGGTCGTGCGCCAGGGTCTCCTGCAGGGCGTTGTAGACCTTCCGGCGGTTGTCCTCCCGCTCCATATCGATGAAGTCCAGGATGACGATGCCGCCGATGTTCCGGAGCCGGAGCTGGTAGCCGATCTCGCGGACGGCCTCCAGGTTCGTCTTCAGGATGGTGTCCTCGAGGGACCGCTTGCCCACGTACCGTCCGGTGTTCACGTCGATGGTGGTGAGGGCCTCGGTCTGGTCGATGATGATGTACCCGCCCGACTTGAGCCATACCTTCCGTCCGAGCGCGCGGGAGATCTCGATCTCGACGCCGTAGTGCTCGAAGATGGGATCGTCGCCGTCGTAATGCTTGACGCGCCGGGCAAGGGACGTCGTGTACGACTCCACGTACTCCCGGGTGCGCTGGTACTCGTCGGCGGAATCGATCACCATGCGGTCCACATCGGACGTGAACGCGTCGCGGAAGACGCGGAACACCAGGTCCAGCTCGTTGTGGAGGAGCGCCGGGGCCGCGACCCGCTCGCGCTTCCGCTGGATATTCTCCCACAACTTGCCCAGGAACTCGATGTCCGACCGGAGCTCGTCCTCGCTCCGTCCTTCGCTCGCCGTCCGGATGATATAGCCCATGTTCGGCTTCCGCAGGGACTGGACGATCTCGCGGAGCCGCTTTCGCTCCTCGCCGTGCTCGATGCGGCGGGAGACGCCGATGTGGTTCACGCCGGGCATGACGACGAGGTACCGGCCCGGGATGCTGACATAGGTGGTGCAGCGGGCCCCTTTTGTGCTGATGGGCTCCTTGGAGACCTGGACCACGACGTCCTGGCCCTCCTGCAGGAGGTCCTCGATCTGCGTGGCATGGGAGCGCTTCCGCTTGGTTTCCACCTCAAGTTCAAGCCCTTCGTCCTCCATCATGGGCGCGTACTCCGAGGCGCTGTCGAACACGTCCCCCACGTAGAGGAAGGCCGACTTGTCCAGGCCGACGTCCACGAACGCGGCCTGCATGCCGGGAAGGACCTTCATGACGCGGCCCTTGTAGATGTTCCCCGCGACGCCCCTGTCCTTGCGCCGGTCGATATAGATCTCCGTCACGAGACCGTTCTCGAGCAGGGCGACCCGCGTCTCCTCCCTGCCGGCGTTCACGATGATCTCTGATGCCATGGAAACTCCTTTTGCTTCTAAAATTGGCGATAGACCCCGGCATCCATCGACGCGGGGAGTGGTCGTTCGCTGCGATGACGTTCATTGTATAACAGAACATGCATCATGACAAGGAGGAATGTTGCCGGCGCGCTGAGCAGGCGAGGTAAAAAGGGGGTGCCCCCGTGCGGCACCCCGAGGGGATCAGCCGACGAGCGCCACGCCGACGAAGTGGCAGATCACGCAGAACCCGACACCCATGCGGCCCCAGCGCTCGCTGGCCGAACCGCCGTGGACCGTGTGGCAGGCCTGGCACATGTATCCGTTGGAGATCCAGTTGGGGACCTGGAACAGGATGCCCATGGTGATCATGGCCGACGTGTGGCATTCGTAGCAGATGTGGGCCTTGATCCTGACCAGCATGTCCGATCCGCCTTTATGGCCGGAACGGCAGTCGAGGCAGGCGATCTGCTTCGGCTGGCCCTCGAGCGCGACGTTCGCGAAAAGCGAATGCCTGCCGTGAGGATTGATCGCTTTTCCGCCGAAGAGCGCCTGGCTGTAATGGCACTTCCCGCAGAGCGTGTTCTTCTCGGTCTTGGTCATTGCCGCGATCCCGGACGGCTTGCTGCCCGGATCGGCGGCGTGGGCCGCAAGGTTCGCGTGGCATGCCCCGCACTCGTGCAGCTCCGCCACGGGGATCTTTGCCATGCGCTGCCCGTCGCTGTGGCGCGTCTTCTTCCACGAGTCGAACTGGGCCTCGTGGCAGGGCTTGCAGACCGACGCGGGCGGGACCGCCTCCGCGGGTTTGAACGACTCGATGGGCCGGGTCATCCATGTTCCGGCGCAGCCGACGACGAACACAATGATGAACAGTGCGATCACGGTCTTTTTCATGGAATTACCTCGCTCATGATGGATTGCGACACTGGTAAAATGATAGCGCGCCCGGAGAACATGTCAAGTCATGCGGTAGAAGGGCAAGGGATATGCGCGGTTGCGGTGACCGGGGAAGTCCCCTGCGGCGGGTGCGGGGTCATGCGCTTATTCCGGCAGCAGATCGAGGTTCTTCATCTTCGTCCTGAGCTGTTTCCGGGTGATCCCCAGGACCTCGGCGGCCTTGCTCTGGTTCCACGAGACATTGGTCAGGGCGCGGACGATCAGCCGCTTTTCGGTCTCCAGGAGGTTCATCTCGTCGATGGGGTCCCGCTCGCTCCGGGCCAGGGCCACGATCTTGGTGGGCAGGTGCTTGAGGCCGATGGTGATGGAAGGGCAGAGGATGTAGGCCCGCTCGATCGCGTTCTCCAGCTCCCGCACGTTTCCCGGCCAGTCGTAGGCGAGCATTGCCTCCATTGCCGTGTCCTCGAACCCGCCGATCATCCGTCCCTCGATCTGATTCAGTTTTTCGAGGAAATGCTGGACCAGGAGCGGGATGTCGTCCTTGCGCTCCCGGAGCGGCGGCATCTTGATGGCGACGACGTTCAAACGGTAGAACAGGTCCTCGCGGAAGCGCCTTTCCCGGACCTCGTGCTCCAGGTCCTTGTTCGTCGCCGCAACGATGCGTATGTTGAGCTTGATCCGCGCCGAACCGCCGACGCGAAGGATCTCCCGCTCCTGGAGGAAGCGCAGGAGCTTCTTCTGGAGCTGCAGGTCGATCTCGCCGATCTCGTCGAGGAACACCGTTCCGCTGTCCGCCTGCTCCAGCAGGCCGACCTTGCGCTCATGCGCCCCCGTGAAGGACCCTTTTTCGTGGCCGAAGAGCTCGCTTTCCATGATCTCCGAGGGGATCGTGGCGCAGTCAATGGTGACAAAGGGGCGCTCCGCGCGGTCGGACTCGTAATGGATGGCCCGGGCGACAAGCTCCTTGCCGGTCCCGCTTTCGCCGAGGACCAGGATGCTGGATTGGGTCTTCGACACCATGCGGATCGTATCGAAGACCTCCTGCATGACCACGCTCTTCCCGATGATGCTTCCGAAGGCGTATTTTTGCCTGAGCTCGGATTTCAGTGAACGGTTCTCCCGCTTGAGCTCGAATTTTTCCACGGCCTCGCGCACCACGGTCAGCAGCTCGTCGGGATTCACCGGCTTGGTCAGGTAATTGAAGGCGCCCCGCTTCATCGCGCCGACGGCGTTCTCGATCGTGCCGAAGGCGGTGATCATGATGACCGGCATGTCCGGCTCCCGCGCCTTCACGTAGGAGAGGAGGTCCAGGCCGCTCTGGCCCGGAAGCTTGAGGTCCGTGATCACCAGGTCGAAGCCGCCGCGGCCGAACTTCTCGATGGCCTCTTCGGCCGACTGGGCCGTGGTGACGTCGTAATGCTCGCCCTTGAGCGTCGTGGAGACGACGCGCAGAATGTTCTTCTCATCATCGACGATCAGTATCTTATGGTTTTGCATAGGCATGTGCCGACAGGTCGATGGTAAACGTCGTCCCCTTTCCCCGGCTGCTCACTACGCGGATCTCTCCGCCGTGCTCCTTCACGATCCGCTCGACGATCGCGAGCCCGAGACCCGCGCCGCGGGTCTTTGTAGTATAGAACGGTTTGAAGATATTTTCAATCTCGTCCTGCGGTATGCCCGCCCCCGTGTCCTGCACCGAGATCCGGATGCGGCGGTCCGCCGATTCGGTCGTGACCGTGATGGCGCTGCCCGCGGCCGACGCGTCCATGGCGTTTATCAGCAGGTTCAGGAGCGCCTGCTTGATCTGGGAGATGTCGCATCCCACCGGGGGCGCGTGATCATCGGTCAGCACGACCAGCTCGATGTTCCGGTCCGTGGCATCCTGACGGACGAGATCCACGGTCGACCGGATGACGGCGTTTATGTCGCAGGGCTTGAGCTTGAGCGGCGCGGGCTTCGAATACCCGAGGAAGCCGGAGGTCAGTTCGTTGAGCCGGGCCACCTCCTGTTCGATGATCTCCAGGAACTCGGTCAGGATCTCGCCCTGGAAGTTCTTCTTGAGGTAGGATGTCGCGAGGCGGATGGAGTTGAGAGGGTTCTTCGTCTCGTGCGCCACGGTGGATGCCATCTCGCCGAGGGCGGAAAGCCGCTCCATCCGGGACTTCTCGGTGTTCACCTTCTCCAGCTCCGAAAGGTTGTACCGGAGGTCCTTCACCATCTGGTTGAAGACCTCCACGAGCTCCCCGATCTCATCGCCGCACGATTCCCGGTATACGACGCACTTTCGGCAGTCGCCGATCTTCTGGGCGAACTGGCCCTGCACCGTATCGTGGCAGAAGGTGCCGGCAACGGCCCAGCACCGGGGCTTGCCGTACGCGGGACAGTCCGTCTTGCGGCAGTTCAGCCGCTCCCGGCAGGTGACGATGCGGGGGTTCTCCACCTCGGCGTTCAGGTTGCCTGCCTGGACATCCTGCATCTTCTGCTTGAGCCGCGTGATCGGCCGCGTCATGACGGAGGAAACCGCAAAGGCGCCGACAACGCCGAAAAGGAGGACGACGCCGGTGATGAACACGATGGACCGCCGCAGCTTCGCGAGGTCCCGTTCGATCGCCGTATCGGTCCCCCGTGCCGAGTAAGCAATCGTCGCCGCGCCCAGAGTCTCCGAGCCGATGGTGATCGGGACCGTGAACTCCTTGACCTGCACGCCGTCGATGAGGCGCTCCCGAATGATCTCCCCGACGGGAAGGGTGCGGCCCGCGGGGCCGTCACCCTCCGCCTGCCGCGCCAGGCTGCCGATCATGCGGCGCTTCGTGTGAGCGACGATGCGCCCGTCCCGGTCCGTGACCATCGCATAGGAGCAGGCCGTGGCGTCCAGGACGGTGGTGACCAGCTCGTCGAGCCGCAGCGGGTCGAATACGAGCATCGGCCCCTCGGCGTCGTGCGCGAGGTTCCGGGTCATCGACAGGTTGCTTTGCGCGGTGTTCTCCCGCAGCGCCTCCCGCTGGTTGCTGATGACCAGGGTGGCGACCACGGTCATGGTCAGCACGATCAGCATGGTGACGGCAAGCGAGAATTTCAGCCCCAGGCCAAGTTTATTCATGCGTTTTCCGGTCGATCCATTCCCGCAGATCGTCAAAGTCCCTGTTGTCCGCTATCTTGAAGCCGCGCACGCGGGCGGCGGTCAGCACCCTGCGGTCCGCGAGCTCCGTGAGGGCCTGCTGCACCTGCGCCGTGAGATCCCCGTCCGCCCGTTTCGTGGCGGCGAAGGGCCAGTTCGGGATGTAGGGCGTCCGGGCGAGCACGCGGACCCTGCTCAGGTCGATCTCTTCGCGGAGCACATCGAGCGCTGATTCCCGCACGAATCCCGCGTCCGCCGTCCCGCGGTAGACGTTCAGGATGACCGTTTCCTGCCGTTTCCCTTCCCGAAGCTTCAGGTCCCTGAAGACGTCGATGCCGCTTTCCGACAGAAAGAGCCTCTGGGCCAGGAAGCCTCCGGCCGACCGGTAGGAAACGACCATCACATCCCTCCCCTTGAGGTCCTCGACGGTCTGGATCGGGCTGTCCCGATGGGTGATGATGATCCCGCGAAAGATGTCGCCCGTTTCCTCCAGGACCGTGTTGGCAAAGGCCGTCAGGAGGCCCCGGTTGGCAAGCTGGATGTAGATATAGGGGTTCGAGTAGGAGAAATCGGCGTCTCCGCGCTCGATGATGGCGAAGAAGTCCTCGAAGTCCTTCGGGATCACGAGCTTGAACTCGCGGCCGGTCCGTTCCGAGAGATACCGCATGAGCGGATCGAAGCGTTCAAAGAGCGTGATCGCCGAGTAGAGCGGGAGAATGGCGACCTTGATCACGTTCTTCGGATAGGAGAGGTAGTTCTTCCCCGTGAGGTTCTTGATCATCACCCGCACGACATCGAACTCCCGGTCTTCCACCGGCGCGAAGCCGTCGATGTCCTTCATGGCCGCGATCAGGGCCGGATCGCGGCCCTTTCCGATCGACAACAATGCCCTGCGGATGCTCTTCCGAAGGGCGGCCGGCAGCCCCGCGGAGGCGCTGAGCGCGTACTGGGGGATGGGTTCGGATACATTGATGATCGAGAGGCCGTCGCCGAGGTATTTTTTCGCGACGCGTTCGCTCATGCCGCCGATATCGTGGCGTTTTGCCAGGACCGAAAGCGCGATCCGGTCTTCCTGTTCGAGAAAATCGACGGTCGCGAACGACGAGAGGCCGATCCCCACTTCCTTGAACATGACGGCGGGGATGAGATAGGACGAGGACGAGCTGTTATTGCCGAAGGCGATGCGCTTGTTCTTGGCCTCAATGATCTTGTGGATCCCCGAATCGCTCCGCGCAACGAGTACGCTGCGATAGGTCGGAGACCCGTTCCGTATCGTTTTGACCAGCGGGACGACGCGGTGCAGAAAGCGCGCTTCGCAGTAGGCCGAAGGATCGAGATAGGCAAGATGCGCACTGCCGGTGCCGATCGCGTGGATCGCCTCCTGGTAATCCCGGGCAATCCGCAGGACGATCGTCCGGGAGATCGCCTTTTCAAGATATTCCTTGAGCGGCAGGAACTTCTCATAAACGACGCTCGGATTTTCGACGGGCAATATGACGAAGACAAGCGGGGGAGGGGCATTCGACGCCGCCGGTCCGGAGGGCGGATTCCCCGGGGAAGCGGCCGCTGCCGGGGAGCAGAACAAGGATGCCGCGGCCAAAACGAGGAGGAACGGGCGCTTCATATGCTATTATACGCGGGACCGTGCGAAGAATGCAACAGATTAGGGCTCCCTGGAGCGATCGGGACAATGGCTGCTTCGCCGATGTCCTGTTTGGAACAGGGTTTCCAAAAGAAAAACTGCCTTGTTCAAATTTATCGGCTGGTTAGGCTTTGGCACCGCCCTTGCTACGCAGAGGGTGAAAGGCCACCGGGTGGATGGGCGGGACGGACGAGCAGTGAACAAAACGGGGTTGCTCATGGCACAGGCGGACAAGACCCTTGATATCAAAGGCTTGGTGCAGCCCCGGCCGGCGATCGTGATCGAGATGACCATGAACCAGCTCGGCCCGGGACAGGTCCTCTCGGTTATCACGAACGACGCCGGCGCCAGGGAAAGCGTCCCCGCGCTTTGCGCGCGGCATGGCTACGCCCTGCTTGAAACGACCGTGCAGGGCCGAACGATCTATTTCACGATCCAAAAATGCTCTTGAGATCGACTCTCCCCCGATCCCCTTCCGGGATTCTCCGGCATCCTCCGGGATGCCGGACCATTATCATCTGACACCCCGGACGAGGACCACGGCGGGAAGAAGTCAGCGAGGATGCCATGGCTAAAAAGATCGCGGTGCTGGTTCGGGAACGGCAGGAGGAGGCGCTCCGGATGGCCGTGGGGGCCACGCTCCGGGACGACGTGATCGACGTGTATGTGCTGGGCCGGAAGGTCGAGGAGACCGAAGGGAACACCCTGAACATCGAGACCCTGCGGGACCTCGATATGCGCATCTGGACGAATGTTCCGGAGAACGCGGACCTGGAATTCTGCTCGACCGAAGAGCTCGTGAGGCGGCTTCCCGGCTATGACCATATCCTGGCCTATTGACCAGGTCGCGAAGGAGACGACAGTATGAACATTCTCTGTCTCATGAGGAAGGACCCTGACGCGACCATCAGCGGGGTCCTGGATGCCCAGAAGCAGGACCATGCGGTCACGGTGGTGGATCTTCGCACCGACAAGGACTACGACAAGATCGTCGAGCTGATCTTCTCGAGCGACAGCGTCATTTCCTGGTAGCAGGGACCAGGGGACGCTTCAGACAGGGGGGCAGGCTGACATGAAACTGGGAATACTCGTTACGACGGACCACCACCCTGATGCCATGGCCGGGATCACCGCCGCGGCGACAGCCCGGGGGTATGAGGTCGGCATTTTCGTCATGGACGCGGGAACGCTCCTGTTGACCCGGCCGGAGGTGCGGGAGCTGTCGGAGCGACAAACGATCGTCATGAGCTTCTGCGAGCACAGCGCACAGGGGCTCGGCGTTCCCCTTGACGCCATACCGGGAGCAGTGGTGCGCGGCAGCCAGTATGACAACGCGACGATGCTGCACGAGGCGGACAAGGTCATTGTCCTGTGACGGCGGGACCGCGCTCCGAACCCCCCTCTCGCGCGGGCGGCGACGGACTTTGGCGAAGGGATGCGACCGGTGACAAGACCGGAGAGAACAGATGCCTTGCTGCTCACCGCGTTCGCGGCGCTCCTCGCCGTGCCCCTGCTCGTGATCGGACGCTCTCTCGACGATAACGCGCTCACGAACTGGAACTGGATCCTCCCCGGCGCGGCCGCCGGGCGGGTCTATTCGTTCATCGCGCTCGGCATCATCGCCTCATTTATTCTCTCCCGCAGCACCCTCCTTGACCGCGCTCCCGCTGTGCTTCTGCCGCTCCTCGCGTTCCTCGCGGTCCTTCCGCTCTGGGGGGGGCCGGAGGTGATCATCGACGCCTCGCGGTACTTCCTTCAGGCAAAGCACCTGGAGCTTTACGGGATATCCTCCTTTTTCCGGGAATGGGGCGGGGCGATCGGGGCATGGACGGACCTTCCCGTCGTGCCCTTCCTGTACGGCCTCCTGTTCCGGTATCTCGGCGAATCGCGCCTGTTCATCCAGGCATTTACGACCCTCCTTTTTTCCCTCACCGTCCTCTTGACCTATCATATCGGCAGGACGCTCTGGAACCGCGAGACCGGGACGGCCGCGGGCCTCCTGCTTCTGGGAATGCCGTACCTTCTTACGCAGGTACCCCTCATGCTGGCCGATGTCCCGGCCATGTTCTTCATTACGCTCGCCATCTACACCTATCAGGGCGCCATCGAACGGGGGGGGCTGCCCCGGATATCCGGCGCCTGCCTTGCGCTGTTCTTAAGCCTCTTCTCCAAATATTCCGCAGCGATCCTGCTGTTTCCCCTTCTGATCATCCTCATCATCGTTCCGTCAAGGAACGACCGGCGCGTGGTCATCGCGCGCGCGGCAGCGGTCCTTGCGGGGGCAGGGGTGCTGTCCCTCGCCGTCCTTTTTTCACAGTATGACGTCATCAGGGAGCAGGTGCGTCTGCTTTTCACCTATCAGTCGGAAGGTCTCAAGCGATGGCAGGAGGGCTTTTTGTCGACCGTTCTCTTTCAAACCCATCCGTTCCTGACCGCTGCCGCCGTCGTCGGCATCGCGGCCGCGGTCAGGAGGAGAGATGCGCGCTTTCTGGTTCCCGCGTGGTCCGCGGTCTTCGCGGTCTTCCTCCACCATGAACGGATACGGTATCTTCTCCCCCTGGCCCCGCTCTTCGCCCTTATGGCTTCCTACGGGATCCAGGAAGCAAGGGACCGCGGGGTGCGGCAATTCATCGTCTGGTGCGGCGTGACCACGTCGCTGGTGATCGCCCTGGGCGCCTATGGGCCGTTCCTGGAGAGGATGAGCCTCGTCAATCTCCGCGATGCCGGCAGCTATCTTGACACCCTGGACGGCGGCGACGTGGAGGTCTACGCCCTGCCGCAGCCGCGGTCAGCGGGCAATACGGAAATGGCGGTCCCGCTCCTCGACCTCTTCACGAAAAAAAGAGTACGCTATCGAACGCCGCCCGCGGCCCTGCCGGAGCAGGGGTCCATCGCGCAGTCGTCGCTCCGGTTCACCTGGGAGGTCAGGCTGCCGGCATTCTACAATGAAGGCGTGCCCGACGATTGCCCGCCGGTCGCGGTCCTTTCCGGCGAACCTCTTGGTATCCTTCCGCCCGGCATCGATCGTGACCGGGTCGATCCAAATCCGGTGCGGCGGTTCGAGTCATCGACGGGGGTGTTCAAGTATAAAATATTTGTCACCCTCTTCCGGAGGACCTGCATGTCCGAAACAGCACAATAGCCTTCCCCTTGCTGTCCTGTTCGGGACAGGGTTCCCCGGGCGGACCGGAGAATCATCGAAATATTCGACGGTTAGACATGGCAACATCCTTGCAGATAGATCAGCGACTCACGTAAGAAGCGTACCGGGACGGGAACAAAAGAAAACAGCAGCCAGGAGGTCATGAGGTGGAAATGAACGAGGCGACAATGAGGGAAGCAAAGAACCAGCGCTGGGCACTGGGCATCGTCGGGTTCCTTATCCTGGTCAGCATTCTGAGCTTTGCCGTCCATGAGTACTACATCTACATCTCGGCCTACTTGTGGTTCGGTTTTATCTACGGCATGTGCCTGCAGTACGGCCGGTTCTGTTTCGCCTCGGCGTTCAGGGACCTCTTCGCGGTGGGAGTGCCCCGCATGGTGGTCGGCATCATGATCGCCACGATCCTGTTCAGTTTCGTCTCCGCCTTCGTGACCGCAACGGGCATGAGCACGTTCCATGCCGCTCCGACCAGCATCGCCGCGACCATCGCGGGGCTCGTCTTCGGCGTCGGGATGGTCTTCGCCGGCGGCTGCGCTTCGGGCTCCCTGTACAAGACCGGCGAGGGCAACGGCGTGTCCCTGCTCGTGGTGCTGTCGATCAGCATCACCCAGGCGACGTTCGTGGACATCGGCGGATGGTTCAACAGGCTCGTGCCCCAGTCTTGGCACGAGTCGGCCCTGGCAAAGAAGCTGCCCGCGGCCATCAACGCCGGTGACGGGTGGGTGGACCAGTATCTCGCCGGCTACATATGGAACCAGCCGATCGTGAAGTTCTCCGAAATGCTCGGGCTCAAGGACGCTTCGTTCGCGGGGGCGTTCCTCGGCGACTTCCTGGTCGGCGTCGTGCTCCCCGCGGCGGTGCTGCTGGTGGTCGTGTATCTGTTCTGGGTCAGAAAGAACCATTTGAACAAGCTTGCCAAGGCAGGGAAAAGCGCGACCTTTGCGGAAGAGCTTCTCGGCTGGTGGGGCATGATCGCATCGTCGAAACGGACGGCCCTCGCCGGATTGTTCCTCGGCATTGCCTGCGGGCTCCAGATGCTCGTGATCGAAGGTCTGCGGATCAAATTCGGCGTCAGGAACGCCGGCACGCTCCTCTCGAGGTTGGGGCACGATTTCGGCCTGTCGGTCTCGGGCACGGTCTTCGATCCCGGGTACTGGTACGTGACGACCCAGGAAGCGCAGTGGGTAGGATGGGTGTTCAACAAGCTCGGCTGGGACAACATGGACAACATCTATTTCGGCCTGAACAACGGCATTCCCAATCCCGCCATCAACCCGGCGGACTGGATGTCCCTCGCCCTGATCGGCGGAGCGGCAGTGATGGCGCTGCTCAGCAACGAGTTCAAGTTCAAAAAACCCACGAAAGAGCTCGCGGTCTGGGCGATCGTCGGGGGCGCGCTCATGGGGATCGGGTCCCGTCTGGGCCTCGGGTGCAACGTCGGGGCCTTCTTCGCCCGTGTCGCCCTGGGAGACGCGTCGGGCTGGCTGTTCGGCATCGGCATGATCGGCGGCGCCTACATCGGCGTCAAGTTCTTCAACTGGTGGACAGAGCGGCAGATGGCAAAGGAAATGGCGGCGTTCGATCTGTAATGGACTTTCATTCTGGACGTTGAACAAGCAAACAGTTCATTCAACGCAGAAAAAATATGATCGAATTATGATGAACGCTGTTGACGCCTTGCTTCATAAAAGATCATAGGTATATCAGCGTAATTCAGCGTTGAAGCCTTTGTTTTTGATCAACTTCACAAGGAGGGTACAGCCATGGCAATGAAATTCGAGAAAAAAACGGAAGGGCTCTTTATGCTGGACGTAACGGGATACGTATGCCCCCACCCGCAGATCTACACGAAGAAGGCGCTCGAAAAGATGAAGACCGGGGACATTGTCGAGCTGGTCTTTGACAACCCCTCCTCGTCGGAGTCGATCGCCGCGATGTGCGAGGCCCAGGGAAATGAGATCGTGGAAAAGAACATGGCGAACGGAAAGTACGTGTGGAAGATCAAGAAAACGGCCGATGTCGCCGCCCTGGCCCGGTAAGGAGGCGTACGTCCCATGAAGAGCACATTCTGGATCGTGGTGGTCATCGTGATGGGATTCACGGGATTCCTCATCGGCTACAGTCTGCCGCCGTTCGTCGAGGCCGGCATCATCGGCGGCGGGCCTAACAAGGTCAAGGCCGGTGCGCAGCTCGATACGAAGACGCAGGAATATTACAAGGACCTGCTGAAGGAAGAGTAGGGCGGCGGGCATTCATCTCGGGGAGGCAGGGGCATGAAAACAGGGTTCTGGATCCTTCTTGCGGCAGTTGTCGGCATCGTCGGGGCGACGGCGGGCTATGCGCTTTCATCGAAAAGCGGGGTGCAGGTCGGCTATTTCGAATCCGCCGAAGCGGGCGGGTACGGCAGCACCGGCGATTCCGTTGAAGGCATCGATGCGAAGACGCAGGATTACTACAAGAGCCTGTACAAGGAAGACACGGAGTAGTCTGAAAGATCATCCCAAGGAGCTGAGATGAAAAAAGTTCTGATCGCCGTCGATGACAGCAAGGGCTCACAGACGACCATCGATACCTTCGCCGGACTCTTTTCCTGCACGCGGCCCGAAACGGTCGTGCTGCTGTACGTCGAGAAGATCGAGGGCAAATCCCTGATGGACGAGATGCTGGGCATGGCCGAGCTGTCCACGCTGAAGGAACAGCTGCAGGGAACCGCATACCAGGACGCCCTCGACAAGAAGGCCCGGGCCGTTCTGGAGCATTACCAGCAGGAACTGGTCCGAAAAGGCGTCACCGGCATCAAGACCGTGGTGAAGCAGGGGCATCCCGCCGATGAGGTCCTCGCAGCGGCAAAGGAAGAAGGCGCGGAAATGATCATCGTCGGATCGAGGGGCAGGAGGCTCCATACGCTCATGATGGGCAGCGTGAGCAGGGAGATCGCCAATCAGGCGGAGGTCCCGGTGCTGATCGCGCGGTAGTCCAGCGGACCGCCTGTCTCCCCGACGGTCCCGGCCACGGCCGGAGTCGCCGTCCCGCCTGCTCTTCCGTGGTAAAGTGCCGATGGGAACTCACTTGTCGCTGTGTCATTGCGACGTGCGCAGGCAAGCCTGCCCCCGCACGATAAAAGCGGGGGAAGCACACCCTGGTTTACGGCGAGATCGCCGTGCTCCCTCCGGTCGCTCGCAATGACGACACAACGAAACGACTTGCGTTTGCGTCGTGAGTGCTGCTCCGAAGGTCCACATCGTCATGCATACCCCATCAGACCAGACCATGATACTCGGCGCAGGGCTCGCGGGCCTTGCCGCAGGATGCGTGCTCACGAGAGCAGGCAAAAACGTTACCGTCGTCGAGGCCGGCCCCGCTGTCGGGGGCCTGTCGCGGACGATCGAGCATGAGGGGTTCCGCTTTGACCTCGGCGGCCACCGGTTCATCACCCATGACCGGGCCATCGAGGATTTTGTCCGGGTCCTCCTCGGGGACGACTGCCTTGAGGTGCCGCGGACGAGCCAGATCCACATGCGGGGCAGGTATTTCGATTACCCCCTGACGCCGGTGAACGCGGTCTTCGGCATGGGCCTCCCCACGACCGCTCGCATCCTGGCCGATTATGCCGCGCAGAACATCCGGAGCGCGCTCTTCCGTCCCCCCATCGTCTCGCTGGAGGACTGGGTCGTGAACCGCTTCGGCCGCGCCATGTTCGACCTGTACTTCCGGGAATACAGCGAGAAGGTCTGGGGCATCGGGTGCCGGGAGATCGGCGCGGAGTGGGTCGCCCGCCGCATCGAGGGGCTCTCCCTCTGGGAAGCGATCAGGAACGCCTTCACGAAGGGTCGCGGGAACGACATCCACACGCTGGCCGATACGTTCCTCTACCCGCGGGAAGGGATCGGTATGATCGCCGACCGGCTGCAGGGCGAGATCGAGAGCGGCAGCAGCGTGCGGACCGATACGCGGGTATGCCGGGTCGACCATGACGGGTCCTTCATCACGAACGTGATGCTCCGGCAGGGCCGGGAGCTGTACAACGCCTCGGGCAGGGACTATATATCGAGCATCCCGCTGACGGCGCTGCTCGCCAGCCTTAGTCCCGCGCCTCCCGAGGAGGTCCGGCGGGCCGCGGCGAAGCTCGCCTACCGCGACCTGGTCGTCTCGACGATCATGATCGACCGCGACCAGGTGACCGATCTCACCTGGATGTACCTGCCCGAGCAGGCCATCCCCTTCGGCAGGATCCATGAGCCGAAGAACTGGAGCCCCGCCTTGGCTCCCGTGGGCAAGACGCACATTGTGGCCGAATATTTCTGCTTCCGGGGAGACAGCATCTGGAGCGCCGGCGACGAGGATCTCACCGCCATGACGGTGAAGCACCTCTGCCGCATGGGATTCATCACCGGGGCCGAGGTCATCGGCTCCTGCGTGGTGCGCGTGCCGCGCGCCTATCCGCTCTTTACAATCGACTACCGGGAGCATGCGGACGCGGTGCTTGACTATCTGGGGCGCTTCCGGAACCTCAAGGTCATCGGCAGGGGAGGCATGTTCCGGTATCACAACATGGACCATGCCATGGGATCGGGCATTGCCGCGGCGAACGAGATACTGCGCGCCGCGCCCGCGCCGGCGCGGGAGCAGCTGCTCGCAGGGGCGGCCTCGTCATGAAATGCGCTCTCATCATTCCCTCCTGGACGCCGGAAGACATCTTTCCCTCAAAGACCGCTGCCGCCCAGATCAACTACTGGCAGCCGGTCGGCACGCTCTCCGTTGCGGCCGCGCTCAGGCAGGCCGGTCACGAGGTCATCTTCCTGAACGGCGCTTTCCTCTCCGCCGCCGGGGTCCTGGACAGGGTGAAAGCGCATTGCCCGGACTTCGCAGGCCTCTACTCCACCGCTTTCGGCTGGAACAAGGCACAGGCGGCGGCAAGAGAGATCAGGCGCGTCCTGCCACGTGCGTTCATTGCCGTGGGCGGGCCCTATCCGATCGCGGTCCAGGAGAAGTGTCTTGTGGAGGCGCCGGAGATCGATGCTGTTGTCACGGGCGAGGGCGAGCTGACCGTGGTGGAGATGCTCGACCGGATTAGCCGGAAAGCCGGGCTTGCCGATGTCCCGGGGGTCGTCTTTCGGACGGGCGCGGGTATCACGAAGAACCCTCCCCGTCCCCTGATCACGGACCTGGACAGGCTGCCCTTTCCCGCGCGGGACCTGCTCGACAACGCGGACAGGTACATTCCGCCGCCTGCCACGTACCGGAGAAAACCCGTTGCCGTGATCATGACCTCGCGCGGCTGCAACCGGCACTGCATCTACTGCTTCCAGATGGACAAGGAGCGGGCGAGCGGCATAAGGTACCGGAGCATCGATAACGTGATGGCGGAGATCGAGCAATGCCTGGCCCAGGGATACCGCGAGATCAAGTTCATCGACGATACGCTCGCAGCCGACCGCGACCGGGCCATGGCGCTGACAAGGGAGATCAGGCGCAGGAAGCTCGACTTCACCTGGTTCGCCTCCGCCTGCGTGAACCAGGTGGACGGGGAGCTCCTGCGGGCGTTCAAGGACGCAGGGTGCTGGGCGATCCTCCTGGGGGCGGAGAGCGGCGTGCAGAAGAACCTGAACGCCATCAGGAAGGGGACAACGGTTGAGCAGATCCGTACGGCAGTGCGGCTGGCGAAGAAGGCGGGCCTCCGCGTGCTCACGCCGTTCCTTGTCGGCATACCCGGCGAGACCTACGAAGAGGCGCTCCAGACCATCGAGTTCGCCTGCGAGCTCGATCCGGACGTGGCGAATTTCCACTGCATCACGCCCTTTCCCGGGGCCGAGCTCTATGACCATGCCGAACGCTACGGAACGCTCTCGAACGACCTCACCGACTACACCTACCAGGGCGCGGCCTTCGTGCCCTACACCATGACACGCGACCAGATCGCCAAACTCCGCCGGATCGCCTTCAAGAAGTTCTATTCCCGGCCGCGGTTCCTCGTCCGGCGGGTCCTGGGCATCAGGAGCCTTCCCGACATGCGGGCGGCGTTCACGGGGCTCAAAAGCCTGTTCTGGCTGTGGATCAAGCAGGATGTGTTCCGGAGGGTAGAGGGATAAGAGGGGAAAAGGGGGGGGCGAAGTGAGAACGACGAGTTGAGCCCCGCGCCGCAGAGCGCGGGACTCGAACGACTTGTTGGCTAGCCCTATTGCTGAGCCATTTTTTCCTGCGGGGCACAGACCTCCGACTGAGAGTTAACAGGCTGTTGAAAAAGTATTTTGAGTGGTTGTTAAATGATTCGGGCTTACCCCCGGGTGCGCGCAGAACGATCGTCGGGCTGATGCCGTTGTCAGCAATTCGCCTTGAATCCATCGTGGAACGTGACGGTGCCCTGCGGAGCATGTCCGTCGAACGAGAGAGCGAAGAAGACCTCTTGCGGAACTCCTTCAAGCACAAGTCCCGGCATATTTTTGAACCCGAATTTCCTGTAGTAATCCGGATGTCCGACAAGACAACATCCCCCGGCATGCATTGCTTTCAGCCGTGACAGCCCTTCCTGTATCAGGGTTTTGCCGATGCCCTGCCGCTGGTACTCCGGCAGCACCGAAAGCGGTCCTAAGCCGTACCAGTTTCGTGTGCCGTCCGAAATGGTCAGGGGAGAGAAGGCAATATGCCCGATCACCCGGCCATCCTTTTCCGCGACGAGCGATATCGTGAGGGCCCTGGCGGCGCGAAGCGCCGCGATGATGAACTGCTCAGTGTGATTGCTGAGCTCCAGGGTCTTAAATGCGGCTGCAGTCACCTCGGTTATTGCGCTCACATCGGCATCGGTTTCGTTCCTGATCACGATCTTCCGGTTCATGGGTTTCTTCTTCTCCTTGTTGCCGGTTGGCGCGCTTGCCGGAAACATCCCGGGTTGTCAAGCTGCTTTCCCTGTTGAGGTGGAAGAGAACTGCTCTTGATCGAAGAAGACCGTCAGAGCGACAGGTATTCCCTGATCAGCGTCGGATACAGCGCGGGATTGAACAGGATGTTCATCATCATGTAGCATTCATGGGTGCAGTGGCAGCCGCTCTCCCGCACCGCGCGGAGCGCCGCCTGCGCGTCGCTGCCGGCCAGGAGCTTCTTCACGTCATATCCCCATTCACGGACATTCCCCATCCTGTCGGCAAATGATTCGCAGGGATAGCACTCTCCCGTTTCCGTCAGGACCAGCGTCAGCCTGCCTGCGTAGCAGGGGATCAGCCGTTCGTTCTTCCTTGCCGTCTCATGGATCAGCCGCCGCTGGAGGATGTCCTGGGCGGTCTTGAGCCGGCTGCCGCGGAACCGGTAGCCGCTGCCGGGCGTTCTTTTCAGATTGGCCTCGAGCTTTTCAATGGTCCGCCGGTACGCGTCCAGATCGACCTCCTTCAGCCCTTCCTCTGCGACCTCCCCCCTCACGAGCGAAACCGTATGCGTTCCGACCCCCTCGAGTCTATGCACGAATTCCCTAAGGCCGTCCATGTATCCCTGGTTCGCGGAACAAAAGACCGTATTGATGCCGAGCTCGAAATTAGGGTACTTCTTGAGCAGCGGCCTCAGCTTGTCCACGGTTTCCAGTGCCTTCCGATATGCCCCCGGCACGCGCCGCAGGGTATCGTGAATATCTTCCGGCCCGTCCAGGGAGACCTTCACCGCAACCGTGCTCCTGGAACACTGTTTCACGATCGCTTCGGTCTGCTTGCGGATCCTGTCGGGCAGCAGGCCGTTCGTGGGCAGCAGGATGATGGCAGGCCCGTTGTTCTTGTAGAAGGCCTTCGCGATCTCGACCAGGTCCTCGCGCAGGAATATCTCTCCCCCGGAGAAGGCGAGCCAGAGCAGCCTGCCGAGGGAGGAGGACACCCTGCGGATCTCGTCGAGGGTGAGTTCGGGAGCCTGAGGCGCTTCCCTGCGGGAGAGGTAGAAGCAGAAAGGACAGCGGGCATTGCATTTCCTCGTGAGGAAGAACGTGAGCTGGATGGGGTCGTGCTTCCAGACGATCGAGCCGATATGTCGAAGAGGAGAGTAGTTCATGGAAACCATATGCTACTTACAACCAGAGGCGTCTCACGCGGTGCCACGGAGGACACGGAGGTAGATCAAAATCTACTAAAAATGGCAAGAATATTTCTCGCAAAGCGCGCAAAGGTCGCAAAGAATGTCCAAAGCATTAGCATTATGTTAAGCAAAGCTTCGCTGCTTTTCTTG
>JAGVOT010000113.1 GCA_020052615.1 Nitrospirota bacterium | reverse complement strand
GTCATCGCCTCGCCGCCGCTGCCCGTCGCGGTCGTAGCCGACCCCGTAACGGCCGAGGTGCTCGATGTTGCGTCCGGCAAGGTGATCGGCGAGGGCTTCGGGGCCATACCGACGCGGGACCAGCTGGAGGTCCTCCTGAAGGAAAACATCGCGCTGCCCCTGGACGCCAAGCGGCTGGAAAAAGAAAAACGCATCCTCCTCGCCTTCGACGCCATCAAGTGCTGCGTGCCCCAGGGCGGGGGCGGCGGCGTGCAGATCGGCCCGGAACCGAAGGAATGATTTCCTCGACACTGATGACACTGTAAAAACAGGGAAATATGATGATTTCATTCAGAGGTTGTTCAGTGTCCTCAGTGTCAAAAAAACGTTTGACCCGCTCCACTTTATAATGGGTCTTACTCCATGACCCAACTCACCGAAGAGACCTTCGAAAAGACCCTGCAGTCCTTCATCCGCTCGGACCAGATCGACCTCCGCGACGTTTCCTTCATCGACCCCTACGGCATGGTGGGGCTCCTCGAGATCGGCGAGCTTTGCATGCTCGAGGACATCAAGAAGACCATCCTTCTTCCCCGTTCAGAGGAGGTCCGGCGCTATCTCGAACGCATGGACTTCTTCACGAGCGCAAGGCGCGCCTTCTCTCTCGAACCGATGCATGTACCTTCCCCGATGTCGCCGGGCAGGTCATCGGACTCCGACGTACTGCTCGAGATCACGCCCATCGAGCGGGCGAACGATATCCACTACATCGTCGGCAAGGTGGAGGAGCGGGCGCAGGCCATCCTGGCAAGGCATCTCCGCTACGACAGCCGGGCGATCAATGGTTTCATCGTGGCGCTGTCGGAGATCTGCCAGAACATCGTCGAACACAGCGAGAACAAGGGGTTCGTGGGCATCCAGAAGTACCGCTATCCCAGCCTGGGAAAGAACATCGTGAAGATCGCGGTCATGGATGCCGGCATCGGCTTCAGGAAATCCCTCTCCGGCAGGTTCAAGCTGAAAGGCGATCTTGAGGCGATCGAGAAGGCCCTTCTCCACGGCGCGTCGCGCCACGAGGACGAGGGCAGGGGTCACGGACTCGCTGCCGTCAGGCGGTTCGTCGAGCACTGGCAGGGCAGGCTCTCCATCCGTTCGGGCACGGCACGGCTGTCGCTCATTCCCAAATGGGCACGGGGCAGGGAACGGGAACTTAATCTTCAGAACTTTCCCGGCAGTCAGATTAATATCGTCCTTCCTGAAATACCTTCCTCGTAACATATTAATAAAACAACGTTAATTTTTTTATGAAATTATCTTGACAACGAAGGTTTGTTGCTATATGATTCAATTGAATCAATTGAACTTATCTATCGAACAAATTTCTATTTCAATGAAACCAACATTCACCATAGAAACCATAGAGCGTAAGATATACCTGATTCGCGGGCAGAAGGTGATGCTCGACAGCGATCTTGCGGAACTGTATGGCGTTGAAACAAAAGTGCTGAACCAATCGGTCCGGCGAAACATCATGCGTTTTCCCTTAGATTTTAGGTTTCAGCTGACGGCAGAAGAGTCAGAGGCTTTAAGATGCCAGGCTGGCATCTTAGAACTGCATGACTATTTAAGGTCACAAATTGTGACCTTAAAGCCAGGTCGCGGAAAACATCGGAAATATAGACCCTATGTTTTCACGGAGCAAGGTGTTGCCATGCTTTCCAGCGTGTTGAACAGC
The DNA here is from genome assembly GCA_020052615.1 of Nitrospirota bacterium. Taxonomy (GTDB): domain Bacteria; phylum Nitrospirota; class UBA9217; order UBA9217; family UBA9217; genus JAAXXJ01. The sequence continues at coordinate 4,300 of JAGVOT010000113.1, read as the reverse complement.
GACCGAGCGGTGAAGGTTAATATCACCCTTATGCGCGCTTTCGTCAAGCTCCGTGAAATGATCGCATCCCATAAGGAGCGGACGAAAAGGCTCGATGAGATGGAAAATAATTATGATTCTCAGTTTAAGGTCGTATTTGATGCCCTCAGGGCGTTGGTTGCGCAGCCGGAGCCGAAGGAAAGGAAGATCGGGTATATCAAGGAAAACCGAGCGCACTACAGAACAACAGCGGTCGATGTCCGCTGAGCGGACCAAACGGGATCAATAATTCAGAAATACATGTTTACCTACGACCTCTATAGCATCCTCAAGGATGAGCTGAAGAACGGCTCGAACAACCTCGTGACCCGTCCGACGGGCCAGTCGGTTCGGGAGCGCATCGAGCGGGACATGGAAAAGGCGCCCGAGGGATCGGTGATCGGCCTGGACTTCTCGAAGGTCGGGGTGATCGACTATTCCTGCTCCGACGAGATCGTGGCCAAGCTCCTGTCGCGCCTCCTCGCGGGCGAGTACGGCGAGAAATATCTGATGCTTACGGGCATGAACGACAATCAGCGTGAGAACATCGAGGTGGCGCTCGAGCGCAAGGACCTGGCCATCATCGCCGAGACCAGCGGGGGGAAACGAGCGGTGCTCGGGAACCTGAACAACTATCTCAAGGACACACTTGAGTTCGTCGTCGAACGGAAGAAGGCGACAGCACGGGAGCTTACAGACGCGAAGAAGATCGAGGCGAACACGAGCGGCACCCGGCTCCTGAACCTGTACAAGAAGCGGCTCGTACGCAGGGTCGGCGGCGAGGGCGCGATGTGGGCGTATGAGGCATTGTAGGACTCGCTCCAAACGGGCACAGGAACAAAGAGAGCAAATTCAGATTACCACGGAGGTACTAGACATGGAAAAGAAAGAAACACTCAAGGAAAAAACACTATATGAAGTCTTCTGTGAGCTCCGTGACTCCGTGGTGAAAACAATATTTACAGTCTTTCTATGAACAAGATCGTTAACGACATAGTCCTCTTCATCGCCCAGGGCGCTTACAGCGGCAGGTTCCCCAAGGCGCCGGGCACGGCAGGGACCGTCGTCGGTGTCCTGCTCTATCTGCTCATAAAGGATATCGGCCCCCTGTGGTACGGCGCCGCATGCGTCGGCACGGTCGTTCTGGGAACCTGGGCAGCGGGATACGCGGACCGTATCCTCGGAACGGAGGACAGCCCGTCCATCGTCATCGATGAGATCGCAGGCCTTTTCGTAGCACTGTTCCTGGTCCCTTTCGCCTGGGGCACCGTTCTCGCGGGCTTCGCTCTGTTCCGCTTCTTTGACATCCTGAAGCCCTGGCCGCTCAAGAAACTGCAGGATATCCCCGGCGGTCCGGGCGTGATGCTGGATGATATCGGGGCGGCTGTCTATACGAATGTCATTCTTCAAACGGCAGCGGTGTTTTTTAAATGACGGTAACTAACAAATACGCAGAAAAATCGACGGGGACACGAATGACACGAATTTTACGAATGTCACGAATGAAAACCGTGCTGTTATTCGTGTAATTCGTCCATTCGTGATATGCGTGTTCTGGTCTTTCTTCAGGACTTACTCAGTGAAAAGGAGCTGAATCCATGCGAGCTGAGATCATTGCAACAGGTTCCGAACTGCTGACCGGCGGGGTCATCGACACCAATTCCCTGTATCTCGCGGAAGAGCTCCTGGACATCGGCATAGAGACGGCCTTCAGGACCGTCGTCGGGGACAACGACAAGGACATGGACGAGGCGCTTCGCGGCGCCCTGGCGAGGGTGGACGTCATCCTCGTCACCGGCGGCATCGGCCCCACCGAGGACGATATGACGCGCAAGGCCGTTGCCCGGGTGCTCAAAAAACGCCTGGTCCTGAGCGATGACGCCTTGAAGGCGGTCAAGGCCGTGTTCTCGGCAAAGGGCAGGGAGTACCCCGGCGCCAACGACCGGCAGGCCCTTATTCCGGGCGGCGCGCGTCTCCTCCGCAATCCCGTTGGGGTAGCGCCCGGCTTCTATTGCATCGACGAGGGGAAGTTCGTCGCCGTGATGCCCGGCGTGCCTGCCGAGATGCGGGCCATGTTCCGCGAAGGGCTCCGACAGGTGCTGAGCGAGCACTTCGGCGGCAAGGCCGTTATCCGCAGAAAGGTCCTGCACACCTGCGGCCTCGCGGAGTCGAAGGTCAACGAACTGATCCAGGACATCCTGAAGCAGAAACGCCCTGCCGTGGGCCTTACGGCAAAGGAGACCGGCGTCGATATCCGCATCGTGGCGCGGGAAGGCAGCGGGGCGCGGTCCCGGACGGTGGTAGAGCGGACCGAATCAGAGATCAGGAAGAAGCTGGGCGACGCGGTCTACGGCGTTGACGGACAGGACCTCGAGGAGATCGTCGGCGCATTGCTCCGGCAGCGGAAGTTCACGATCGCCGTCGCAGAATCCTGCACCGGCGGCATCATCGGCGGAAGGCTCACGAACATCGCCGGCAGCTCGGACTATTTCGAGCGGGGCGTGGTGGTCTACAGCTATGAGGCCAAGACCGGCCTGCTCGGCGTTCCGGCCGATATGATCCAGTCACAAGGCGCCGTGAGCCGGGAGGTAGCCGGCGCCATGGCGGGCGGGATCCGCGACCAGGCGAAGACGACCTTCGGCCTTGCGGTAACGGGCATCGCGGGGCCGGGCGGCGGCACGCCGGAAAAGCCCGTCGGATTGGTATACATCGCGTTCGCATCGAAGGACTGCGTGAAGGTCGACGAGTTCCGCTTCCTCGGCACCCGCGAGCAGGTGCGTCTGCGCACGGCACAGGCGGCGCTGGATATGGTGAGAAGATACTTAATAGCATAAGGAGACAGAGACAGAATTCAGGAGTCAGGAGAAGAGACGAATCTTCTGGCTTCCGACTCCTGACTCTTGTTTACGACGTTCATGAGATTATTTATCGCCATCGAACTCCCCCCTGAGATCAAGCAGGGGATCGCGAAGGTCCAGGAACAGCTCAGGGAGTCCGGAGCGAACGCGGGATGGGCCAGGTCTGAGGGCATTCATCTGACGCTCAAGTTCCTGGGCGAGGTGTCTGAAGAAAGGGCATCCGGGATCATGGCGGCATTGACCGGTGCGGCCGAGGGATCGGGGAAACTGAACCTGGAGGTCGCAGGCGCCGGTGCCTTCCCGAACGGGAAGAACCCCCGGGTGCTCTGGCTCGGGGTAACGGGCGATGTCGAGAAGCTTGGCTCGCTTCAGGCCGCCGTCGAGAACGCGATGACGGGCCTGGGATTCGAACGGGAGGAGCGCACGTTCAGCCCCCATCTGACCCTGGGGCGGATCAAGTTCCCGAAGCCGCGGGACAACTGGCAGCAGAAGATCGAGAGCATCAGGGACGTGAAGCTCGGCGGGTTTGAAGCGGACCATATCAGTCTGATGAGAAGCGAATTACAGCGTGATGGGGCGGTGTATACGGAATTGGGAAAGATAAGTCTCGTGAAACGTAAGACGTAAGATGAAACAAACCTCGTCTGACGTCTCACGAGGAACGATGACAGATATTGAAAATACGCGCAGAGCGATAGGGAAAAGGAGAGCGAACATGGTAGACAAGGACAAATTAAAAGCGCTGGAACTGGCAGTGGGCCAGATCGAAAAGCAGTTCGGCAAGGGTTCCATCATGCGGCTCGACAAGGACGAGGTGCCGGCCAACATCGCGGCGATCTCGACGGGGTCCCTGGGGCTCGACGTGGCCTTAGGGATCGGCGGCGTGCCGCGCGGCAGGATCATCGAGGTCTACGGGCCCGAGTCCTCGGGCAAGACGACGCTGGCGCTCAACATCATCGCCCAGGCCCAGAAGCTGGGCGGCCAGGCGGCCTTTATCGACGCCGAGCACGCCCTGGACGTTGCCTATGCGCGAAAGTTGGGCGTCAAGACCGACGAGCTGCTCATCTCCCAGCCCGACACGGGCGAGCAGGCGCTGGAGATCACCGAGACGCTGGTCCGGAGCGGCGCCATCGACGTCATCGTCGTGGACTCGGTCGCGGCGCTCACGCCGCGGGCGGAGATCGAGGGCGAGATGGGCGACGCCCACATGGGACTCCAGGCGCGGCTCATGAGCCAGGCGCTCCGGAAGCTCACCGGGGCCATCAGCAAGTCCAACACGACCCTCGTCTTCATCAACCAGATCCGCATGAAGATCGGCGTCATGTTCGGCAATCCCGAGACCACCACCGGGGGCAACGCGCTCAAGTTCTACGCCTCGGTCCGGCTTGACATCCGGAAGATCTCGGCCATCAAGGAGGGCGAGG
>JAGVOT010000120.1 GCA_020052615.1 Nitrospirota bacterium | reverse complement strand
CGGTTCCTGCTTCACGTGCTGCCGGACCGATTTGTGAAAATCAGGCATTACGGTTTGTTGGGCAACCGATGCCGCAGGAAGAAACTTGAACGGTGCAGGGTGCTTCTATCCTGCACCGGGCAGAACAACGCGGAACAGAAGATCGAGACGTGGCAGGAAACCTTGTTCAGAATCGCCGGCATCGATGTCGCCAAATGCCCTGCCTGCGGTGAATGGGACCACGAGGGGACATCCTATAGTCCATCGTGGTTTATTTGCTCTCGCGGCACCGAATGCGGAAGGCAAAATTAGGATGATCGACAGAATCCCCGTTACGTATTTTTCCAACCCCTCTCAGCACGGCACCAGATAATTCACCATACTTTCATATTGCTACTAAATCCAGCCCGTGGTAAGGTATAGCTAATGAAAAAAGTCCAATTTGAATGGGACGAACAGAAGGATCGGGAAAACCGCGCCAAGCACAATGTTCCCTTTTCTCTTGCCCAGCACGCATTTCTTGATCCGCACCGCATCATTGCTGAAGATGTGGACCATAGTTCCACAGAAGATCGATACTATCGCCTTGGCCGTGTCGGCGAAGGAATCATGACTGTTCGGTTCACTTACAGAGGAAATATCATACGGATATATGGAGCTGGATATTGGAGGAAAGGAAGGAAAGTATATGAAGAGCAAAATTAAATACACAGATGAGCCGATGGGGAAATTGAAGGTCGTTACTGATTTTTTGCCACCACCAGAGCAGTTGGTGCTTAAAGAAGACCATATCAAGGTGACGCTCGCCCTGAAAAAATCAAGTATTGAATTCTTTAAGAAAGAGGCCAAGAAGCATCACACCTCTTATCAGAAAATGATTCGTCAACTCGTAGATTGGTATACCTCCCACCACCAAAAAAGTGCCTAACGAGTCGTTCGAGTCCCGCGCTCTGCAGCGCGGGGCTCAACTCGTCATTCCCTCCGGTCGCTCCGCGACCAGAGGGAATGCGGCGCTGAACCGGAGTGCCTCCCCGTCGCTACGCGCCGGGGGAACCAGGCACTCAAAACCATCCCCCTGCGGGGGGGCAGTTCAGCGCCGCATTAACAGACCGGAATAAATCCGCTCGACTCATGGGAGGCCAAAATGAAAAAAGAATTCTCTCTGCTGGTATCGATCGGAATCCTCATTTCTGTTCAGTTCTTCGCATGCCACGGCTCGTCAAGCGATCCTTCTGCTCAGCCGGCAGGAGCAGACATCATACAGAAGTACAACTTTCACGTAGACGGTCAGCCCACCAGTACGAGCCTCACCTTGCCTCCGCATTTTACGGATGCCAACTGGGGACTAAAACAAGAAGTGTGTCAACAAACTGGTTATGACTTAACATTGTATGCAGGCCAGGACATAACTGCGATCAAATACACCCTGTTGGAAAAATACTCCAATGATACCCTTTCGCTTTTCGTGCTCGCCAAGGACCAGACGGTCATCTGCGGCTATGTTGCTGCGAGCAGTTTAACTCCCGGCATCATTGCTCTTAATGATCCGAATATCAACATCTCCACAAGCGTCCACCAATATGATACCCTCCTGTATACTTTGACCTCACGCGATGTTGTCGACCAGGGTGAGATTGTACCGATTACATTAACCATTAAGAATACTGGCAGCGGACTCTTTGAAGTTCTTTTGGGCTCCCCGGAGATTTCGCTTCAGGTTTTAAAAGATAATGACGAGGTTTGGGATCCCGCCTTCGGGCTGGCATTCCCAGGCGTAGTTCATCAACTTTCGATTCCCGCAGGCGAGACAAAAACGTATGAATTCAGCTGGGATCAAAAAGACAATACGGGCAACCAGGTGCTGCCGGGCGTATATTCGATTAAGGCATCCTTTATCGGCAATGCCGAACAGGTCGATATTTCTATCGGTCAGTAGGTCGGGTGGCACGAAGTGAAACCCGCCGTTGCTTCCAGCAATTCGGCCCGAGAGGGTCGCAAAAACCGCGCCTCTCAGCCCCGTGACTAGGCTCAGCCTGGTCTTGACACATCAAGCAGGAAGATGAAGGGAGCGCCTATGTTTAAACTTTCCGATATCAAGTTCAAGGCCGTCATCGTCGGGGCCGTCGCGGACAACGCAGGGACCCTGCTCCTTATGACGTTCCTGGCGGCCGCGCTTGTTTCAACCGGTCTTTCCGAGGACGAGGTCATGAGCCGGATGAAGAGCACCAGCGGCCTGCTGCTGGGACTGATCCTCGGCCTGAGCTGCACCGTGATGGGCGGTTTTTTCGCCGGCAAAATTGCAGGCCGGGCAGGGGTCCTGCACGGGGCGCTGGTCGCGTTCGTCGGGGTGATCCTTTCGCTGGTCTTCCGGGAAGCGGGCACTCCGCTCTGGTTCGACATCGCAGGCTTCGCCGGCTTGCTTCCGGCGGGGATGGCCGGGGGATATCTGGCTGAAAAACATCGCGTCGGCAAACAGAACAGCTCGCAGTGACCCACCCACTCAGTTGGAGGAGCTTTTCAGGAAGGATCCGGCCGCCCGGATACGGCTTGACCAGGCAAGGAACAGATAGGAATGAATTATACCGCCCTATGTACCCGTCGATAAAAGTTACCCCTGCCGCAGGTTCGCTCCTGAACGAAGGATGTGAATACCGCGAACAGCTCGGTTCCGAGGCCGACGGCCAAACGCTGCTGGTTTATCTCAGCCGGCACTATCGTCACTCTACTCCGGAAGTGTGGACGGAACGCATTGCCGCAGGTCTCGTCCTCATCGATTCCAAACGCGCCCACGCCGAAACCTTGTTGCGAAAGGGCTCGGAACTTGTCTGGCAACGCCCGCCATGGATCGAACCCGATGCGCCCAGGTCCTTTACTGTTCTGTACGAAGACGAGGACCTGCTCGCAGTTGCCAAGCCCTCGGGATTGCCGACGCTTCCGGGCGCAAATTTTCTGAGGTCCACGCTGCTCCATCTGGTCCGCGCCTGCTCGCCTGACGCCGACCCGCTCCATCGCCTGGGGCGATGGACGTCGGGACTGGTCCTGTGCTCCCGAAACCAGGCAGCCCGCACGTCCTTGATGCGGCAGTGGTCCGCGAACAAGGTCGGAAAACGCTACCGCGCACTGGCCTCCGGACTTCCCGCTCACGATGAAATGACGATCACGACGCCCATCGGCCCGGTGCCCCACACCCTGCTCGGCTCGGTCAACGCTGCGGATCCAAAAGGCAAAACAGCCTTGTCTCGCGTGATCGTTCTCGAACGCCGGGCAGATTCCTTTCTCTGCGATGTGCGCATCGCAACAGGCCGGCCCCATCAGGTCCGGGTCCATCTTGCCGCTGCCGGCCACCCTCTGGTGGGCGATCCGCTCTACGGCGCGGGCGGTCTGCCCATACCGGATACCCATGCCCTCCCCGGTGATCCGGGCTACCATCTTCATTCCGCCGAACTGAGCTTTCTCCATCCTCGAACCGGGCGTGAGCTTGTTCTCGCCTGTGACCCACCAACGATCCTGCGAACTGCAGCAGAGAACAGCTGACCCTGAATCGCGTCCCTCCGAGTGAACATATAGGTCACAGGCCGCTGGCAGTGCTTGCGCAGGCAAGCGGACGCGCCTTGGGACGGGTAAAGAATTTCGTTCAGGACGGGTCGGTGATGTGCAATTAAGCGATCTTTGCTGTTCCCAATAAGAGGAAAAGAGGAAGGGCCGTACCGGACGGATACTGCCAAAGACCGCCGTCCGGTACGGCACTGAGGAAAGGAGCTTGGCAGTTATTTTCCAGAAAGCTTCTTCTGGATCGTCAGGACCTCTTCGAGCGCTTTCGGCTCTACTGCCCCGATCCGCACGAGTATCTCGCCGATCAGACCTTTGCTGTGCTTCTGGTGCTCCAGGGCAAAATCAAGGTCTTGGGGTATGATATATTCCTCCGCAACCAGCATCGATCCAATGGGTGGAACCACGGATGTACGCGTGTAGTTGTCGTTATGAGCTGCCATGACATGCCCTCCTTCCCACCACGGTTTACCGGGGGATAAACAATTTAATTTTGTATTGTCTTTATTTTAATGTTATTTTCCGATTTTGTCAAGTAATAAAAGTTATAGCCTATATTATTTGTTATAGATCAGCAAGTATTATCCACAATCCTCTAATTACCCTCTAAAATAACACATATGTTATTGAATTTTATTGTTTATTTAGTTAAGGCTGATGTGGATAACTTCAGAGAATGACCGGACTGGCAGTTCGTTTCACCTGATCGTAACGCCAAGGGCCTTGGAAAATCCGATGCGAAAGGCAGATTTCACCTCGTCAAGCGGTATATTCCGTCCCACCTCACGACCTATGGAGGTCACGGCTGATTCCAGCCCCCCTCCGGGGATGACCTCGGCCTCGAGCAGCGGATCATAGTCAATAAGGATGGAACCATGCTGCAGGAACGCGCCGGCAAGGCGCCGCTGGGCGCTTCCCACGATCTTTCTTCCGTTGACCAGGATCTCGTACCACGAAGGAGAGGAAAAACAGGCGGGTTCCTTCGCCGTACGGTTCACCATCGCAGCACGATCCCCCGGGGGCGAGACCATCTCGGCAGGTATGCCCAGACGGACGAAGCCCGCGAGGAGTCCCGCGGCGAGCACTTTGTACGTCCCGAGCACATCGTTGGGAAAAAGGGAATTGTCGCTCGGCGATATGACGCTGTACGTAAGCTCGCGCCAATGGAGCACGGCCCTGCCGCCGGTGATGCGCCGGACGATATCGAAGCCGTGCTTCCGGCAGGCCGCGAGGTTCACCGAACTCGCCTCATCCTGGAACCTGCCGAGGGAGACCGCGGGAGGGTCCCAGGTATAGAACCGGAGGACGGGAACCGCGCTCCCCCTCAGGGCCTCTGCGAGGAGCTTCTCGTCCATCGCCATGTTGTCGGCGCCCGGGGCGGGCCCGGTGTCAAGATAGCGCCAGGCGGTCATGTCCGGTTTTCTCGTGGAGCGCGCGCGGTCATCCGTTCCAGTTCGGCCAGCAAAGCAAGCGCCTCGTCCCGGTCCGATCCGCAATGTTCGGCCATCACCGGAAATGACGCGCAGACCGCGGGCCGCTCCGGCATCCCGAAGAGCAGGCACCGGTTGTCCGTGGAAAGCCGGGCGCACCGTGCTCCCGCAGGCTTCCCCTCCGGCATGCCGGGGAGGGCCGATGAGATCGAAGGGGCGATGCAGCATGCCCCGCAGCCCGGCCGGCAGTTCATCAGAATCTGTCGTGCGTCATCCATGGGCGACGAAATTTCCTTTTCAAGCATGATGAAATCTGCTATAAACGTCGGGAACGCGATCCGCACCGAAAGGAACCGATCATGGGAGTACTGGACAGCATCGGAAACACGCCGCTCGTCAAACTGGAATCGCTCAATCCGGATCCGCGGGTGACGGTCCTGGCAAAGCTCGAGGGCAACAACCCCGGGGGAAGCGTGAAGGACCGCATCGCCCTGTTCATGGTCCGGGACGCCGAGCGTGCCGGCAAGATCAAGAAGGGCGACACCATCCTCGAGGCGACCTCGGGAAACACCGGCATCGGCCTGGCCATGGTCGGCGCCGCGCTGGGCTACAAGGTCGTGCTCACCATGCCCGAGTGCGTCAGCACGGAGCGCCGCAAGGTCCTCGAGGCCTTCGGCGCCCGGTTGATCCTCTCTCCCGGCTGCGAAGGCACCGACGGCGCCATCAAGATGGCGCGCCGCATGATGGACGAAGCAGGCACCAAGTACTTCATGCCGAACCAGTTCGACAATCCCGCCAACATCCGGGCCCACTACGAGACGACGGGCAAGGAGATCATCGAGCAGACCGGCGGCAGGATCGATGTCTTCGTCGCGGGCATGGGCACCACGGGCACCCTCATGGGCGCCGGCCGGCGGCTCAGGGAGTTCGATCCCAAGATCCGCATCGTCGGCGTGGAGCCCAACCTGGGCCACAAGATCCAGGGCCTCAAGAACATGAAGGAGTCCATCGTCCCGAAGAACTACGACCCGGCCTTCGCCGATGAGAAGATCACGGTAGCCGACGACGACGCCTTCACCACCACCCGCGAACTGGCGCTCAAGGAAGGCCTCTTCGTGGGCATGAGCAGCGGCGCCGCCGTCTGGGGAGCACTCGAGATGGCGAAGCGGATCAAGACGGGCACCATCGTGGTCATCCTGCCCGACCGGGGGGACCGGTACCTGAGCACGACGCTCTTTACGTCGATCTGCGCCCAATGTCCGCCGTGAGTACGACTGACGCGAAGACACGGGGACTGTGAAGCCGACGCGGGGACGCGGAGACCATAAAGCAGACACTGGGATAAAAGGTCAACGCGCTTACTCCGCCGGTGACTCGCGTATAGTCCAGTTGCGGGAATCGCGTATCATTGCCACGAGCTTACCCATCAACTTCTCATATGTCTTATCCAGTCGCTCCGCGGTTTTCCTATCGATATAATTGCACCTCAATGCCATCTCTACCCATGTTTGAGTTTCGCATGCTTCTGATTCGGAATCATTGAGCTTGCTTTTGAAAGCCGCCTCGTATCTTCGCTTTCTCCATGCTTCTGAGATATTTGAAGCTACAGAACGGGAAGAACGCCGCATTTGATCAATAAGAGAATACCGTTCTTCAGGAGGAAAGGCCTTGGTGATCTCGAAGATCTCCATAGCAGCATCCATGGCATCTTGCCACACCTTTAATTCCCGGTGACTCCTGATATTCCCCATATTTTTCGTCTCCCAGTCGCTCTTGCCTATATCTCATCCCCGCGTCTCCGCGTCTCCGCGTCCCCGCGTCTGTTTCTTCCTGCTTCCCTCATACAGCTCGTACTCCAGCAACCGGCACTCGATGCCGCTGTTCCAGAACGGAAAGCTCCGCTTCGGCTTGAGACTCACCTTCTTCGCCAGGTACGGGCTGCCGGTAAAGACATATCCCGTATAGCCTCCGCACTTCTGCTTCAGAAAATCGCCGATGCCTTTATAGACGAGTTCAAGCTGAGAGATATCCCCCATCCGTTCGCCGTACTCGGGATTCATGACCACAACGCCGCCGCCCTCGGGGACCTCCGTCGCGGCATAGTCGAAGACGCCGAACTCGATCCAGTGCTCCACGCCGGCTGTAACCGCGTTCTTTCTCGCGGCCTCCACGGCGGCAGGATCGATGTCGGTCGCGATGATCCTTCCGGGAAGCTCCTTCTTCGGCCGTTTCCGGGCCTCCTCGCGCAGTTCCCGCCACAAGGGCTCGTTGTATCCCGTGATATGCATGAACCCGAAGTTGCTCCTGAGCAGGCCCGGCGCCCGGTCAAGGGCGATGAGCGCGGCCTCGATGGCGAGGGTCCCGCTGCCGCACATGGGGTTGATGAAGCTCCCCGTCCCCTGCCAGCCCGTGGCCAGGACCACGGCGGCGGCCAGCGTCTCCTGCATGGGCGCGGCAAGGGGGATCTTCCGGTAGCCGCGGCGGGAGAGCGATTCGCCCGACGTGTCGAGGTAGATGATGCAGCGGCCTTCCTTCCAGTAAAGATGCACGACGGAGCGGTCGCGTTCGGGGCCGGAATCGGGCCGGGTGCCCCGCTTTTCCTTGATCCGGTCGACGATGGCGTCCTTGCACTTGAGGCTCGCGAAGCGCGTGTCCCTGATCGAAGGCGTCTCAACGCTCGAGGTCACGCAGAGATACCCGTCGGCAGCGATGAGCTCCTCCCAGGGGATCCGGGTCAGCTCGCGGTAGAGCGAATCGGCGTTGTTCGCGGGGAATTCCTTCAGGACGAACAGGACCCGGTGGCCTGTGCGGAGCTCCAGGTTCAGCCTCTGGCAGTCATCGAGCGTCCCTTCGGTCTCGACGCCGGCAACGGCCTCGGACAGAATGGGAAAGTTCATGGCGAGAAGCTCCTGCTTCAGGAAAGGAGGAATGCCCTTGGGACAGGTGATGAGTATTTTGCTTTTCTGCATGGAGGTATTACTTTTGGTGATTATCTTCACTACCTTTTACTTTTTCTCCGCGTCCCCGTGTCCCCGCGTCGGACTTTCCCGTCCCCTTGTCCCCGCCTCATTCATTCCGCACTCCGCACACCGCACTCCGCACTGAATATCATTCCGGTTCTATGGTCGCGATGAGCGAGAACGCCTGCAGCTGGTCGCGGTGCAGTTCCGCCTGTTCAAGGGGCTCCACGGTGCAAAGGGCAATGCCCTTCCGGTGGGCCTCCAGCATGATCCGCTCGCACTCCTGGATATCGAACTTGAAGACATGCCTGAGCGCTTTCAGGACATGCTCCATGCTGTTCGAATCGTCGTTGTGCAGCAGCACCTTGTACCGCGGCATATGGATCTTCTCGCGTTCAGCGACCGGCGCGGTCTTTGTTGAAGGAAGTTTTGCCATGATCGTGCGGTTTGCCCGGGAGCAAAAGTAACTATAATTAGAAATAAGTTAAAGAAAGACAGGTCTTGGACAGGATAACAGGATTAACACGGATTAACAGGACTTTGACAAAGATTCCATCCGCCTTTATCCTGTAATCCTGTCAAAAATAGATCGCTGGTTCCTGCTAAACCGAGAGTACCATAGAAGGAAAAAAAAATAAAGCCCGACGACCTTCCGGCCGCCGGGCTTTGCAATTTCATTGTCCGCAAACTGCGGGCGTCTAGGAGCCTCAGCCCCCTCCGTGGGACCCGATCCCGCAGACCGAATGGTCCCCGGAACCGAGCGACGAGAACTTGGACAGGAGCTTCTTGGACTTTTTCTCGCTGCAGTAGGGGCAGACGGTGTCCTCTTCCTTCGCGCTCATGGACTGCAGCAGGACAAAATCCTTTCCGCATCCATCACACAGGTATTCGTAAAACGGCATTTTAGATCCCCCTTCCTGGTTCGTTTAACACTTGCACCGCTCCCGCGCACCGAGAGCGTAGAGAATAATACTCAGGGGACAGAAGCCTGTCAAGCCAAATATGGTGAGCATCAGCCCGACAAAGCCGGTAAAATAGTAAAACCCGGGATGGACGAACATCCCCAGGAGCACGCTCCCGAGCACAAAGACCCCTCCTCCCAATCTGATCAGCCGTTCCAGATACCACGTCTTGTTTTCTGCAATGTACATTGTCGCCTCCGCTGTTGTCATGGTTTTACTCCGCACTCCGCACTCCGCGTTCGGCACTGCCTCACCGCCGCTCCCACTGCTTCGTATCGGGATTGAACGCCTCGCTGAACGCGGTCACCTCTTCCTTGAGCCCCACCTCATACCCCTCGTTCAACCCGTAATTCATGAGCATCTTGATGGCCCGCAGGGAGCTCAGACTGTTCCCGGCGATCCGCGCGGCAAGCCGTCCGGCCTCGTCGTCAAGGGCATCGGACGGCACGACCATATTCACGAGTCCGATCCTGAGCGCTTCTTCGGCTTCCACGGTCCTGCCGGTGAACAGCAGTTCCTTGGCGCGGCCCACCCCCACGGTCTTGTACAGCCGCTGGGAAGAGCCGAAGATCGGCGGCATGCCGAGCCGGGCCTCGGGAAAGGAGAAGACGGCGTCGGAAGACGCGATGCGGATGTCAGCTGCCAGGGCCAGGCCCAGACCGGCGCCGGTGGTCTCGCCCTTGACCGCGGCGATGACCGGCACGGGAAGCGCCTCGATGTGCTTCAGCAGGCTGTATCCCACTTCGGCGAAATGGCCCGCCTCTTCCTTCGTCATCTTCGCCAGGGACGCATAGTCAATGCCGGCGGAAAAGCTCCTTCCCTTTGCCGTGATCAGAACGACCCTGAGGTCCGCCTGCTCTGCGTGGACCTCGCTGACGGTCTTGTTCATCTCAGCGAGGACATCCTTGTCCAGATAATTGTCCGGCTGGTTATCGATCGTTACCGTGCTGATCCAGTCTTTGCACGTTATACTTACGCATGTCGTAGACATAATGAACACCTCTTTCGCTCGCAGCCAGAAGTAGGCGCTTCTAAGCGAGGCGCAGAGATCGCAGAGTGTTGACCGGCGTCCTGCCCTGTTTCTCCCGGCGCACTCCGCGCGCTCTGCGAGACAATGCTTTACGCATTTTCCCAATGTTTATTTTCGATCATATAGTAAAAGAGCGGTATCACCACCAGGGTCAGGGCCGTTGAAGCCACCATCCCGAAGATGAGCGCCAGCGCCAGGCCCGACCATACCGGGTCGGTCACGATCACCGCTGAGCCGAGGATGGCCGCCGCTGCCGTGAGCACGATGGGGCGCGTGCGGATGGCCCCCGCCTCGATCAGCGCCCGTATGAGCGGCATCCCTTCCTGCTTCTTGTCGAGAATGAACTCCAGGAGCACGATGGAGTTCCGGACCACGATGCCCGCCAGGGCGATCACCCCGATCATGGAGGTCGCGCTGAAGTACACGCCCGTCATGGCGAAGCCCGGCATGATCCCGATCATCGAGAGCGGAATGGCCGCCATGATGACCACGGGGATCGTGAATGACCGGAACCGCCCGACCAGCAGAAGGTAGATGGCGAGGAGCGCAACGCCCATGGCCGCGCCCAGATCGCGGAACACGTCCAGGGTCAGCTTCATCTCGCCGTCCCACTTGATCTTGTAGCCGTCAGGCAGCGGATGCTTCCAGAGGTGTTTCATCATGTCGATCACGGCGTAGACCTGGCTCCGGTCGCCCATCTCCGCATAGACATAGGTCACCGGCTCGAGGTTCTTGTGATGAACGGCCTTGTCCATCTCCGACGGCACGGTTCTCACCAGCGATGACAACGGCACCTGGTTTCCCTGCGGTCCGCTGACGAACACCTTGTCCAGTTCTGAGAACCCCGCGCGCGCCTCTTTCGGGAGCCGCAGGAAGATGGAGATGGGGTTCTTCGCCGCGGGCTCGTGCAAAGTAGAGACCGCCATGCCCGACAGGGACATGCGCAGCGTCTGGACGATCTGCTCCGTCGAGATGCCGGCAAGGGCCGCCTTCTCCTTGTCCACGACCAGCTGGTATTTCTCCTGCTTCTCCTTCACGCTGTCGTCGATGTCCACGACCTCGGCAGTTTTCGCGAAAAGCGCCCTGATCTCACCGGCGATCTCAGCCTGCTTGCTGTAGTCGGGGCCGTAGATCTCGGCCACCACGGTGGCGCGGACCGGCGGTCCCGGCGGGTCCTCGACGAGCTTTATATTGGCCCCCAGCTCCCGGCCGAGCTTCACCATGTCCGGCCGCATCTTGAGCACCAGTCGTTCGCTCGAGAGCGAGCGTTCTTCCTTTTCGGTCAGGTTCACCCGGATATCGGCGAAATGGCTTTCCTCGCGGAACGCGCCGCCCCGGAGGAGGCCGTTGAAATCCATCACCGAGCCCGTCCCGACGAAGGACTCGTAGTCCTTGACCTCGGGAATGCGCCGGAGATAGTCGCCCACGGCGCGGGCGGCGCGGTCCGTGTTCTCCAGGGCCGTGCCTGCCGGCATGTCGATCGAGACCAGGAAGGTATTCTTGTTCGCCTTGGGCAGCATGCGGAACTTCACCCATTGAACAGCGGGAAAGAGCATGGTGATCACGAACACGCCGCCGATGACGGCCATGAACACCTTCCGTTTCGCGGCGTTCTCAAGGAGCGGGCCGAGCACCTTTTTGTACAGGATATAGATCTTCGTTTCCTCCAGCGGCCGGCTCGGCTTGTCGTGGCTGCCGCTGCTCATGATGCGGTAGCTCGCCCAGGGCGTCACGATGAACGCCACGAGAAGCGAGGTGATCATCGCAACGGGCACGTTAAAGGGGATCGGCTTCATGTAGGAGCCCATCATGCCGGTCACAAAGGCCATGGGCATGAATGCCAGCACCACGGTGATCGTCGCCAGGATCGTCGGCATGCCGATCTCGTTCACCGCCAGGATGGCGCCCTGGAGCCGCGAATGCTGCTGCAGCTGATAATGCCGGTGGATGTTCTCCACCACCACGATGGCGTCGTCCACCAGCAGGCCCAGCGACAGGATGAGCGCGAACAGCGTTATCCGGTTGATCGTCTGGCCGAAGGCCATGCCGATCGCAAGGGTGATGAACAGCGTGAGCGGTATGGCCAGGGCCACGATGGCGGCCTCGCGCCAGCCAAGGGTGAAATACAGCAATATGATGACCACGATGATCGAGACGACCAGATGGAACACCAGTTCGTTCACGGCGTCGTTTGCCGTTTTGCCGTCGTTCCGCGTGACGGTCACATCGATCCCGGGAGGGATAATCGATCTCTTAAGCTCGTCGAGCTTCGACAGGATCTGGCCCGATATCTTCACGGCGTTCAGCTTCTGCCGTTTTGCCAGCGCAACCGTCACTGCGGGGACCTCCCCGCGGGGAGCGACGGACTGCGCCCGGACCTCTCCCCGGCCTGCCAGGTGCTCTGTAAAGGCGATGCGGGTGAGCTTCGTCGTCTCCTCGAACCCGTCCTGCACCTCGGCAACGTCGCCCAGGTAGACGGGCTTGCCGTTCGCGACGCCGACAACGGCGTTCTTCACCTCGCCCGCCTTGCTGAAGAACCCGCCCGTCTCAAGGGTTACTTTTCTATTCCCCTGTTCGAGCTCTCCTGAAAGCAGATTTGCATTGGACATATTGATCGCGCCGGCGATCTGGAGCGGCGACAGGCCGTGACCCGCGATCCGCATCGGGTCCAGGGTCACCCGCACCTGGCGGCTCCTGCCGCCGATGACCGTCGTATTGCCCACGCCCGGCACCTTCCGGAGCTCGTCGAGCACGTGGTCGGCCACGAGCCGGAGCCGGGCGTCGTCATACTGCGCGCCCCGGCCGGGCGACAGCGTGATGGCCACGATCGGCACGTCGTCCACGTCGATGGGCTTCACCAGCGGCTGGGACGCTCCGGCCGGAGCGAAATCCATGTTGGACATGATCTTGTCGTACAGCTTGACGAGCGACCGCTCCTTGTCCTGCCCGACGAAGAACTTCGCGGTCACCACGGACATCGAGTTCATCGAGACCGAGTACACGTCCTCGACGCCCGGAATCTCCCAGAGCTTGGCTTCGAGCGGCTTCGAGACCAGCTCCTCCACCTCTTTCGCGCTCGCGCCCGGCAGCATCACCATGACGTTCGCCGCGGGCACGACGATCTGGGGGTTCTCCTCGCGCGGCGTGAAGACAAGCGCGAAGAGCCCGAGCAGCGCCGTTGCCGCCATGAGCAGCACCGTGAGCTGTGAGTTGATGAAGTACTGGGTTATCTTGCCGCTGATATTGAGCTTCATGATTTAGGCCTTTTCACCGTCCAAAAGAATGCAGTTCTTTTCGTGATACGTCGGACGTAAAACATCAGTTCCCGCCTTTGCGTTCCGTCTCACGCTCTCACGTCTCACGCCTTACGTTCTTTTATTGCTCCGCCGGAACAACCCTTTTCCCGTCGATCCTGCCGCTCTTCCGGTCCGCGACCACCCGGTCGCCCTTCTTGAGGCCGCTCACCACTTCCACGGCATTCTCCTGCTCCTCGCCAAGCTGGACCATCTGGAAGACGGCGCTGCCTTCTGCGGAGACGACATAGACCCCGCTGATGCCCGACATCTCCACGACCGCGTCCCTGGGGACGACAATCGCCTCCCGCCTGCCCGTGGGAAAGAACGCCTTGCCGTACATGCCCGTGATAAGCCCCTTGGCCGCCGGTACATCGACCTTCACGATGAACGAATGGGTCCTCACGTCAGAGGCGGGGACGACCATCGCCACCTTCCCCTTGATCGTTTTTCCGGCCATGGCATCGATCTGGACATTTACGGCGGCGCCGGGACGGATATGGAGGATGTCCTGCTCCCGTACGGTCACTTCGAGCCTCAGGTTCCGGTTGTCCTCGATCTTGAGCAGGGGCTGGCCGGGTATCGCCATCTCGCCCAGGTTGATCCGCTTCTCCATGATCTGGCCGGTGATGGGCGCCGCGATGGTCGTGTAGCTCTCCATGGACCTTGCAGCGTTGAGTCCCGCCTTTGCAGATTCCAGACCCAGGGTCGCCTGGTCCATCTCCATCTGCGTCGACGCCTCGGCGTCATAGAGGCTCTTGATGCGGTCGTACTGGAGCCTTGCGTTGTTGTAGGCCGCCTGGGCCTGGAAGGCCTGGGCGGCGATCTCGCCGCTGTCGATCCTGATCAGGAGCTTTCCCGCCGAGACGTGATCGCCCTCCTGAACGCCGAGGTAGCTGACCCTGCCCATCACCTTGCTGGAAAGCACCGAAGTGTTCCGGGAGGTCAGCGCGCCGGCAGCCGTCACGACGGACTCGATGGTCCTGGGCTCAACCGTGACGACCGGGACCGCGACAGGTTCCGCTGCTGCCGGCGGACCCGCGGTGCCGGCCTGCTTCCCGGCGATCCGGTAGCCGATGCCCGCGATCGCGGCGAGCGCGATGACCGCGATCCCGGCGATAAGCGCCTTTTTGTCGAGTTCTCTGAACTTGGTTTCGATGGTATGAATAGTGATCATGACCGGATCTCCTTGGCTCTCTGTGCGATCGCTGTTCCTGCTTTGATTCTATCACAACGTCCCCGCCGCCAGCTTCAGTTCCGCGGCGGCGACGTTATTGTCATACAGGGCCTGAAGCGCCCCCGTCCTTGCCCGGATGAGGGCGTTCTCGGCGCCGAGCACGTCGACGAGGGTGGTCATCCCCGCCTCATAGCGCTTCTGCACGATCCGGAAGCCTTCCTCCGCTTCCTGCACCGATGACGACGTCGCGGCGATCCGTTCGATCGATGCCTGGACGTTGTAGTACGCCTGCCGCACCTGGAGCTGCACGCCCGACCTCATCTGCTCTTCCATCGCCCGCATCCTGCCGGCGTTCGCCGTCGCCTCGCGCACGCGGGACGTGGTGACCAGGCCGTCGAAGAGGTTCCACTGCAGAACCGCCATGACCGCCCAGCTCTTCGCGTCATTGCCGGCAAACCGGTCGCTGTTCCAGTCCACCTGGCCCATGAGGTTCAGGCTCGGGACGTAGTCGGTGCGGGCCTGCGCTATGTTCGCCTCGGCGTTCTTCCGGTTCAGGTTCAACGAGGACAGGTCGGGGCGAAGCGAGAACGCTCCCGAGATCATCCCGTCCAGGTCCTCCCGCATCTCCTGCGCTGACAGCGCGCCTTCGACGGCGTACCGGGCGTCCTGCGGGACACCCATGGCGAAGTTGAGGTTCGCCGCGGCGAGCATCACGCCGTTCTTCGAGCGGGTGACCATCTCCTTCACTTCGGCATACTGCACTTTCGCGCGAAGCAGGTCCGACTGCAGCACGGCGCCGGCCTTGTACCGCGTTTCCGCGAGTTTTACGTTCGCGGCGCTCGTTTCGAGCGACTGCATCGCCACCTTGTCATATTCCTTTGCGAGCAATAGTCCGTAGTATGCCTTTACCGCGTTGAACACCGTCTCCTGCCGCGCCCGGACGCGGTCCTGCCCGGCCGCTTCCGACGCGAGCCTGGCCTGCTTCACGCCCAGATATTCCTTGCCGCCGTTGAACACCGGCTGCATCACGGCGAGCCGCGTGTTGTAGTTCGACATCGGATCGGGGTCGTTCATCACGACGGGATTGAAGTCCGACGGCGTCACCGACTCCTGGTTCAGCTTGGTGCCGAGGACCATGAGAGGGTTGTCTGTTTTGCTCCAGGTCTCGGACAGCGTCACCTTCGGCAGGAAACCGGACTTGGACTTGAGGACGTTCGCCTGCGCGCTCTCCACCTGGGAATCGGCGGCCTTGAGGTTGGGATGGTTCTTGAGCGCTGTTTCGACCGCCTGCTCCAGCGAGAGGGACTCGCCGGCATAGGCGGTCATCGCCACTGCAGCGACGAGGATAAGAGCAAGCGCGGCAACGGTTAAAAAGTACTTCATCGTATCAATTCTCCGGTTCATTTTTTCCATCAATGAATTAATTCAACACGACTTTTTTCTCGCAGAGCCGCAGAGCTCGCAGAGAAAACCTAAAGTGCATTCAGGGTCAGAGCCAATACAAAGGATTTTGATTTAACTCTGCGCCTCTGCGTACTCTGCGAGAGACGCCTTTGACTTGCTTAGGTTGCTTCCGTCTTGTCCAGGTTACGAAACCCTCGCCAGCGAGGCGTGGTCCGTCATGCTCCAGGCGGCGATGCCGCCTTCAAGGTTCTTCGCGTCGAATCCCAGCCGGGCCAGGTACGCAGACGCGAAGGCGCTCCTGTTCCCGACGCGGCAATAGACCACGATCTCCTTCTTGCGGGGCAGCTCGGCGACGCGGTGGGCAAGTTCCTGGACCGGGATCAGGTATGAGCCTTCGATGGCCTGGGACGCATGCTCAGCAGGCGTCCGCACATCGAGCAGCAGGAGATCCCGGCCTTGTTCCATTTTTTCCCTCAGATCGTCAGGGGATATATTGTCGAATTTATGATTTTTGAAAAACATTGTTGCCTCCCATAGTGCTTTCACTTCGATCATTAAAGCCCGAACAATGGACACCGCCGGTAAATCCCTCCGGGGGAGGAGGAAAGGGGGATAGGCAGTGCCCATTGCCCGGCTTTATGGACCTCTCTATTACAACTGTCGTGCCAAAATCCTAAACTCAATTTATTCAGAATGTTAACAAGGCTTGCGTATAGCAAGCGAGAGGACGATGAGGACACAATTGTCGAGGCTATTTTGAGTCTTTCGATGATTATGCCATTCTTGAAGGGAATTCCGGCCCAAATGCGTTCGACAATTCTGTCGCTGACATGACAAAGATAACCCTGGAAAAGACCTTTGACACAGATGACTGTGGATGAGAAGCCGGATAGAGCGGATTTATAGCCAGATGGCTAAGGGTTTTTATAAAGAAGGATGCGATCTTTATCCGTCTTTATCAGGCAGTTGATCCGCTTCTTCAGTGTACAAAGGGTAAATTCAGAGGCACGTTTTCGTCCTCCGCGGGCATTGACATCGCCTGCAAAGGCATGATATGGTTACACTATTAATTCACACAAGGGGGACTTTATGCGGGGAAACATCGCTTGTATCCTCATGGTCACGATGGTGATAGCCTTCGCGCCTGCCGGATGGGCCGCCGAACAGGAAGAGCCGTTGTTCGACACAAAGGCAGCCGCTGAAAATCTGGAGAAGGGCCTTGGTCTTGTCAAAGCGAAGAAGTACGATGAGGCCATCCAGCTGTTCGAGGAAGCAGCCGCAACGAATCCCGATGTGGAAGCAGAGGCCTATTACTACGCGGGATACGCCTATTACCTGAAGAGCAAGTCCGGTGATGAGGACAGCAGGCAGAAGTCCATCGAGTACTTCGACCGGGCCTACGAGATCAACCCCAACTTCTCGCCCAACAAGTTCAAACCCGAAGAGCCCATGCCCGGCGCAGCGGCCCAGCAGGGCGGCGACGCGACCCCGGCGTCAATAGCTCCGGCGGGCACGCTGGCAGTGCCGCCGGTTCAGCAGGCGCCGGCAGCACCGGAAGCACCAGCACCTGTGGCACCCGCTGAACAGCCGAAACAGTAGTGCCGTCGAGACTCAGCAAGAAGATTTAATATACAAACCCCGGCTTGATAATAGCCGGGGTTTTTCTTTGTTCAATGGTCACTGCAGGGAGATAGGGTAGCCCACTGTATGCAATATCATGAGAGAGAGCAGTTGACACCAATACAATATGTCTATAAAGTCCTGACGGCTGAGTCCTGTCAGCTTTTTTTCCTATCGCTCCACCCTGAATCCCATCGGTATCTTTATCCTTAGATTTTCTGTCTCCACGATGATGTATGACTTTCCCATCTCGACGACCTTCCCGCGCTCACGCCCGACACTATCCCCTACTTCCACCTCAGCAGTAGAGTTGCCCAGGCCCTGGACCGTGGCCCTTCCGTCCTTGATGCCGAGCAACCTGACCTTCCTTACTTCCGTAAGCAGCAGTTCCTCTGCGCCAAACACCGCCGTCGTCATTGCAAGAATGATCATAACGATTGCGAACGATCTGCTCATTTTCGTTCTCCTATTGGGCAATAAAGTCGGCCGGTTTCGGCGTCATACTCAGGGGCGGATTGGGCCACGGCAGTGTCAGTATGTTTTCCGGACACGCCCCAGCGCAATGAACGAATAGGCTGCCGGCGTGCAGGGAACTCCCCCTGAACGTAAATACGGGAAAAATCTGGAGTACGCCGTTCTGGTTCGTCTGGTTTACAACCGCAGGTGACGTGAGGAGCGAGGCTATTTCTTCATAAGGATTCGTCGATTTGCGGTGAATGATCACATCAAATTCCGGCTGATCGGCTTCGGTGATCGTAATGACCCGGCCAAAGGTCCCGGCTTTCAGGGCTTTGTATTCCACGTGAGTCTTTGACACGCCATCTAAATCCGGGCAATAGGCAATATCCGTATCGAGCTCAAGGGGGCCGTACGGAAAACCGGACTTCTGGGCTTTATCCAGGAGGAATATATCTGATTCTATAGTATTTTTGTCATACATCTTGCCTTCGATATAGAACGCGTCCGTCGCGTTCCAGTACACATGATGCATGGGCTCGCCAAGGTCCTTCCAGCCCATGGCGATCAAGTCCTGAGGTGTTCCGGTTGCCCCCCGGAAGACGACCTTGAGGTACAGGTCGGTGATCCCTGCGGGGATGGGACTGCCGGCGAAGTTAAAGATAAACTCTTTTGTCGAGTTCATAGCCGCCAGGTCTGCGGCGGTTATTGGTATTGGCGCGGATGTGGAATAGGCAAAGACCGGGTCGATCACGCCCGGTGATGGTGGATCAGTGGACAGATCCGGCTGGTAGTCCATGCGTCTTTTGTATTTGGCAATCGCCCACAGGGTGCCGGACTGTACGGCCTGTTCCGGCGTGAAGGAGCTTGTAACTTTGGCCTTGATCTTATTGAACTGCTGGGGAAGCCTGGCGCCGTCGGCGAGGCCATAGAGGCAGCGGTCCGGAGCGGAGATGGTCAGGGGCGCGAATTTGACAACGCGGCCCACAACAGCGCCTTCTTCGTTGCCCATTTTGCCTTTGAAAACGAGAGTGTAGGTTCCGGGATTATTAGCTGCTGACGGGTCATCTAGTACAAACGGTACGCTTCTCCCGTGGGCTATAATCGGCATCTCTTTCAGATCGTATAATAATTTACGTTTGTTATCCTTGGCGTCATCGTAATACAATTGGAACTTACCATACATATTCTCGTCGGTATCATTTGTTATTACATACTCTGATGGATCTGCGGCATATAGCTCAAGATTGATCTTTCCGCGGAAAAAGTACTCCAAGAGTCCTGACGAGTACCCTACAGCGCGGGGAAGAAGCCTCTGGGCGTAGTCATAATAGATATAATTATCCATTGGTGGAATAACGGCATAGGGCGAAGGAACTGTATCTGGATCAGAGATGACTGTACTAAGATATAGCTCAAGATAACCTACACCGGCAAGCAGGTATCCGGTGTCTCCATCAGATGTCTTTTGATAGTACTGTCTTTTGACTGTTGAACCCTTGAATACCGGATCGTCGATATCCTTATCCGTCGCGGTAACGCTCGTTTTCATGGATGGGTAGGGAAATTCTTTAGTGAACATCGTATCGGAGCTTACAAAATTTGCGCTCGTGTATTCTGAGAGGCCGATTTTATCCGGCTGGGCAACAGTTATATCAGGATTATTTCCAGCATATTGTTCAGTATCGAAGAGATTCGCTATGGGAACAGGGGCGCTTGAGAATTTACTTGGCGTGGCCAAGGTTTCTTTATCGAAGAAAATAGGATTCGCGAGCGCAATATTCCACATGTTTTCCCACAGCGGATTGTTGCTCGATGGTATATCCCTTACCCATTCCTCATATGCGTCCGAATAATGTCCGTCATTCCTCGCATGCTCCGGTACGCTCATGTCCTGCACCAGATGCATGAGCTGACCCAAACCCCTGAAGGTGTCAGCGTAGTTTGTGTTTCGTGTGTTCAACTCTTCCCCAGTCAAGGATTTATAATAATAGTCTCTCACATCATGCCACGAATAATGCCCCCCAACATATTGTTTCCCCTTCGGCTCCTGGGACCAGAGAATGGCAGATTCGCCCGAAAATGCAAATGGAATATCCAACATGCCAGTAAATCCTGCTTTATCCAAAGGCTTTAATGGATTGTGAAAGTGATTCGCTGAGCGCCGATAAGGTATTGTCCCGTTAGGCTTGTCTTCGTATTTGCCGCCATCACGAATCCATTTCCACATTTCCAATTTATTATTAGAATTAACAAACTGCTCTTTTACACCATTTAAAAGTCCAAGTTGATTTTTAGTATACAAATCTAAAGAAAATCCATTGAGGGTATTTTGGGGAATTTTTTCGTTGATAGTTTTATGAGTTTCAACATCTAAAGCGTATGAAGCAAATGGAGTCATACACATTAACATCGACATACATAGTGCATGACACACGGCTTCTACTTTTCTGACGCTGTTCATGCTTTAGAAGCCTCCCTGATACTCTTCTTTGATTATTTTATTAAAAATCGGTAATTCGCTTTCCTTAACGTCTGCTCCAAATATGTCAACAGACATTCTCGCCTTTTCTCGTTCCTCCTTCGTCTTAACTTTTGGTATTTCAACGATTCCGGGACCAATCACTCTGTATATTAATTCGCTGCTCCAAGGATACGAGCCTTTCAATTCATCGCTTTTATGTCCTGTAAAATACTCTTTTAAACCCAATTTAAGGCTTGCATAACCAGGCTTGAAGATGATGAATATCGTCGGTATCTGCCAAGAAAAGGGCTGTATCAGTGTTGTGTAAGAGGGTATGCGGAAATGCCCATCCTTGTCAGTCAACGTTTCTCGAACATCGATTATCGAAGACATCGAACCCGCCCCTAGGCCCATGGTCGCCTTTCGATATTCGGCTACAATAACTGCACCTTCAATCGGTTGTTTTGAATCTATGTCTACTATAGTTCCCTGGAATTCAGGCTCATGGTAGATAAGCCAACCAGCTTCGGAATAAGCAGACAGCAATAGGACTATCAGCAGAGAAACTATCACAATTCTTACAGTCTTCATAATGAGCCTCCTGCAAAACACTTTAGAAACTCTTTATTCGCCATGCCCCGTCGTCATCCTGGATAAACATCACCTGAAATGAGTATGTTGAGCCATTCCGCATGGCTCGAAGATCACACTCCGCATAGCGCTCTTTCACATCCACTAATGTGATTGAGCTCATGTTTTCTGCTATTTGAGATACGTACTGAGACAGCAAAGTGAACTGTTGACGGAAACTGGTTATAGACCGGGAAGCAAAATGGTTCAGAGCTTCTTCGATTTTCCCAGCCGCCAATGCAGTTTTCATCGCTTGCCACTTACTTTGTAATAAGGCTTCTATTGCCATTTTATCCTGCACGACTATCACGAGGACATCCTTGTAGCTGTTTCCTTGGTCATCGGTGACAGTTAATGTCGGATAGTATATCCCGGCTGCAGTATAAGCATGAATTACGTTGACGAAGTCTTGTCCGCCATAGTCAATTACCGCGTCCCCCTCAAAGTCCATCTCGTACTTTGCTATCGAGTTCGGAAGTGCTGTAGAGGCTGTGAAGTATGACGTTAGAGGCGTTATCCCGCTTGTAATGTTCGCACCGAGCAGCATATAAGGAGCTGTCGTATTTGCGTTAACGCTTACTTCCGCCCTTGCGATGGCCCCATTTTCGTCCATAGCGTTTGCCACAATGCAGTTTTTTCCAGCGACAAGTGGCACATTGTTGATGACGAACTGGTTGCCGTAGATGACCGCGGGAACACCATTGACTTTCACCCATGTTTCATTGGCCGTAGTCGTTACCGTTCCAACAACCATGGTCATCGGCTTATTGATCGCCTCATTCGGCGCGGGATAGGTTATGGTGACCGATATCGGCGAAGAAGGCTGATCTGCCTGGTAATTCACCGTTATGGCTTGCGAGTCCGTTGCGCCGTCCTGATTCACTGCCGAGACGGTGATCCGGTTCGGTCCTTCGAGGAGCGATATTCCCGATGCCGTGAACTTTCCGTCGCTCGAAACAGTCGCAATGATATCATTGATCTTGATGGTCGCCGCAGGATCGGTGACCAGGCCATCCACGAATATGGGCGATACGGAGACTTCTGCACCGTCAAAGGGGAAGGTAATTGCGGTCCTGAGAGGAATGCTGTACTTGACGATGACTGTGTCCGAGGTCTGCTTGCCCGCGGCATTTGTAGCAATGGCGGTGATCTTGTTCATCCCAGGCTTGAGATTGACCGGAGCCGTGAAGATATTGCCTTCCACATCAGCCGTCACGCCGTTGACAGTCACTTTTGTCTTTGGATCGACAATATAACCGGTTACACCTATGAACGATACGGGCAGGACCGCGCCGTCCTTGGGTTCAATGATAATGACCGTCTTATAGCTGTCCTGGTGAGGCGCGGACAGGATGTTGTCGTACATCCAGCCGTCCCATTTGCCGGGAGATACCGCTGTCATTCCGCCGGCGATCACTCCGCTGAGCATCCAGCCGGATTCTGCTGTCTCGAGCGTTTCTTTCCGGTATCCGGTCCCTGTCCAGTCCAGATAGCTCGCTTCTGTTTGAGGAATTACGACCGTCTGGCCCTGGTTCACAGCGTTGGTTATGTCGTCCTTTATGCTCTGATCGTACGGGAGTGTGGGAACTACAGCACCAACATTTGTTTTGTCGATAGTGATCGTTCCTGTGTACAGCGATGAATCCTGAGAACAGAGCTGGATAAGCTTGGCTGTTGAAATAGCGGAGACCTTCCAATCGTCTTCAAAGACCCTGTTTTCAAGGATCGACCCTTGCAGCGATGATAACTGCATGAACAGCTTTTCTCGTTCACCCTGAACTCCAAGCTGAGCGCTCTGAATAGTTGTTTCCACCCTTCTCACATCCGCATCCAGATACACGCCCTTCCAGGTAAACCCGTGGGGCATATCGAGCAGGTAGGTCACATCGATCACGCCGCCCAGGGTCACGACCGTGGGGATGGGACGGGCGATGGCGAGGTGCAGGAGAGACGCAAGTTCTTCCTCCGACTTGTTCCAGCGGTCGATGTAGTGGTTGGCTGCTTCGTACAAAAGACGCTCAGCGTCCTTTGCCCCCTCACCCCCGCCCTCTCCCGCAAGGGGCGAGGGAGCCATAACTGCCTTCTGCGCCGTGATCCCGATGACGGTAAGGTTCCCGACAATGAGCGTATTCGTCGTCTTCTCCGTCCCCTTCGGCGAAATCAGTTCGATCGTAAGTTGGTAGTCCGACCCCATCGGCAGCCCATCTGTGCTGACGGCTATCCGCTGACCGCCAACTTTCAGCACCGGCCGCAGGCGCACGAGATAGGCCGGGGTGTTGTCCAGCCCGCCCCAGGCGTTGATCGTCTCCTGGTCCGCGACCGTTTCCGGTTCATAGCTTATGGTTATTTGCTGATTGCTGAGCTTGTAGGCATCAAGTTCAATGTTAAAGAGTTCTGAGT
>JAGVOT010000116.1 GCA_020052615.1 Nitrospirota bacterium | reverse complement strand
GGCACCGGCCGCACCTGCTCCGGCGTTGCCCGCGACGAGGGAAGCGCCGCAGGCGAACATTCCGTCACCTCTACGGCCGGGGAACGTGCCGCCCCCGGACTTTATCAATGCTATGGTTGCCGGCTTTATGACGACGTTCCTGCTCATTTCTGTCGGTATGTACATCTTCTTCTCGCTTTGCCTGTATCTCATCGCCAAGAAACTGAATGTGGCGGAGGCCTGGGCCGCTTGGATACCGCTCATACAGGTATGGCCGTTCCTCACCTCCGCGGGAAAGCCCTGCTGGTGGGTCATCCTGCTGTTCATCCCCCTGGTAAACATCTTCATCGGGGTGTACCTCTGGATGTGCATCGCCGAGAACCTGGGCAGGAACAAGTGGCTTGGCCTGCTCATGCTGCTGCCCATCATGAACTTCGTTTTTCTGGGCGTTCTCGCGTTCTCAAAGGAAGATACCGCCCAACAGGCTGTTGCTGCCTGAAGCGGCAACAGCACTGTCGTTACGCAGAAGGCACCCGGTCAGAGGCCGACCGGGTGCCTTTCTCATTGAAGCGTGCCGATGCTTCATGATGCCCGGCCGGCATTGTTCCCGTGTTGAAAAATACGGACGCATCGCCTATAATACGGCCATGACTTACAAGGTCGTTGAGACGAGCACCGTCACAGACGTCGAGATCGAAGGTATCCTGAACGAGTGGACCGGCCGGGGATATTCGTTCTCCAGTATTCAGTTCGTCAGCTCGCCGGCATCGCGGAGGCCGGTGATGGCGTTCCTGTTCTTCACGGGACCGTGCGAGAGCGTGTCCTCCGGCGAGGCAGGGAGGGCGGACACGTGACCGTGCATCCGCTCCGCCAGCTCAGGGCTGCGATCGTGGCATTGTTCCTGCTGGTCCTGGCGGGGACGACAGGGTACATGTCCGTCGAGGGCTGGCCGTTCCTCGATGCCCTCTATATGACCGTCACGACGATCACGACGGTGGGGTACATGGAAGTGCACGCCCTCAGCCGGCCAGGGCGCTTGTTCACGCTGATGCTCATCGTTTCCGGCGTCACGGTGCTGTTCTACACGGTCGGCAAGATCGCCCAGGTGATGTTCGAAGGCCAGTTTCAGCGCTATTTCGGGAGGATGAAGGTGGAAAAGCAGATCGAATCGATGCGTGACCATTACATCATCTGCGGCTACGGCAGGATCGGCTCGCTGATCTGCAAGGAGTTCGCCGCGAGGCCGGTCCCCTTTGTCGTGGTGGAGAACAAACCCGAGGTCATCGAGAAGCTCGAGGCAGAGCACCATCCCTATCTCCGCGGCAACGCCACTGAGGACGAATCGCTGCTCAAGGCGGGCATCAAGCGCGCCAAGGGGCTCATCTCGGTCGTGACATCGGACACGGAGAACGTGTACATCACCCTCACCGCCCGGGGGCTTAACCCGGACCTGTACATCCTGGCCCGCGCCGGCGAGGAAGGGTCCGACATCAAGCTGCAGCGCGCCGGCGCAAACAAGGTGATCTCGCCCTACCACATCGGCGGGAGCCGCATGGCCCAGGCCATCCTGCGGCCGAACGTGGTGGACTTCATCGAGATCGCCACGGGCCGCGACCATTACGACCTCCAGATGGAGGAGATCTGCATCCCCGAGGCGTCGTACTGCGTCGGTGAGAACCTGATGAGCTCCGGATTCCGGAAGCAGACCGGCGTCATCATCGTCGGCATCAAGAAGGCCAGCGGCAGGATGGTCTTCAACCCAGATTCACAGACCCGCATCGACAGCCGGGACACCCTCATCATTCTTGGGGAACCGGCCGCCATCACGAAGCTTGAGCAGCTCGTGACCATGAAGAACGGGAACGATGCCTCCGTCGCCGGGACATGAGACACCCGGGTGGAAGGCATGTGCGTCCCGTGGCTCCTGCGTGTCGGAAAGGCAGGCGCCTTTTTCTTGCCAAGAGCGCGGGGAATATCGTATACTGAACCGGTAAATTCGCCCGCGCCGTCCTGGCGGGATCCAAGGATTTCTTATCTATGAAACGCTCTGCGATCGCCTTCGTTCTTCTTGTATCGCTGTTTTCCCTTGCCCTTGCGGGTTTCCCCGGCTGCGGGAAAACGAACACGCTCACATCGATCACGGTGACGCCGGCAGACCCGTACATTGCCAAGGATAAGACGCAGCAACTTTTCGTAACGGCTCGTTTCTCAGACGGGCAGTTCTTCCTCTTTTGGACCCAGGTAACGTGGCAGTCATCGGCCCCTGAGGTGGCGACTGTCAGCAGCACCGGGCTGGTCTCGGCGGTGTCGGAAGGCACGGCGGTAATCACGGCGGTCGATATCGCCCATCCGTCGATCACCTATAGCGTTACGGTCACCGTCACGGACCTTCTTGCAATCACAGTAGCCCCGTCTAGCGCGGTCATCAGCGCGGGGACCTCAACGCCATTCACGGCTACGGGGGCCTACTCAGCTGCGACTCCCTCCACGGCCCCTACGGACCTGACCACCATGGTCTCCTGGGCGACCTCAAGCGCCGAGATCGCGGTGATCAGCAACGTCACAGGGTCGCAGGGGATCGCCACCGCAGGAACAACGACAGGAACAACGACGGTCACGGCAACTGATCTGGCAACAGGCATGACGGGGACCGCGACGCTCACGGTCGTTCCCTAGGAGTTGCCAGCCTGCTGTTTTCGCCAGGTGACACATGAACGTCCTCATCATCCAGAATGTGACATCCGAGGGCCCGGGCACCATAGCGGACCATCTTCGGACGAATAATTTTCCCTTTACCTGCATCGACCTCGAACGAGGCCATTCCCTTCCCGATAGCGCCCCCTTCTCGCATGTCGTCATCCTGGGCGGCCCCATGGCGGTCTACGAGATGGACCGCACGCCCTATCTCAAGGACGAGGCGCTGTTCATCGAGAAGGCCGTCGGAGCGGGCAAGCACGTCCTCGGCGTCTGCCTCGGCGCACAGATGCTCGCTCATGTCCTCGGTGCCCATGTTTATCCGGGCCGTCAGAAAGAGATCGGGTGGTACAATGTGGCGCTGACCGACGACGGCATGAAGGACACCTGCATGGCGGAGCTTGCTGTGGAAGACAAGCGGATCGCCCACGTCTTCCAGTGGCACGGCGATACCTTTGATCTTCCCCATGGAGCCCTACGCTTGGCGTCCTCCGATCTCTTTCCCAACCAGGCCTTCCGCTATTCCGATCGTGTCTATGCGCTCCAGTTCCATATCGAGGTGACGCCGGGCATCGTGACCGGCTGGCTCCGGAACGAGAAAGGCATCGATCACCCGCTCATCGACAGACGGTCCCGGGAGATCTATGCCCCCTATCTCAAAAGGGCGGAAGGGTTCTACCGCGCCTTCTGGGGCACGTAATATTTGTTCGCTCACCCTAGTCGGTCTATGGTCTATGCATGTACCCGACAGCGGAGCCTCCATCGGCGCGCAGAATGTTGCATTATTTCCAGTTGACTTTCACTGAATCTAACACTATAGTTGTCATTAACAACGTAAGTTGAGTGATCCAAAAAAACTAGTAAGCCGCCGATAAGGGCAAAACCCGAGTAATCGGGTGACGCAGAGCTACCTGTCCAGCAGATCACCGTTGGATAGAGGGGCCGCCGAAGTGGCTGGAATTACAGCCCACCCCCTTTCCGCGGTGGGCTTTTTTTTTCTTAAATCATGCTTTTCGGGTTCATTTCAAAGAGCTATCAACTCATTCTTGGCGATCAAAAAAAAAGGAGGAAGCAAACATGAAGAGAATGTCTCTGCTGGTGCTGGTGCTGCTTGGGGTGATGGTGTTCCTTCCGGTTGCTGTTTCTGCGGAAGACAGCGAGGGTTGCGGTGAGCATGTGAGAGAAATGGCGCATCGGGGCAATAAACCTAATATTCCGTTCGGGCATTACGGCATGATGGCAAGATATGCCGACGAATTCCTGAGCACGCCTCCCGGAGGCAGCCGGACGCTGTTTGCAGCATCGCTGGTAGACGGTATTGACGACGCTGAAGCGGCTGATGAGCTCAATGATTTCTTTATCCTCGACATCAGATCGGCGACCGACTTCTGCAAAGGCCATATCGATGGCGCGATCAATGTGCCGTTCGCCGAGGTCGCCAAGCCTCAGAATCTCTTCAAACTTCCGGCGGACAAGCCCATCCTTGTGGTCTGCTACACGGGTCACACGGCCAGTCAGATAAACGCGATCCTCAATATGCTCGGATATAACACCTGGACGCTTCGTTTCGGCATGACCTCATGGGGGGCATCTACGTCGACAAAAGTATGGTCGAGCAGTTCTTCCCAGGCTATTTACGGAGGGGGATACCCGGTGGTCACGTGCCCGCAGTAGTGTAGCTCCGGCGAGAACAGGCATTTCGCCGCGAAGCACATAAGGCAAAACATCGTCACCATAGGTCTGATCCGCAAATTCGCCAAGTACGTGTGGATAAAGACAGGCTGCCAAGACAGGCTGCCGGAACCCGACCAGGGCTTCGGCAGCCTTTTTTTATATTCGACCGGTAAAGGCCCTTCCTCCGGGGCAGACCTGGAAACGTGCCTTGCACGGCCGGCTGCACCGCCGGTTGACCTCCGGCATCATCCAGCAAAAAAAACCCCGTAATTCCACGGCCTTCAGCAGTCAAAAGCATTGACATTGGATGACTATATGAGTATAATTTTTAAGGTGCTTATAATGAAGGAAAACAGCAAACCATATACCCTGGCCCTGATCGCGCTCCTCACGCTCTCGGCCTATCTCCTCGCCGATACGGTGGACGCCATGATCGGCAGAAGCCTTGATGCTACTGCCAGGGTCTCGACGCAGTTCAACCAGGAGCGGGCAGGCATCGAGCCGCGCAAGGAACTCTCGGACTACTCTTCGATCCTGGAGCGGGGATTGTTCGGCGAGGGGAAAGGTCCCTCCGGCGGCGGGACTGCGGCGGAATCCTACACAGCCTACACGCTCATCGGCACCATCGAGGGAGAGTATTTCTCCGGGGCCGTTCTCGCCGACGCCACGAACCAGCAGGCGTTCTATCGCCTCAATCAGAAGCTTCCCGACGGGTCGCAGATCGTGAAGGTGAAGCGCGACAGGGTCACTATCAAGCGGAGCGATGGATCGACCGTGGAGATCCAGATCGTCGATGATACGAAGATCGTGAACGTTGCGAAGGCGGTGCCGGGCAGCGGCATCAGGAAGGTCGGCGAAGGCAAGTTCATGGTGGACCAGCGAGAGATCGCGTCGAGCACCGAGAATCTGAGCCAGATGCTCACGCAGGCCCGCGCCCTGCCGTATATAGAAGCGGGAAAGACCGTGGGGTTCCGCATCAGCGAGATCGTGCCGGGCAGCATCTACGAGAAGATCGGGCTCCTGAATGGTGACGTGGTCCAGCGGGTGAACTCGCAGGCCGTTGACGACCCCGGGAAGTTCTTCCAGCTTTACCAGGGGCTCAAGGACGAGAAGAGCATTTCCGTCGACCTGCTTCGGAACGGCCAGCGCCAGTCCCTGAACTACGACGTACGATAATTGAATTGCCGCCGAACCGCGAGATCGGGGGGGGCGGACCGCGCGAGCGTGACAGACCGGTCCCCGCGTTCCCGATCCTCAGATCCCCTATCCCAGACACACCTGACGGAGGTTGCACAACGTGAAAACGATCCCGGCCCTGCTCCTTGCAGGGCTTCTTGGTGTCAGCACGGCCCATGCTCAGCCCGCATCTCCGCCCGCTGCCGACCAGCAGGAACTTCCGAAGATCGGCAAGGCGGGGGACGACTTCATCACCCTCAATTTCTCGAACATCGATATCGCCGCGCTCGTGAAGGTCATGAGCGAATTCACCCGCAGGAACTTCATCCTTGACGAAAAGGTCACCGGCAAGGTGACGCTCATGACGCCGACCAAGATATCGCCGGAGGAGGCTTACCAGGTATTCCTCTCGGCGCTGGAGATCAAGGGCTTTACCGCTGTGGAGGACGGCAGGATCATTCGCATTGTTCCCACGGCGATGGTACGACAGAGCGGCCTCAGGGTGATGCAGGACGGAGATATGAAGGGCGAGGGCTACGTCACCAAGCTCATCCGCATGAACTATGTGAACCCCCAGGACATCGTCCGGGCGCTCACGCCGCTCATCACCAAGGACGGCAACCTCATCGCCTATCCCGCCACGAATTCCCTCATTATCACCGATTCCGTCTCCGCCATCAGGAAAATCGAGCAGCTGGTCACTGCCATGGACATCCCGACGCCGAGCGGCAAGGGTAAGATCAACGTCTACTATCTCAAGCACGCGAATTCGGAGGACATCTCCAAGGTGATGCAGGCGCTGGTGTCCCGGCTCCCGGTTCCGCCGGCGGGCGGCGCGGTCCCGCCAGCGGGCCCGGCAACGATCCTCGAAGGCGCGGTCACCATCACGGCCGACAAGCTCACCAATTCGCTCATCATCATCGCCTCGCCCAGCGACTATGAGACCATGAAGGACGTGATCCAGAAGCTCGACATCCGGCGGCGGCAGGTGTACGTCGAGGCGGCGATCATCGAGATGGGGCTCTCCAAATCGCGGGAGCTGGGTTTCGAGTTCCAGGCGGCGAACCTGAACAAGATCGATAACGGCGGTACGACCGTCGTCGGCGGGACCAATTTCGGCGGCATCGGCCCGGCCAGGGAGGGCAACGTGGGGTCTTTCAACGGCCTTGCGGTCGGCGCGGTGAAGGGGACCTTCACCTTTCGGGGAACGGAGTTCCTGAACATCGGAGCCCTCCTCCGGGCGCTCCAGAGCGACTCCGACGTGAACGTGCTGTCCACGCCCAACATCCTGACGAGCGACAACCAGAAGGCCGAGATCATGGTGGGAGAGAACGTGCCGTTCAAGACCGGTCAGTCCCAGTCCGCGGCAACGGGCGGCAGCTCGATCCTGACGACCATCGAGCGGAAGGACGTGGGTATCAGCCTCAAGATCACGCCCCAGATCACGTCCGAGGACAACGTGAGGCTCGAGATCTACCAGGAAATATCGAATGTGGTCGAGAGCGCGTCGGCAACCAGCGCGGACGGCCCTACTACGAGCAAGCGCTCGGCGAGCACGACGGTCGTGATCAAGGACCACGAGACCATGGTCATAGGAGGGCTCATCCGCGACAATGTGACATCGGGTGAACGCAAGGTCCCCTTGCTCGGCGATATCCCGCTCCTGGGGTGGCTCTTCAAGTACAAGACCAGCAGGGTCGAGAAGGTCAACCTCATGATCTTCATCACGCCCTACATTATCAACAACGAACAGGACGCTCAGGACATCACGAAGAGCAAAGCCGAGGCGCTCGAGAAGTTTCGCGATTACCATCGCATTGAGAAGAAGGACGTGGGCGGGCTGGTGGAATCGAAGAAGCCCGGCTCCGCACCGACCGGGACGGCGCCCGATTCTCAGCGCGCTGAGTCCGGCGGGAATACAGCCGGCAAGAAGGAAGCCGGGAACAATGACGTAGAGAAGAAATCGATCGTGACGCCTCTGACGGAACAGCCGGCCGCCGTCGAAGGAGCGCCCGTACCTGTGCCGGACGGTGCGGATACCGCGAATGAGGGTCCCGCTTCGACACCGTCTGCTCCCGACGCTGCAGAAACGCCGGCAGCGCCTGCCGGGACGACCCCGGCGCCTGGGGAGGGCGGCCGGTGAGACGCCTGCTCGGCGAGATACTCGTTGAGTCAGGACTCTCCCCCGAACGGATCAAGAAGGCCCTTGATCTCCAGAAAAAGCGGGGCGGCCGCATCGGCACGCTCCTGATGCGGCTGAACTTCGCGACGGAGGCCGAGGTGCTCACGGCGCTGGGCGCCCAGCTCGGCCTTCCCTTCCAGCCTGCGATCGGCGAGATCGACCGCGAACTGGCCCTCAAGCTTCCCATCACGTACGCCAAGAAAGCCGTCGTCATTCCCCTTCGGCGGGAGAACGGGACCGTCCTCGTTGCGACAGCCGAGCCGCTCCTCCTCTCCACGGTGGACGACCTTGCCGTGCTGTTCGGCGCGCCTGTCGACATCTGTCTCGCCCCGTCCGAGATGATCCTCGACAACCTGAACAGGCTCCACAGCGAGGGCCTGAACAAGGCCGAGGACACGGCCCAGGAAATGGAGGAGGAAGATCTGTCCTTCCTCGCCGCCGAGCTCGAAGAGCCCACGGACCTTCTCGAGGCGACCGACGACGCCCCGATCATCCGGCTCGTGAACTCGCTCCTGTCCCAGGCCATCCGCGAGCGGGCCAGCGATATCCACATCGAACCCTTCGAGAAGGAGGTCGTGGCGCGGTTCCGCATCGACGGCATCCTCTACAACATCCTGACCATCCAGAAGCGCTTCCAGGCCAGCATTGCCTCGCGCGTCAAGATCATGTCGGGCCTCAACATCGCCGAGAAGCGGCTGCCCCAGGACGGCGGCATGCGGATCAAGATCGGCGGCAAGGACGTGGACATCCGCGTCTCCATCGTGCCGACGGCCTTCGGCGAGCGCATCGTGCTGCGTCTCCTGTACCGCGAAAGCGCGCTGCTGCCGCTTGAGCAGATCGGGTTCTCCGGAGAAAATCTCAGCCACTTCAATGAACTGATCACCCGGCCGCACGGGATCATCCTCGTAACGGGTCCGACGGGAAGCGGCAAGACCACGACGCTGTATGCGTCGCTCTCGAAGATCAACTCGCCGGACAAGAACATCATCACCATCGAAGACCCGATCGAATATCAGCTCAAGGGCATCGGCCAGATCCAGGTGAATGCCAAGATCCAGCTGACCTTCGCAGCCGGGCTCCGGTCGGTGCTGCGTCAGGATCCCGACGTGATCCTCGTGGGAGAGATCCGCGATGCGGAGACCGCCGAGATCGCGATCCAGGCGGCGCTCACCGGCCACCTCGTGTTCTCCACGCTCCATACGAACGACGCGGCAGGCGCCGTGACGAGATTGATCGACATGAAGATCGAGCCCTTCCTGATCTCGTCATCGGTGATGGCGATCCTGGCCCAGCGCCTCGTGCGCGTGTTGTGCAGGGAGTGCCGCGAACCCTATCAAATGACGCCTGCCGAGATCTCGGAGCTCGAGATCAAGGCAGACGCCGCGGGGGCCACCGTGTACCGGGCGAAGGGGTGTGAGACCTGTTTCAATACAGGCTACCTCGGACGCAAGGCGATCTACGAACTGCTGCTCATCGATGACGAGATCCGACAGCTCATCATGAAGAATACCGATTCTGCCACCCTGAAGGCCGTCGCCATGCAGAAGGGCATGCGCACGCTCCGCCAGGACGGCGCGGACAACATTCTCCAGGGCATCACCTCCGTCGACGAGGTCGTGCGGGTGACGCAGAAAGAATCGCAGTAATTAGTTATTGAGAGATTGAGTGAAGTTGTTATTCCTAATTACTCAATCACTTATTACCATTCACTGTCAAAACAATGCCCGTCTACGAATATAAAGGCGTCAATGCCAGCGGCAAGAGCGTCTCCGGCGTTTTCGACGGGGAGAACCTGAAGGCCGTCAAATCGAGGCTCAAGAGGGACGGCATCATCGTCCTCGAGGTCCACGAGGGCGGAGCGCTGCGCGCCGCCGGGCGACCGCTTGAGTTCAAGCTGGGCGCCGGAAGGGTGCGGCTTGGGGACCTTGCGAACGCGACCCGCCAGCTTGCAACGCTCCTCTCCTCCGGCCTGCCGCTCATGGACTCCCTCACCGTGCTCGTTGAGCAGGAGGAGGCGCAGGCCCTGAAATCGGCGCTCTCGTCGGTGCGGGACGCGGTCCGGGAAGGCGCGTCGCTGGCTGAGGCGCTCAAGGCGAATCCGAAGGCCTTTTCGCAGCTCTACATCAACATGGTTTCCGCCGGCGAGGCGAGCGGCACCCTCGAGATAACCCTCGACCGCCTCGCGGATTTTCTCGACGAGCAGGTCAGGTTCCGCGGCAAGTTCGCCGCAGCCCTGGCGTACCCGGCGATCATGACCGTGGTCGGAGTGGGCGTGCTCTTTTTCCTGTTCAGCTTCGTGCTGCCGCGCGTGGTCGGCATGTTCGAGGACATGAAACAGCAGCTCCCCTTCATGACCCTCGCGCTCCTCTGGCTGGTGCGGGTCATCTCATCGGCATGGTGGGCGATCCTGATCGCCATCGGGGGGGGCGCCTACTATCTCCGGCGGTATTTCGCGACGGCCGAGGGCAAGGCGCGGCTCGATGCGTGGGTCCTTCGGCTCCCGGTGTTCGGGACGCTCATCCGCATGATCGCCGTATCGCGTTTCACGCGCACGCTCGGGACGCTCCTTCAGAGCGGAGTGCCGACGCTTATGGCGCTCGATATCGTTAAGAGCGTGGTCGGGAACACCGTGCTCGCCGACGCGATCCACAAGGCGCGCGAGAACGTGCGGGAGGGTGAATCGATCGCCGATCCGCTGAGAAGAAGCGGCCTGTTCCCGCCGGTCGTGATCCAGATGGTCGCAGTCGGTGAAAAGAGCGGCGAGCTCGAAAAGATGCTGCTCAAAATATCCGATTCATTCGACCGCACCGTGGAGACGCGCATCACTGCGCTTATGTCGCTGCTCGAGCCGATCATCATCCTGGTGATGGGGCTGGTCGTCGGGTTTATCGTTGTCGCCATCATGCTGCCGATCCTGCAGATGAGCTCGGGCGTTCGGTGAGGCGATTGCGAATTGCGGATTTCGGATTGCGGATTGAAAACTTGTAGGGGCAACCCTATGTGGTTGCCCTCATGCGGGCGGCCACGCAGGGCCGCCCCTACGAACGTGGTTCCGCCCGTGTACATCTGTGGTTACAAAAAGATCCAAGGAGGTTGCTCATGAAAAACCAGAAAGGCTTCACCCTCATCGAGATCATGGTCGTGGTCATCATTCTCGGCCTGCTCGCCGGCCTGGTATTGCCCAGGATCCTGGGGCAGGAAGAAAAGGCGAAGTTCGAGGCCGCAAAGGTGCAGATCCGGTCGCTCGAGAGCGCGCTGGACGCCTTCAAGCTCGATAACGGATTTTATCCGGCCACTGACCAGGGGCTTGATGCGCTCATCATAAAGCCCGAAGCCGGCCGCGTCCCGAATAAATGGCGCGAAGGCGGCTACCTCAAGCCGGCGCGCATTCCCAAGGACCCCTGGGGCAAGGAATTCGTCTATTTTGCTCCCGGCAGTGAGGGGCGGGAATACGAGATCCTCTCCTACGGCGCGGACAACGAGCCGGGCGGCGAAGGGAATAACGCCGACATCGAAAGCTGGAAGATGGAATAGGCTCAAGTACGGAGTGACGAGTGCGAAGTGCGAAAGGTAAAACAGGAGCCTTGAGAGAACGGATTCATATTCCGCAATCCGCAATTCGCAATTCGCAATCGAAAGGCTTTACCCTTATCGAACTCGCGGTCGTCATTGCGATCCTCGGGGTCATGATCGCCCTTGTCGCCCCGATGCTCGGCGAGCTCGGCGAAGCCAATTTGAAGCGGAGCGCCAGGCACCTCACGGGCATGATCCGTTTCCTCCATGAGGAGTCCCAGGCGAAGAAGACAGAATATCGTCTCAGGTTCGATATCCAGGACGGCCGCTACTGGGCTGAAACATTTTCGCAGCTTTCGGAAAGTACGGGAGAGTTCCAAAAGACGACGTCGGTCATCGGGGGGGAAGGAAGTCTTTTTGGCCAGACCACGTTTCGCGATATTCAGGCCGGCAGTCACCCGGATGATCCCTATATCCTGTTCACGCCCGACGGATGGGTGGAGCATGCAATCATCCATCTCCGCGACGGCAGCGACCGCGATTTTTCCCTGCTCGTGAAGCCGCTCACCGCGAATACCGAGCTCCGCGAAGGTTATGTGGAGGAGAGATGACCAATTGCGGATTGCGGATTGCGAATTGCGAATTGCGTAAAGCGGATTTAAATCCGAAACCCGCAATCCGAAATCCGCAATCGAAAGCCTTCACCCTTCTCGAAGTCATGGTCGCGGTGGCCATCCTGGGCATGGTTCTGGTGTCGCTGATCGGATTGAAGAACAGGAGCATGCAGGATGTGATGCTTGCGGACCACATCACGACCGCGACGCTGCTGGCAACGCGCAAAATGAACGAAAACCTGGTGACCGTGGGTACCCGAACCGTCTTTCAGAAAGAGGATGAAGGCGAGTTCCCGGAGGAAGAGTTCAAGGACTATACGTGGAAGGAATCGATCTCCCAGCTGCAGCCGGTGGAAAATGTAACGATCACTGAAGTGCGGGTGGCGGTGCTCTGGAAGGAAGGCGAACGGCAGGAGATGGTGGAGTTGAAGAGCTATGAATAGAGCCATTGCGGATTTCGGATTTCGGATTTCGGATTTTGGACCAAAGTCAACAGATATTGGTTTAACTCCGCAATCCGCAATCCGCAATCCGCAATCGAGGGGTTTTACCCTCCTCGAAGTACTCCTTGCCATGGCGATCCTTTCCCTGATCATGACCGTGGTCTATGCGAGCTTTTCCACGGCGGGAAAGAACGTTGAACAGGCAGAGACGATCCGGGATGAGACCGATCTCGCGCGCACGCTGATCGCCCGGCTTTCGGTTGACATAGCCAATGCGTATATGAATTCCAGCATGAATTCACCAAAGATACTAACGATATTTTACGGCAAAAAGGAAGAGGCGGAGTTCGGGTCGGGGCCGGGGAACGAGAAGATCAGGCATGACAGCATCAACCTTACCACTCTGACGAACTGGCGCAAACCCGATTCCAAGGAGACGGAACTCTGGGAAGTGGGCTACTTTTTCAAGGAGCAACCGGATGGGAAGGGATTCATTCTCTACCGGAGGGAAAAGCGAGAGCTCAGCCAGGACAGCCCGGCACTTGAAGGAGGGGTCGAGTACGAGATCACGGACCGGGTGGAGAGCCTTCAATTTACGTATTCTGATAACGGATCAACATGGGCTGATGATGGGTGGGACAGCAAATCAGTGGGGAGACTGCCTAAGGCAGTGGAAATAGCACTCGTTCTTGATACTGGTAAATTGTACACTGCAAGGGTGGATGTCGGAAATAGACAGTGATGATGGGTGACGTCCGAAAAACAATGATAAGATTATCGATGCTACGGAATGATCGCGGCGTTGCTTTGCTGATAGTGCTCTTGGTCACGGCGCTTTTGATCGCGCTCATCTTTGAGTTCTCGTACGCGACACGGATCAGCCTGAACAGTGCTGTCAATTACCGCAACAGCCAGCGCGCGTACTTTCTCGCCCGGTCAGGTATATTTGCCTTCATGAACTATGGTAAGTCGATTCGAGAGATCATACCCCAGGGCGAATGGGGTGTTGTTCCGCTGATCAGTGACGGCGATACCGAGGTCAGGGTCAAATGGGAGGATGAATCGGGGAAGATCAGGATCAATGATATACGAAACAATACGGAAACACTTACGGTCGTGCGGACGCTCTTTGAGAACAAGGGCATCGACAGTACCGTCGTTGACAGGATCTATGACCCGCAAAGCAATATCGGCAGTCTTGTCTTGTTGTCGGGCCTCCATCAGTATATGAGCGACGAGGATTATAATAAGATATATGAGAGCTTGACCGTGGCGTTAGTGAGCCAGAACAGGGTCACGATCAACATAAACACTGCCTCTGCCGATGTCCTTCGAAGCCTTGGGATAATAAATGACTTGGATATAAAAAGTATCATAACGGAAAGACAGGCGACGCCGTATGTCGACGCTGATCTCGCGAGCACTGGCACCAGAAAATTATCGTCGATCATTGGAACCACACAAGCCAGAGGACTTTTAACGACGAGATCAATGGAATATTACAGGATATTCGCCTATGCTACCGTGGGCGATTATACGAAACAGATCGAGGCCATTGTCAAAGGGAAAGACATCTCCTACTGGAGAGCGTTGTGAAGATCGTCGGTCTTAAAATAGAGAAAGGGCTTGTTGCCGCGGCGGTCGTGCAGAAGGACTTCCGCCGGACGGAACTGGTGGACTCGTTCAGCCGGCCCTTTGCGACCGATGCCGAGCTCGTGGACATCCTCAAGGAGCGGTCGAAGGACTGGGCGGGCGCGAAGATCGTTTCGTCCATTCCGGGCCACTTCTTCACCCAGCGGACGCTCACGCTTCCCTTTGCCGACCGGAAGCGCATCGAGAAGGCCCTGCCCTTCGAGGTCGAGGACCTCGTGCCCTTCGACCTCGACGACGTCGTGCTTGACCACCTGGTGCTGGAGAGCGCGACGGCGAAGAAGGACACGGCGACCCAGGTGCTCTGCATGATGCTGCCGAAGACGGTCCTGCGGCAGCATCTGGACCTGCTTGCGGACGCGGGGATCGATCCGCAAGTGATCGTTCCGTCCTATGCCGGGCTCTCTGCGGTCGCGAATATGATGCCGAAGGATACCGGTTCTCTGCTGCTCTGCGGTCCCGATATGTGTTTCCGCCATGACGGTGCCCTGAAAGGCCTCCGAAGTTTTTCCGGCAGTCAGTCAACCGGCGGCCTTCGCCACGTTCTTCAGGCGTTCGAGAACGAACACAAGGAAAAGGTCGAGAAGGCAACGCTGCTGATCGACGATGAGGTCAGCCGGGCTGTCCTGACCGAAGCCGGCGTGGCCGTCGATCTGATCCTTCCCGAGATCAACGGAAAGAAGGCGCAGGACCCGGCGAGCCTGGGCATCGCGCTCCTTGACGGCGTGAACCTTCGCAAGGGCGAATTCGCATACAAGCTGGCGGACGAGGGCACGCGCCGCAAAAGGCGCATTCTTATCATCGCCGGGGCTGTTGCGGCCGTTCTGTTCACCGTGAATATCGTTGTGAAATTCTACATTGTCCAATCAGGCTATGGAAAGCTCGATGCCGAGATCAAGGAGATCTACCGCCAGACCTTTCCCGAAGGAAGGCCGGCAGCAGATCCCGTGCGTCAGATGCGCGACAAGATCAGCGAGTCAAAGAAACTCTTTGGCGCGCTGGGCTCGGGAAGCTCGGCCCTGGACGTGATGAAGACGGTCACCGACGGCATCCCGAAGGAGGTCCGGGTCGGCTTCACTGAGTTCATCCTGGAAGGAGAACGATTGAGGCTCCAGGGAGAGGTGTCGTCCTTCGATTCCGTTGACAAGATCAAAGCCGAGCTCCAGAAGTCGCCGCTTTTTGCCGAGGTCACGGTGCAGGATACCCGCATGGGCGTGGACAACAAGGTGAAGTTCCGGTTCGAGATCAAACTGAAGCAGGGCATGTAACCGTCAACACGATTGGAACCACAGATGAACACGGATTAACACAGTAAAGATGACGAATTCCGAGAAAGAATTTCTCCACAAAGAACTGACAGGAGATGTTATCAATTCTGCATTTGCCGTGCACAATATTTTGGGATGTGGACTGCTTGAAAAGGTCTACGGCAACGCACTTGCCTGGGATTTGGAATTAAAGAAACGAGCAATCGTTCTTCAACAGGAATTCAAGGTTGTTTACCGTGAAAAAGAAGTCGGCCTCTATTACGCAGACCTAG
This sequence comes from Nitrospirota bacterium, assembly GCA_020052615.1. GTDB lineage: Bacteria > Nitrospirota > UBA9217 > UBA9217 > UBA9217 > JAAXXJ01. Next base: position 21,242 of record JAGVOT010000116.1, on the reverse strand, counting down.
TTGTTGAAGGTAACGTTATTGTGGAAGTTAAGTCAGTTGACAGGATCGATGACGTCCATAGGGCACAGCTGCTTAACTACTTGCGGATATCCGGCATACGGGGGGTTGTGTATTAATTTTGCGAAGCCAAAGTTGGAGTATGAGAGGTTTGTCGTTTAACTGTGTTAATCCGTGTTCATCTGTGGTTGCTCATAGAGGTGTTATTTGAAGTTAGAATCCCGGGATAAAAAGACGCTCATCATCGGCGGGTCAGTCGCGGCGGTCATTCTGATTTACGCCTTTGGCCTGTCGCCGTTCCTGGCGGACCTATCGCGCAAACGCGACCTCATCCCCCGGAAGGAACGCGATCTCGTGGAGATGAAGAAGCTCCGCGACGAATACCGGGATATTCAGCAAGAGCTCCAGGCAGCCCAAGAGGCGGCCGCGAAGCGGGGCCCCCTGCTGACGGAGATCGAGAACATAACGAAGCGGGCGAACCTGAACAGCAAGATCGTCTCGCTCAAGCCCCAGACGGGGAGCCAGACCGCGGGCTACAAGGAAAGCATCGTCGAGATCAGGCTTGACAATATCACCCTCTACGACATAGTGAATTACGTCTTTCTCCTGGAGAAAGCCACGCTTCGCGTCCGGAAGCTCTCCTTCAAGCCGCGGTACGACAACCCGAAGCTCCTGAACGCAACGCTTCTCGTGTCCAGCGCGGGATGACGACTCCTCGCATTGCGACTTAGGAGGGGCCTTTTCGGGGAATGAAATAACGAAGCAATCTCTATCGAGGGGATGAGATTGCCGCGCTCCCGTCGGTCGCACGCAATGACCGATAGAATGACAATGCATGCTTGATAGAAAAAAAGTACTCATTCGCAGACTTTCCTTCGCCCTCTACTTCGTCATTGCCTTTGTGACGTTCCTTGTCGTACTGTTCCCCTTTGACCGAATCAAGACCAGGTTGGAATCGGAAATCCGGTCGCGGACGCAGCTGGATCTGAACATTGCCCGTATTTCGCCGATGTTCATAAACCGGTTCGTCCTCGCCGACGTGGTCGTATCCGACCGTACCGGCATGGTCCTGTTCGAGAGCCCTGCGATCCGGACGCATGTATCTTTGTTCGGATTCCTCCGGGGCCTCTTGTCCGTGAACCTCAAGGCGAAGGCCTACGGCGGGGAACTGGCCGTGAAGACGGAGCAGGGTCCGAAGCGCCGGTACGTCTCCCTGGATGCCGACGGACTGGACATCGGCTCGTATGCGCTCTTCAAGACCCTCGGGCTCAAGCTGTCGGGAAAGCTGGGCGGATCGTACGAAATGACCGGCGACGCGGGAAAAGGGCGGGTGTTGATCAAGAACCTGGCGAGCCGGGAGCTTAAGATCAAGGGATTCCCGGTGCCCGACCTGGATTTCGATCAGGGGTGGATCGAAGGCGACATCAAGGGTGACCGTTTCACCATCCGGAAGCTGGAGTTCGACGGAAAAGAGCTGAAGGTCCGCATCACGGGGGACCTGGTGATGCGGGAGCGGGGGACCCTCAATCTGGTGGTGAAGGTCAAGCCGTCGGAGCGCCTTGCAACGGAACAGGCCGCGCTCCTGTCGCTTCTGAAGAACAAAGACCCCGATGGTTATTATCTGCTTACGCTGGCCGGCACGGTCGCTGAACCCTTTCCGCGCTTCTGACCTCCGATGTCCCCCGATATGATCGCTCAGAACCTGTGGGTGTAGTTGAGAAAGAGGGATATCTGCTTTGACGATATCTTGTCGTTGATGCCGGTGAATGTTGTCCCCGCGGGGACCGTTCCCGACGACGTAATCTCGTCCCGGTACCACGTCTGGGTTTGCGTGCCTGTCGTCTCGATATTGAGGTACTGGCCGCGGACCAGGAAATAATCATTGTCCTCCAAGTCCCACCGCGCCGTGACCGTCGCGAGATAGGCGCTGCCCGAGGCGCTGCCCTCGGAACGCTTGCCGCGCAGGACGTGGTCGTCAATGTCATCGGCCTCAGCCCGGGGGCTGTAGCCCAGGTCAACGACCGCCTGAAATTTCCCGCTGAACGGGATTTCTGTATGAATGCCCAGATAGGGAATGGCGTAGGTCACCTCGTACGTAAGGACAAGGCCTGAGACGCTTCCGGTGTAGCCGGTCGCGTAAGGACCATATCCTACCTGATTCAGATTGCTGGCGTCGTATTGAAAATTCTGGTAGAGCAATCCTCCCAGCGGGCCCACGGCCAGGTCCTCGGCGGGCCAGAAGCTATAGGAAGCGCGAAGATCAATGACATTCACCTGAAGGGCTATGTCCGACTCGGAGTAGATGTCCAGGCCGGGGTGAGCGGCTCCTACTTCTGCAATGTCAATGGAATCCGTCAACCAGTCCGAGTCCTTGAGCTTGCCCGAGCCTCCATTCAGGTTCGTGAACCACTGAAGCCCCACCTGGAACGCATCCTGCCCCTTCGCGTTCCTGCTTGCGTAGCCGCCTTCCAGGCCGAACAAGACCGTATTGAGAGGGAACTCCAGCTCGCTCTCGATTCCGCCGGTCGCGTCGTAGATGCTGATGTGATAGAGCGTGCTTCCGGTCATGTATCCCAGTCCGATGCCGAACAGGCCGTCTTCCTGCTTTTTGTCGGAAGAGGACGCGCCAAAAGACGGCAGGGAAAGGGAAACGACCAGGCACGTAGTCATCGCGAACGTGGTGAAAACAGACCGTCTCATCCGGGCAATCTCCTCACCGCCAGCACGCCGGCCTGGCAGCCGTCATTTTCCCGCGCTGTCGAAAGATCAGAAACTGAGCGCAAGGCTCGCGGAAGCCTGCGCTTCCTGCTCCTTGAAGTCGTAAGCCCCTGCCAGGTCGATATGAAAGGAGAGTATGCGAAAGCCCAACCCGGCGGTATAGACGACGTTGGCCAGGTCGTTCGCCGTATTCTTGTAGGCGCCGGCCCGAAGGGACAGGATCTCGTCCAGCATGGTCAACTCGACGCCGCCGGCGATGGTCTGGTCCTCGGTGTTCTCGGAGAAGGACTTGTTCTTGGACAGGTCGTAGTCCGCCGAAAGGGTCAGGTTGTCAATTGGCTTCCAGGCAACGCCCGCCCGGTATTGGGGCTTCAACTCTATCTCATCGGTTACCGGAAGCGGCGTTATTGTCACATCACCATTGCCCAGTTGCGTGGCAACCTTGCCGGTAACGGGGAAGGACGGCGAGTTCAAGTACCGTCCCACCACACCTATGTCGAGGCCTGACGCAGGCTTGAACAGGATGCCCGCGTCGATCGAGGCCTTGTTGGTCTTCGTCTCGCTTCTGTTCATGTCGTCCTGGAAGGTGTCGAAGTTGCCGGTCCGGATGATCTCCGAATGGAGGAAGGTGCTTGCATAGATCATCTTTGCGTTTGCGCCTACCAGGAAGAGGTCCCCCAGCGGGGTCGCGAAGGATACGGTGGGTTCCACCAGAACGAGACCGACCGCGGTGACCGCTGAGTTGTTGTTCTGAATGGACGGAGCAGGCAGCGTGGTACCGAGGTTAAGCGTATCGATGGTCGGGAGGATCTCTGCGAAGCCGATCACCGGGATGCTTATGGCCATGGCCGAGCTGGAAACAGGGAACGACACAAGCAGCCCACCCGTCACATCGATGTTCGTGACGGAGCCCGGTTGATCCATGTCGAGGAGAAGTTGCTTCAGCTCGTCAACCTCCGCCTGGCTGACAGCGGGGAAGGAATCGTAGATGGCGTTGATCCGGTCCCAGTTGTCGTTGAGCTCCATGTAGTCCCTTGCAGCAACACCGGCAGGGACGCGTATGTCCACCTTCCGGGAGTTGGCAAGGGCCGCCGGGTTCCAGTACACGGCTGTCGAGTCGTTCACCGCGGCCACCGACGCGCCGCCCATCCCGAGGGCGCGCGGGCCGAGGATGGCGAACTGCGCCGCCTGCGCCAGTACCGGGACCAGGACCAGGGAAAGTGCGAGCAGGACCGAACAATATCTCTTCATGACGATACCTCCTATTGGTGAATGCAAACTGGTAGAAGCATAACACGGTCGCTTTTATTAATCAAGACGCCACGAGGGAAATAGAATTTGACAACCCTGGTGGTAAACCATAGAATGACTGCACCATGAAAACAAAGGTAAAAACGGTTTATGTCTGCCAGTCCTGCGGCACGCAATCGCCGCGGTGGATGGGAAAATGCCCCGACTGCGGCCAGTGGAACACGCTGGTCGAGGAGCGGGTCGAGAAGCAGAAGGACATCGGGGCCGCCAGGCGCGGCAAGGGCGCCGATCCGCTCTCCCTGAACGAGATCACCATCGGCGATGAGGACCGCTTCGTCACGCGGATCGGCGAGCTCGACCGGGTGCTGGGCGGCGGGATCGTGACCGGGTCCGTCGTGCTGATCGGCGGCGACCCGGGCATCGGCAAGTCCACGCTGGTGCTCCAGATGCTCAAACAGGTGTCGGAGTTCCGCGGCAAGGCGCTCTACGTCTCCGGCGAGGAATCGCCCGCCCAGATCAAGATGCGCGCCCAGCGCTTGGGCGTCAAGGCGGAGCACTTGTATGTCCTTGCCGAGACGTCGCTCGACGAGATCCTGCGCGCGGCCGACGAACTTCAGCCCCAGGTCATCGTCATCGATTCGGTCCAGACGGTCTACACGTCCGAACTGCCGTCAGCTCCCGGGAGCGTGGGGCAGGTGCGCGAGGTGTCCGGCAGGCTGATGATCCATGCCAAGAAGACGGGCATCCCGACCTTCCTCATTGGCCATGTAACCAAGGACGGCGCCATTGCCGGTCCCCGGGTGCTCGAACACATCGTGGACACGGTGCTCTATTTCGAAGGCGACCGGGGCCATGCCTTCCGCATCCTGCGGGCCGTCAAGAACCGGTTTGGCTCGACGAACGAGATCGGCGTCTTTGAGATGAAGGACTCCGGCCTCGCCGAGGTAGCCAACCCTTCCGAGTTGTTCCTTGCCGAGCGGCCGAAGGACGCAACCGGCTCAGTCGTCGTCTCGTCCCTCGAAGGCACGCGACCGATCCTGGCCGAACTCCAGGCGCTCGTCACCCCCACCAAGATGACCATGCCGCGCAGGACCTCCATCGGCGTGGATTACAACCGCGTGTCCCTGCTCATCGCCGTGCTCGAAAAGCGGGTCGGCATGCATCTCATGGGCATGGACGTCTTCGTGAACGTCGTCGGCGGCCTCAAGATCGACGAACCTGCCGTAGACCTCGGCATCATCGCGGCAGTGGCTTCGAGCTTCCGCGAGAAACCGATCGCCGCCAATACCGTCGTCATGGGCGAGGTGGGGCTTGCCGGCGAGGTGCGCGCCATCAGCCAGGCTGAACTGCGTCTCAAGGATGCGGCCAAGCTCGGATTCACCCGCTGTATCCTGCCGGCGGTGAACGTGGAAAAGCTGGACAAGGCCGCGGGCCTCGGGAAGATGCAGCTCATGGGGGTGCGGACCGTGGATGAGGCGATGGAGAGGCTGTTTTAAACCAGAGGACCGTGATTGACCGGTCAAGGTTAACAGGGCTAATATGGGGGCTCCGCGGAAAAAGAATATACATTATAGATGTATAGTATGTATATAAATGTAGATACAAGTGTCTAACCGCTCAACATCTGGTTGACCACAGATAAAGAAGGAGGATGAATGGCGCTCCACTTGCAGATATCGTGGGACATCAAGGCTTCGCAGCCTCGATGGGGTCGAATCAATGAAGAACTTCGCGAGTGCCTAACCGGCTACTCGTGGGTGAAGCCGCTTACGACGACCTACATCGTCCAGATTCCCAGTCTGGAACACAGGCAAGCAATTCGGGAGAAGATCATCGAGGTATGCCGATCGAACAAGAAGGAGGTAAACGTCCTCATTAGTCCTGCGATGCAGGGCGGACAATACAGTGGATGGCTACCGCAGGACCTCTGGCCGAAGGTGCAGAAGAGAACGGGAGGTGTGCAATGACCACGCAACCCCGCCCGGAACATGACGAAGTCGAATCGTTTCTGAAGACGGAAGCAGGCCAAGAGCCAACCCCTGGTGATTTCGACATCTCACTCTCTTTGCCCGCCACAATAGAAATCCGAATGGTCGATGCGTCAATCCTGTCCGACTACGAGATTTGGTCATTCTGCTCAAGCGGACTGCTGTCTTTCCTTGTTGGCTTTGTCGTTGCTTGGACTCAAGAGAAGGAGCCACACGCCAGCAAGATTCTCGGTTGTGTGTGCGTGATCTTCGGCCTGTTCTTCATTGCCTGCCTTGTGATGTCGCTGGTGAAACGACATACCATGCGAAAGAAGGAGAGAACTGTGCGACTAAAGACCTCCAGAGTCGGAGAGATCAAGCCGGACAAGAAGGGCGTCTAACAACCGGCCGCAGGCTATCGTCGCGAGCGTGCCGCAGCCTGAGCCGGGCGTTCGACAACAGAAATAATATGAGGAGAAGAACTCATGAGTAACATTTTAGACACTCCCGAGATGGCGAAACTCTTAACTCTTGTAGAGGAAGCAGCTCGGTCCACTGAAGAAGGTGTCAAACATTTCGTAGAACCAGCACCTGGAACTTTGCGACGTACAACAAGCAAACGGCATCATATCGTGTTTGGCCGTCGCGGATCGGGGAAGTCGAGTCTCCTGCGGAAGGCCGCTGCTGACCTCACAGTGGATAGGCGCCCTATCGCGTATGTGAACCTTGAGAAGTTCAAAGGACATAGTTATCCAGACGTCCTGATCAGCGTTTTGATTTCGACCTTCGAGGAGTTTAAAAAGTGGATGGATTCCGCCGCAGTCCATCCACCAACGAAAACATCATTCTGGCAAAAGTTGTTTGGCACCGCCCCTAAACGCCCATCTTTCAACCGGCCACAATCATTGCAACTGTCAGAGCGCCTTGATCAACATATCAAAGCTCTTGAAGCTGAGTTACACCGCAGCGACAACATGGAAATGCGTGTCACAGATGGCGCCGAAACTGTTGAGAGTGATTCTGTCGGCGTGAAAGTCAAAGCGAAGTCCTCGATCCTTACAGCGGAGGGCGAAACGACCGCAGGAAGTTCACAGACGTCTAAGCAGGAAGTAGAGCAGAAGTACAAACACTCGAAAGCAGACTTCCTACACCGCCACATTCTGAACTTTCAGCGCCTCTTTACCGACCTCGGAGCCTTGTCGGGCGGGGATGCCTATCTGTTCCTCGACGACCTATATCACATCCGCCGCTCTGATCAAGCCCGTGTACTAGACTACTTCCATCGTCTTGCCAAGGACCACAACCTCTGGCTGAAGGTTGGAACAATACGCCATCGAACGCGTTGGTACGTTCACGGTGATCCGCCGATCGGAATGAAGATAATTGATGACGCGGACGAGATAGATCTCGATCTCACCCTGGAAAAGTATTCTTTGGCGAAAAGCTTTCTGACAAAGATCCTTACCAACTTCGCTACGACCGCAGCCGTCGGGCGCCTGGATGGTTTTCTGACCGATGGCGCATTGGACCGCATTGTTCTCGCCTGCGCAGGGGTTGCTCGCGACTTTCTCTCTATATTCCGACGGTCTGTTGGTGTTGCACTTGAACGAGGAGGCGGGCATCGAGGCGAGAAGGTTGGCGTAGAAGATGTCAATGTTGCAGCAGGTGAATACGACTCGGCGAAAAGGGAGGATTTCAAACGCGACACGCTGGATGACAGTTCGCCCCTTGAAGAAGAATTCCGTAAGATCCGCCAGTTCTGTCTCGAAGAGAACAACACGAATTGCTTCCTGCTGGACAAGGAATTACATCATGCTGAAGTTGACCTCATTCACGAGCTTGTTGATCTCAAACTCGTCCACCTCGTCCGTTCGCGGGTAACGGTCAGTGCTCGGCCAGGCCGGATATATGAGGCGTACATGCTTGACGTTAGCCAGTATGCGGGCGCTCGTAAACGGAGAGAACTACAGATGGTGGAGTTTTGGAAACCCAACTCTACGGAGTCACTGAGGAAAGCATCCATCATCTACACACCCAGCATGACCGTCGAACAATCGGTCGGAAGCGATAGCATGTCTGCCGCGCCTGAGCAGTAGCGTTCTCCGGTCATGTAAGTCGAAGGAACAAAGACTTCAAAGAGACTTCATAGGGTCAGGCCTACTTTGTCGCCATTGGATTATCCTCCCCATGATTTATCCTTGACTTCCCCCTCCCTGTCCTACATAATGTACTACATCGTCATGCTGCGGGAGGTTGCGTGCCATGCCATCGAGTACCAGGCTGGATAAGGAAACCGAGGCCCTCTTGAAAAAGGCCGCTGAATGCAGCGGCGTGACCAAGTCGCATCTGGTGCGGGAATCCATACGTGCATATTGCACGCGGATCGTCGCGGAAAAGAAGCGAACGCCCTGGGAGATATACCAGTCTCTTCAGCCGATAGGGGGAAGCGGTCACGGTAGCCGGGTCAAGAATGGTAAAAAGATCATGACCGCGAATCTGGAAGAGAAGAGAAAGAAATGGTCATTATAGACACGGGGCCGCTTGTCGCTCTGTTCGATGATACCGAGCCGGCACATAAGCATTGTTTTGCGGCACTGAAAAAGCAAGTGAATGCGCCCGTGACGACGTGGCCGGTCCTTACAGAGGCCTTTCATTTTCTCGGCAATTGGGAAAGGGGCCAAAGTAAACTTTGGGACTTTATTCTTTCCGGAGGAGTTCACGTCGAGGATATTTCCGATGAATTGCATCCCCGCATCCGCGAATTGATGAAAAAATATTCCGACAACCCTATGGACCTGGCGGACGCCTCGCTTGTCGCTATCGCCGAGCACCACAATATCAGGAAGATCTTCACGCTCGACCGCCGGGACTTTTCACGCTATCGACCCAAACATTGCACGCATTTCACTATTGTGCCGTGAAAAACTGCTCACATGACGACAATGACAATAACCAGGAAATTCCAAGTATCTATTCCCAAAGAGGTGCGGGAAAAACTACATTTGAAAATCGGCCAGAAGATAGTCCTCGTGGCAAAGGGGGGAATTATTTACCTGATTCCCCAACGCCCACTTGCATCGTATAAGGGATTTATCAAGATAAAAGCAGCAACGGCTGTTCGCGAGTGCGAGGACCGTTAATGGCTATCGGAAAGCTCTGGAACTTCTTCGGGTCCCGCCGCGGGATGATCATCCTGATCATTCAGCTCGTCCTTTTGCTCGCGTTCCTTCATTATTATACCGGCTACCAGTCGAGCGATCGGTGCGTCTCCTGTCACGGCGATACCGTCCGCATGACGAAACTGGGCTATCCCCAGTTCGTCATGACCCGCGAGCAGGTCCAGAAGGAGTCCCGCCACCCGAACACAGAATGCCGTGACTGCCATCTCGGCAACGGCCTCTCGGACGATCCCGACAAGGCGCACAAGGGCATGCTGAAGCTCATCGTGCTGGACAATGACCTGAACATCATTCCGCGCAAGGGCCATGTCGAGCGGCTGCTCCCTGCCGGCGATGATCGTCTTCGCGCCATGCTTCCGCGCACCAAGAATGGCGAGCTCGATTATGACGTGGGCACCCTGATGTGGCATGACCGGAATCCCGAGACCCTCGGCTACGATCCTGCGATCGCGAAAAAGACCTGCGGCAAGTCAGCCTGCCATCCCGACCAGGTGGCGCAGTTCGACACGAGCGTCATGGGGTCAAATTTCCGCCAGCGGTCAATGCGGACGTGGAACGATATCCACGGGCCGAACAATTGAGGGCCTTCTTTTGCAGATACCCTGCCGGTCGGCAGGGCTGAAGGCGACCGGTTCTCCTTCCAGAATACTACAAAGATCATCGACGAGATCAATCAGCCCGTTACGTACGATCAGGCGGTCGCCAAGCAGAAGGCCTGCAACCTCTGCCACACAGGCTGCCTCGACTGCCACTACACACCCACCCGTGAACGCGGCAGCCACGCCATGAGCCGTGTCCCTCCTGCTGCGAACTGCACCGGCGGCGGCAGAAGCACCTTCGTGTGCCATGCCGGGACCATGGAGCGCAGGCGCGGTGACAGCTATTTGGGAAAAGACTTCTCCGAACCGGCAGGTCTTCCCGAGGATGTCCACGTGAAGGAGAAGATGGAGTGCGTCGACTGCCATCAGACCGGACCTGGCGGCATGGGACACATCGAGCGCAGGGCCACCTGCCAGGACTGCCACCCCGAGGTGGAACAGGCCATGGCAGCAAGCGTGCACAAGAACGTTTCCTGTGAGGCCTGCCACGTGAAGATACTCGGCGGCTACGAGATGACCTCCTGGGGGAGCGGCATGGTCGCGTCAAGGCCGAGCCCCTTCAAGAAGTATTCGTTATATTACGGCCCCATGGAGCCGCCAATATTGATCAAGGACCAGAAGGGGATCTGGATACCCACGAAGATCTGGCCGAACAGCGCGGGTTACATTAAGGAAGAAATTCAGCCGAAGCAGGGCCTCACGTGGCGATGGCCCAAGGGCGAGACGCGGGATGCCTTTGTTCAGCTCGGCACCTTCAGCGTACCGGCCGGGAACAACAACTATCTCGCCTGGCTGCAAGTGGAGCAGGTTGCCCATCCGCTCGGAAAGTCACGAAGTTGTGAAAGCTGCCATGCCTCTCAGACGCAGGTCGCGAAGGTGACGTGGGAGTACTTCGACAACCAGGGCGCTGAACCTTTCTCGGGAAGCCAGAAGGTCGTGGCGGACAAGGAAGGTCTGCGGGTTGTCGATATCAAGGCGACCTCGAAGATAAAGCTGCTCGAAGGCGGGAAGATCGAGAACTTCGCCGCCTGGATGAGACTGGGCGACATCTGGAGGACGAGCGGGGATTTCTCGATACCCAAGTCCGATCCGGTCAAGTATCAGAAGTTGGACAGGGGAATTCGTGAGGCGATGGTGAAGCTTGCCGCAGAGGACAAGCAGCTCAAGGTAAAAGAGGCGAAGGGCGAAGATGTGAAGAAGTTGCGGCGAAGATGGAAAGAAGCAAAGGCAGGCGTGGCGCATGAAGCGCTGGATGCCGGGAAGAACCGGGGAGCGATTTCCCGATAAGTCAACGACGGGGATTGTGGATCATGAACACGCTCATCAAGACCATTGAAGTGATCGGCATCATCGCCTTTGCCCTGACCGGCATCTATGAGGCCAGGAAAAAGGGGATGGACATCATCGGTGTCTATGCCGTGGCAATGATCACGGCCTTCGGCGGCGGTTCGCTGCGCGATTTTATCCTGAACCGCCACCCGCTGTTCTGGATCGAGCACTACGGCTATACCGTCCTGCTGCTGGGGCTATCGATCGGGTCCGTTCTGGTGATAAGGAATTTCTTCGCCATGAACAGGATCGTGAAGGTCAACCTGGTCCTGGACGCCCTGGGCCTCGGGCTGTTCAGCGCGTCCGGCGCGTCGGTGGCGAACCAGTCGGGCGTACACTGGTTCATCGCGGCGCTGCTCGGCGTCACGACCGGCGTGTTCGGCGGGGTGCTGCGTGACATCATCTGCAACGAGATCCCTCATGTCTTCACCCGGACGGAGCTGTACGCGACGTGCGCCTTTGCCGGCGCCTGTTCCTATCTGGTCATTTATGCCACAACATCGAATGAGGGTGCGGCGGTCACGGCCTGCATCGCCGTTACATTTGTCTTGAGGATGCTGGCGATCCGGTATAAAATCAGGCTTCCGTTGTAGAGACCGTAAGGCGTCAGGCATGAGGGGTAAGGGGTTAGACGCAAGTCAAAAGACGAAAATCGGGAAGAACATACGGGAGGCGAAAATACCATGCCCTACGTAAATATCAAGATCACGAACGAAGGCGCAACAGCGGAACAGAAAAAACGTCTTATCGAAGGCGTGACGAAGATGCTCCAGGACATCCTGGGGAAGAACCCCCAGACGACCTGCGTGGTCATCGAGGAGGTCCCGACGGACAACTGGGGCATCGGCGGCGAGACGATCACGGACCGCAGGAAGCGGGAAAAGAAATAGGAAGACCTTTTTACCGCAGAGAACGCAGAGCTCGCAGAGGTATTTAAATAATTTACAGCTACGAACCGCGGCTGAATGTGCTCTCGTTTAACTCTTGATATACCGTATAGCTTTTGGCCCTGTATTAAGTAATGTGTTTGCTGAGATATTGTGATGGGAGGTTGTACCTTGCTTCCTCCGCGTTCTCTGCGCTCTCTGCGGTGATATCGCTCTGGGAGGGAATTTAGATGCTTATCGTTCTGAAACATACGGCCTCTGCCAGGGACGTTGCGAACATCAAGAAGATCATCACCCGGATGGGCCTCAAGCCCGTGGCCATCCCCGGCGCCGAGAGGACGGCCATCGGCGTCATCGGCAACCAGGGATGGGTGGATGATACGCCGCTCAAGGGCAATAAGGCCATCATGGAGATCATCCATGTCACCAAGCCCTACAAGCTGGTGAGCCGCGACTTCCATCCTGCCGACACGGTCGTGACCCTCGGCGGCAAGGTGAAGGTGGGTGGAAAGTCCCCGTTCCTGATGATCGCCGGACCGTGCGCTGTGGAGAGCCGCGATCAGCTCATGAAGACGGCGAAGTTCCTGAAAAAGATGGGTGTTCCCGTGCTTCGCGGCGGCGCGTACAAACCCCGGACAAGCCCGCACAGCTTCCAGGGCCTGCGCGAGGGCGGCCTGGACCTGCTCGATGACGTGCGCAGGGAGACGGGCCTGCTCGTGGTTACCGAGATCGTGAGCCCCGAGCATGTGGAGATCGTGGCCGACAAGGTGGACATCCTGCAGGTCGGCGCGCGGAACATGCAGAACTTCGACCTCCTGACCGAGGTCGGGAAGATCAGCAAACCGGTCATCCTGAAGCGTGGCCTCTCTGCGACGGTGGAGGAGTGGCTCGGCTCGGCGGAATACATCCTCGTGAACGGCAACTCCGACGTGGTGCTGTGCGAACGGGGGATACGGACCTTCGAGACGGCGACGAGGAACACGGCCGACCTTGCCATCATCCCGCTGGTCAGGAAGCTGACCCACCTCCCCGTCATCTTCGACCCGAGCCACGCGACGGGAAAGCGCGACCTGGTGACGCCGACGGCACTTGCGTCGGTGGTGGTCGGCAGCCACGGCGCCATGATCGAGGTCCATCCCGAGCCCGAGCACGCCCTGTCCGACGGCGCCCAGTCGCTCCACTTCCGGGAGTTCGAGAAGCTGCTGGGCCGGGTGAAAAAGCTGGAGGCGTACGCCAGGAAGAATCTGTAATTCTGCACAAGAAAAAAAATAATGGAACCACGGGTCCCGGCTTTGCCGTGACTCGCGGATAGACAGGGTTACATCGGAGCGAATCGAAGAGGAGCCCACGGTTTTGCAACCACTGGTTCCGCTTTTCGTCATTCCCGCGAAGACGGGAATCCAGCGTTTTCAAAACTATCTGGATCCCCGTTTTGCACGGGGATGACGAACCTGCCTGTATCATGAATTTTATCGACAAGCAGCTGAACCCGTGTGCGGCGGAGCCGCCCGTGGTTCATATGTCTCCCGCGGCGCGTCGACCGACGGTAGTTCCTTTGCCGCCATCATCGTTGTCGGCATATTTTTGTTCATTATCATCACGGCCGTCCGGCAGAAGGGATCTGCAAACCTCGACCAGTTGTTCAGCAGGGGCGACATCGAGAAGAAGAGCGTCAAGACCGTGAAGCTTCTCGAGTTCATCAGCCAGCAGGACTCGTCTGTTGCACCCGATGACCTGAAAAAAACATCGAGGCGACCTTCCGGAAGCTTCAGCAGTGCTGGCAGGCCCGGGAGCACGAGCCCATGAAGCCGCTCCTGATGCCCGATCTTTATGCCGACCATCTGGGCCGGATCCGCGGCATGGTGCGCAACCACGAGTTCAACATGATCAAAGGGCTCTCGATCGACGCGGTCGACCTGGTGAACGTTCGGTATGCGCTCGGGAAAGAGGACCGGAATTCACCGCGCTCATCACGGCGACGGCAACGGACTTCTATATCGACGATCGTACGAGCGAGCGGCTGCGAGGCGACCAGGGGCCCGCGCAGTTCCAGGAGTTCCGGACCTTCCAGTTCTATAAAGATGCATGGCTCCTCAGGGAGATCGAGCAGACCGCAGAGTCCGATATTCTGAACGACGACAACTTCTTCGAGCAGTTCACCGACAAGGGCGTGGAGCAGGTCTCCGGCGCCGCGGCGAAGCGTGAGGGTCCGGAAGGCTCCTGGCTCGAAGGCGCGGTCATGACCAAGGAGCGCCGCGTCGAGCGGATGCTCAATTTCCTCGTAAAGACCGACCGCATCTGGGATCGCAGGAAGATGATGCTTTTGAGCCGGAGCATGTTCCTCAGCCTGACCGGAGCATGAGAGGCAGGATATCCGGCAGTGATCCCCACAGCCGACCTGTTCCCGGAGCTCGCCCGGGACCTGCATGATGCCATCAGGAAGAACCGGGACAAGGGCGTCACCCTCGAGTTCCGGAACCTTTCAGTCCGAAAGGTGGAACTGGTGCTGGTCAGGAACTTCGCCGACAGTTCGCGGGACGAATATATGGCGCGCATCCGGGCCCATGCCCAGAAGATCATGAAAGTGGCGGGCAGCGTCGTCCGGCAGGACGAGGACGTGACCGCCTTCGAGCAGTTCCTGACCTTCGGCAGGCTCGACGGCAGGTGGAAGCTGAAGGAGGTCGTGCTGCCGCACGAGGCCGAAGGCATGGTGGAGCAGGAGAACGTCGACCAGGAAGCGACGAAGCGGCAGATCGAATGGTACTACCGGCACAAGCGGGCGGTGTAAGGCTTTTAATGGAACCACGGGCGACTTCGTTGCACACGGGTCGTGGATGTGAGGTGTGATCCCGTATTGGTTATCGCAATGTGGAGGTACATAATATGGCAAAGGTCTTGATCGACATCAAAGGACAGGACTTCCGGAAACCGGACCACGACATCCAGCCGTTCTTCGTGAACCGCTGGTCGCCGCGGGCCATGACGGGCGAAGAGATCGAACGGGGAGAGCTGATGCGGATGTTCGAGGCCGGCCGGTGGGCCATGTCCTCATTCAACAACCAGTCCTGGCGGTTTCTCTACGCCATGAGGAACACACCGAACTGGGAGACCTTTTTCAGCCTGCTCACACCGGGGAATCAGGCCTGGTGCAAAAACGCGGCGGTCCTGCTCGTCATCGTATCCAAGACGACCTTTGATCATAACGGCAAGCCGGCGCGGACGCATTCGTACGATACGGGCGCGTCATGGTACAGTTTCGCGCTCCAGGGAGTGATGATGGGGCTGGTCGTTCACGGGATGCAGGGATTCAGTTATGACAGGGCCAAGGAGGTCCTTGCGGTACCCGACGATCACCAGGTGGAAGCCATGGCTGCGGTAGGACGGCCGGGGAACAGGGAAGACCTGCCAACCGCCGCCCTGCAGGAGCGCGAGATCCCGTCACAGCGCAAGAAGGTCGAGGAGTTCGCGTTCGAGGGTGGATTCGGGAAGTAGTGCAGTAAGTCAGGAGGGAACCTTCCTCCCGACTACCCATACTGTTATGCAGTCGTTTTGTTTCGGAGCGAGCTCCTTTCACTCCGTCTCGCAGGGCGGCGCCTGCTCCTTCAATTTTTTTAATCGTGCCGGCGTAAGCTCGGTCTTGACCTCATAACCTTCCCTCGCGTGAGCGTCCTTCTTCTTCATCAACAGCCATTCCTTGCCCGTCGATCTCGGGAGATGCTTCATCTGCGCCAGGGCGAAGGCGCCTTTCAGCTTTTTACCCTTCAACTCGAAACTGAGTTTGCCATTCTTCAGTGACTGTTCCGGGTCATCGGTATCGAGGGGGGTGAACTCCCCCTCATCCCAGACCACCACCGGTCCGGCACCGTAATGTCCCTCGGGGATGATGGCCTCGAAGTCGATGTACACGAGCGGATGGTCCGGCACCATGACGGCGAGCCGCTTGTCCGCAGGAGACAGGGAGGGACCCTTGGGGACCGCCCAGGACTTGAGCACCCCGCCGATCTCAAGACGAAAGTCATAGTGGAGCCTCTTTGAGCGATGCTCGTGGACAACGAAACGAAGAGCGCTTTTCGCCATGGCCGTACCTCCCGGAAGTGCCAGGGATACACATCCCTTCTATGATACAATAGTATCATATTCGCGACAATGGCCACCGTCAGCTGCAACCATGAAAAAGGAAGACTATATAAGGAAGAACCTGGACGGCACCTTCCGTCTCTGGCTCCGCAGGGCTTCGCTCTGGGGGTGTGTCCTCTTTGTTCTCCTGGGCGGTTTGGATTATCTTGTCACGCCGGAGAACTTTGCTGTTTTCCTGCGTTACCGGATCGTTCTGTCGCTGCTCCTGCTCATCGGGCATTTCCTGGCAGGAAGACTGAGCAGCCGGCATCTCTATGTGTTGGCCTATGTGCTGGTCGCCGGGTCCGCTTGGGCCATAGAGATCATGATCATACAGTTCGGAGGGCACGAGTCGCCCTATTATGTCGGCATGATCCTGCTGGGCATATCGGTCATCGGCGTTGTCCCGGCACCGTTCACCTTTCATGTGGTCATTGCATCCTTGATCTATCTCCTCTATCTCGCGCCCATTGTCCTGACGGAATCCCTGACCAACCATCGGGATTTTTTGATCGCGAATACCTTTATCATCCTGATCTTTTCGACCATGCTGCTCGTACGGTATCTGAGCGGTAATGCCCTCAGATCGGAGCTTGGTTTTCAGTATGATCTCGAGCAGTACCGCGAAAGCCTCGAAACGGCCGTTCGGGAGCGGACGGCAGAGCTCGCTGATACGGTGGAAAAGCTTAAGCAGGAGATCGTCGAACGGCAAAAGGCGGAGATGGAGCGGCAGCGTCTGCAGGGCCAGCTTCTTCAGTCACAGAAGATGGAATCCATCGGCCGGCTCGCAGGCGGCGCGGCGCATGACTTCAACAACATCCTGACGGCGATCCTGAACTACGCGGAACTCACGCTGATGAAGCTCGCCGAAGATCATCCGGTCAGGAGCCACCTTATGAGCATCCGGGAGGCGAGCGAAAAGGCGGCCACGTTGACCCATCAGCTCCTGGCGTTCAGCCGCAGGCAGGTCCTTGAGATGAAAGCGGTGAACCTGAACGGAGTCATCGGGGATATGGCGAACATGCTCTCCAGGATGATCGGCGAGGATATCTCGCTTGAGTTGAAGACCGAGGCTACGATCAGCACCATTTGCGCGGACCGGGGACAGATCGAGCAGGTCCTGATGAACCTTGCCGTGAACGCCAGGGACGCGATGCTGTCGGGGGGGCGTCTCTTGATCGGAACAAAGGACGTCGATCTCAACGATGCCCTGCTCCGTGCCCAGGAAACGGTGACGTTCGGCAAGTACGTCCTGTTGTCGGTGACCGACACAGGGGAGGGCATGACGGCGGAGGTGCGGGACAGGATCTTCGAGCCTTTTTTCACCACCAAGGAACTCGGGCGGGGGACCGGTCTGGGACTAGCCACAGTCTACGGCATTGTAAAGCAGCACAGCGGGAATATCATCGTGGACAGCGAACCGGGGAAAGGGACCACCTTCAAATTATATTTCCCCATCGTCGGAAAGCGCGAAAAGGTAAAGGAAAAGGAAAAGGACATCGATCTTAGCGGCCCCTTGCCGACTGGGACGGAGACGATCCTGGTCGTAGAGGACGATCCCTCGGTGAGGGAACTGGTCCGCCAGGTGCTTCTGCCGCTGGGTTACAGGGTCCTGGCGACCGCGGGCGGCGATGATGCGATTCGGACGAGCGCTTCCTATAACGGACCCGTCGATCTCCTGTTGACGGATGTGGTGATGCCGGTCATGAACGGAAAGCAGCTAGCTGAAGTGCTTCGCATCAAACGACCGGGTATAAAAGTGCTGTTCATGTCCGGCTACGCCCATGAAGCTCTTTCTGCCCGGGGGATACTGGAGCCGGGCGTTGCCATGATCCATAAGCCCTTTCGAACCATCGCGCTGGCACGCCAGGTCCGTCAGGTGCTGGACAGCGGCGCATAGGCGTCACGGTAATCCCTGAAATTTCTTGACAAACCGAGCTTCGGCCGTATACAATCTCATCCTCGTTAATCCTGCGGGACGTGCGATGCAGCAAGGGAGAACAGTTCTGGCATGATCAAGCTCTACAATACCCTGACCGGCAGAAAAGAAGAGTTCGTCCCGGTCACGCCGGGCAAGGTGAACATGTACGCCTGCGGTGTGACCGTCTACGATCTCTCCCACATCGGGCATGCCCGCGGTGCGGTGGCCTTCGACGTGATCCAGCGGTACTTCCGACGGCGCGGATACCAGGTCACGTATGTGCGGAACTTCACCGACGTGGACGACAAGATCATCAATCGCGCCAAGCAGGAAGGCATCCCGGCCGCAGAGGTCGCGCGCAAATATATCGATGCCTACCAGGAAGACATGAAGCGCCTGGGCGTAGGCAAGCCGGACATCGAGCCGTTGGCAACGGAGCACATCAAGGAAATGATCGACGTCATCCGCCGCCTCATCGAGAAGGGACATGCCTACGCCGTGGACGGGGATGTCTATTTCCGCGTCGCAAGCTTCAAGGAATACGGCAAACTTTCGAAGCGGAACCTTGACGATATGAAAGCGGGCGCCCGCGTCGAGGTCGATGAACGGAAGGATGATCCTCTTGACTTCGCGCTCTGGAAGGCCTCGAAGCCCGGCGAGCCCGCCTGGGACAGCCCGTGGGGGCCGGGAAGGCCCGGCTGGCACATCGAGTGCACGGCCATGGGCTTCAAGCATCTGGGCGAGACCTTCGACATCCATGCCGGCGGCAAGGACCTTATCTTCCCTCATCATGAGAACGAGATCGCCCAGAGCGAGGCGTCCTCGGGCAAACGGTTCGTGAATTATTGGCTCCATAATGGTTTTGTGAACATCAATCAGGAGAAGATGTCCAAGTCCCTCGGGAACTTCTTCACGATCCGCGACATCCTGGACAAGTATGATGCGGAGATCGTCAGGCTGTTCCTGCTCTCAACGCATTACCGGAGCCCGATCGATTTCTCCGATGCGAATTTGAAGGATGCCCGGGCGGGGCTCGACCGTTTCTACACGATGAAGGAAGAGATCAAGACCTTTCTGGCCGGAAAAAAGCCGTCCACAGTGAAGCCCGGAGAGGTCGTCGAATCGGCTGACAAACCGCTTTACGAGAAGGTCGTGAATCTGCCGAAGGCCTTTGAAGAGGCCATGGATGACGATTTCAACTCTGCTTTGGCGATCGGGATCATCTACGATGCCGTCCGCGAGGTAAACAAGTTCATTGCCGACCTGGGCCAGAAGAACGAACAGGGTGCATACATCATTCTGTCGACCGCGAAGGAGTCATTTGATAATGTCAGCCGGTCTCTCGGCATCTTCCTGCGTGAACCGGAGGAGTGGTTCCAGGAAGCCCGGCTCGGAGAGCACAAGGTCTCCCTTTCGGTCGAACAGATCGAGGAATATATCCATCTACGAAATCAGGCCCGCGAGCGGAAGGATTGGCCAGAAGCGGACCGGGTCCGAAAGGTTCTCGATGATGCGGGAGTGACGCTCTTCGACCGACCCGGCGGCACGGTCTGGAAACCGAAGTAACCGCAATGGAAATCACGTCAAGAAAGCGGAAACACGAATAGCACGATTAGTACGAATGTCACGAATGAATGCAGGGCCAGGTCGCTGATTCGTGTAATTCGTCCCTAAGTGTCATTCGTGTTCGTTTTTTCTGGAAGCCATGTCCAAAGACAAAATCATCGGCATAAAGCCGGTCCTGGAGGCGCTCAAGGCCGGTCGGCCGGTCCAGCGCGTCCTGGTGTCCGAACAGCGGAAGCAGGACCGGGAGGTGCTGACGATCCTCCGCCTGGCGGGTGAGAGCGGCGCAGAGGTCAGGTTCGTGAGCCGTGAAGCGCTGAACCGGGAGGCGCCCGGTGCGAACCACCAGGGGATGATCGCTCTTGCTGCGGCAAAGCAGTACGCTACTCTTTACGACGTTTTACACGTCCCTGTTACCCAGGGGAAGGCGCCGCTCTTTCTTGTCCTCGATGGTGTCGAGGATCCCCGGAACCTCGGGGCGATTCTCAGGACAGCCGACGCTGCGGGTGTCCACGGCGTGATCATTCCCGAACGGCGGGCGACAGGCCTGACGGAGACCGTGGCCAAGGCATCGGCAGGAGCAGTAGAGCACGTTCCCGTGGTCAAGGTCGTGAACATCGTCAACACCCTGGAAGAACTGAAGAAAGCCGGGGTATGGGTGGTCGGGGCAGAAGCGGATGGTAAAACCGTTTACTGGGATGCCGACTTCGTACGGCCGACCGCCCTGGTCCTGGGCGGGGAGGACCGCGGGGTCCGCAGGCTGGTGCGGGAACGGTGCGATTACCTGGTTTCCCTGCCTCTTTTGGGCAAGATCAATTCCCTGAACGTATCCGTGGCAGCGGGGATCCTCCTCTATGAGACCCTCCGGCAGCGCTCCCGCTGATATCCTGACCGCTGCCCCCAGCGGTTGATTATTTGTCTTTTTATTCAAACTTTTTTGTTGACATCCTGGTAGCTCTCCGCTAAAATACCAACTTCCGTGAAAAGCGGTCCCAGTCGTGGTGTGCCCAGGGGATTCCGAAGTATCGCCACCGTAACTCAGTTGGTAGAGTAGCTGATTTGTAATCAGCCTGTCGTGGGTTCGATTCCCTCCGGTGGCTCCAGCTATCTACCGGTTACAGCATCAAATCACCCATTACGTAAAGGCAGTTGTTATTCGGGGAGGTGCCCGAGTGGCCAAAGGGAACAGACTGTAAATCTGTCGGCGTCAGCCTACGGAGGTTCGAAACCTCCCCTCCCCACCACTTCATATTAGTACGGATCTCATGATCGCGGGGTGTGGTTTACCCTCCGGGATCGGCTGTCCGGGATCGGCAATTGTACGCGGGAATAGCTCAGCTGGCTAGAGCGCAAGCCTTCCAAGCTTGGGGTCGCGGGTTCGAATCCCGTTTCCCGCTCCATAAGCAATAGACAGAGAACAGAGCGCAGAGCACGGACAATAGGAACATGTAGATGTCTGTAGACTGGTTGCAGGTCTTCTGTCATCTGAGTTTAATGCCCATGTAGCTCAGTTGGTAGAGCACATCCTTGGTAAGGATGAGGTCAGCGGTTCAATCCCGCTCATGGGCTCCAAAGTTTTTTGCATTCATAAACTATCTTGATCCGGAGGACTCACTATGGCAAAGGCAAAATTTGAGAGGACAAAACCGCATTTGAACGTGGGCACCATCGGCCACGTTGACCACGGGAAGACGACGCTGACGGCTGCGATCACG